>NZ_CP044127.1:0-300000 GCF_016864575.1 Rhizobium sp. BG4
CCGCAATGAACTTTCGATGGTTTTCCAGTTCGAGCATGTGACGCAGCAATGGGATGAAGTCTACGGCAAGTGGCGCTCGCGGCCGTTCGATCTGATCAGGCTGAAATCCGTTTTGAACAAATGGCAATATGCGCTAGCCGACGACGGTTGGAATTCCCTTTTCTGGGGCAATCACGATCTGCCGCGGGCTGTGTCGAAAGTATGGAGACGTCAAAGGCTATCCGGTCGAGTCGGCCAAGATGCTGGCAACGGTTCTGCATCTGATGAAAGGAACGCCCTTTATCTACCAGGGCGAGGAAATCGGCATGACCAACGTGCCGTTTTCCAAGATCGAGCAGTATCGGGACATCGAAACCCTCAACATGCACCGTCTGCACCTGGAAGCCGGCCTTTCGCCCGAAGACTTCATCAAGGGTGCCAACGAAAATGGCCGGGACAATGCCCGCACGCCGATGCAGTGGGCGCCTGAGGCCAATGCCGGCTTCACCACTGGCATCCCCTGGATTGAAATCAATGAGAACTACACGGTGATCAACGCGGAACAGGCTATTTCTGATGAACACTCCATCTGGAACCACTATCGCAAGCTGATCGCGCTTAGGAAAAACAGTCCCATCGTCGTACACGGGCGCTACCAGTCCTACTTGGACCATCACCCTGATGTATTCGTCTATTCGCGCAGGCTCGGCGACGAGTTCATGGTGGTGGTCGCCAGTTTTTCCGCCCGCATCATAACCGTCGAACTGCCGGAAGAGCTGCTCGTCTCCGGTCAATGCCTGATCAGCAATTATGCGCCCGTCACACGGTTAGCCGGTGTCGTCGAACTCCAGCCATATGAGGCTTTTGCCATTCTTGTCATGCGAACCTAGGCGAATGGAACAATGACCGGGCAACATGGTTACGACCAACGCCCGCGCATGGCTGTCTGATGCTCGTGGTCCATTGTTGGAGGGTGAAACATGAGCGCCAATCAAGACGTCTTGGCAGGTAACGAAAAGATCGGGGAAAACCGGCGATATCCGATCGGCGCTGAACCGATCGGCGCGTGCGTGTCCTTTCGCGTATGGGCACCGGCACAGGACAGCATGACAATTGTGCTTGACGAGGGACAGACGTTCGACATGCGTCGTCAGCATGACGGTTACTTCCAAATCGAAGTCGATAACCTCAGGCCGGGCGCCCTTTACCGCTTCAAGCTGGGAAGCTGTGACCAACTTGCCCCAGATCCGGCGTCGCGGTTTCAACCCGACGGGCCCACCGGTCCATCGATGGTCGTCGATCCGGGAGACTTTGACTGGCATGATCACGAATGGACGGGCCTCAGCCCAGGCGGTCAGGTGCTCTATGAAATGCATATTGGAACGTTCACGGCTGAGGGAAGCTATCGGGCAGCGGCCGAGAAGCTTCCCTTCCTCAAAGAACTCGGCATCACCTGCCTGGAGCTGATGCCGGTCAATGAATTTTGCGGATCGTTCGGATGGGGCTATGACGGCGTTCTGGCCTATGCCCCGACACGCCTATACGGATCGCCCGATGACTTGCGCTTCTTCGTCGAGACGGCCCACAAACACGGAATTGGGGTTATTCTGGATGTCGTCTATAACCATTTTGGTGCCGGCGACCGGTTTAAGGATTTTTCGCCGGACTACTTCACGGATCGCTACGCCAACGAGTGGGGCAGCTCGATCAATTTCGACGGTCCCAACAGTGCCGGTGCGCGCGAATATTTCGCGAAAAATGCTGCCTATTGGATCGATGAATTTCATTTCGATGGTTTGCGATTGGATGCGACACAGGCGCTCTTCGATGAAGGCGACGAGCATATATTGGAGGTGATTGCCCGGGAGGCGCGCCGAGCCGGCGAAGGCAAGTCGATATACCTCGTGGCGGAGAACGAGCCTCAGCAGACCCGTCTGGTGCGCAGCCTGGAACAGGGCGGTTACGGTCTCGATGCGCTTTGGAATGACGATTTCCACCACTCCGCGACCGTCGCGCTGACCGGACGCAATGAAGCCTATTACCACGACCATCTGGGCTGCGCACAAGAATTCGTTTCTGCTGCGAAGTACGGCTATCTCTTCCAGGGTCAACGATATGATTGGCAGGACGCGCCGCGAGGGCAGCCGGGCTTCGACCTGCGTCCCAGCGCTTTTGTCCATTTTCTGCAAAACCACGACCAGATCGCCAATTCCGGCGTGGGCCTCCGTATGGACAAGCTTGCGTCACCCGCAAGGGTCCGGGCGATGACGGCGCTGCTCCTTTTAGGTCCGCAGACGCCGATGCTGTTTCAGGGCCAGGAGTTCGGCTCCTCAAGTCCGTTCTTTTACTTCGCCGATCAGTCGGGCGAACTCGCGAACCTTGTGCGCAACGGGCGGATCGACTTCCTCAAACAGTTTCCGAGCTTGCAGGACGATAGCTTCGTCGAACGGATGCCCGATCCGGCTCAACCGAGCACTTTTGAACGCTCGAAACTCAACTGGTCGGAGACCGAAGCGAGCGGGCATGTCATAGCGTTGCACAGGGATCTCATTGCTCTGCGTCAGCAGACGCCAGCAATAGCCGGCAACGGCGACGTTGATGGAAGCGTTCTTGCTCAGTCGGCTTTCCAGTTGCGGTTTTTTTCCCCGGACCCGTTGGACGAGAGACTGCTGATCGTTAACTTGGGCCGGGATCTCCCGGTCATGAGCCGTGCAGATCCGCTTTTGGCGGCGCCTTCGGGAACACGATGGTCAGTGGAGTGGGCGAGCGAAGAGTTTGTCTACGGCGGATCCGGCAGAAGGCCGATCGACCTGCTGCATCGCTCGACCTTATGCGCAGACAGCGCCGTGTTGTTTCGCCCTGTCGCGGCGGCGCCACGATAAGACAGCCGACAGTACTATCAGCCGAGTGGCATGCCCCTCGCCGGAGGGAGCCCGCGAAAACCGCATGTGCGGGCGCCCCCTCCTCACCCTGTGACTGAAGTCTCGGCTGACGGCCCTACTTCGCCTCTGTCCACTCGATCGTCAGCGCACGGGCAAGCTCCGAGAGGGGGTGGAAAAAACCAGCCGGAACAGGGGAAGTTTGCATCACTCGCTTGCCACTATTTACCGTCCGGGGTCTTTTGCGAAAGTGCAATGTGCTCCGCATAATCCCCATCTGCTGTTCTCAGCTCACGCCTGCACGACCGCTGGATTTCGATCCTGCGCTGCCTAGATTATTCTACTGTTAACCATCTGAAGAAATGACATTATTTTCCGTGCCGGAAGCAATATCGGCCTTTTCTTCCGCTGCCCGTACAGCCTACGAAGCCACTATTTCCGGGCCCTGGAAGTCGATCGCTGGAGAGTACTGTGCATGGCATCCGGCGCACGTGGCCAACCAGTCTGGCACCTGGCAAACATACCCGTTGGCGACGGATTTATCAAGCCGAACCGCCTCTAACATAGGGCCAATGTTCGCAATTTCCGATCCACGCGTTGCCAAGGATAGCCCCCGACCCAATGGCGTCAGCAGAATTGCGGTGCCGGTCGCGAAAGATGGGCGACGTCTTCGGACGGCACGCAACGCGACTATGGCGACCTCGCCGCGGGCGTCTGCAATGAAGACCTGTGGAGGAATGGGTTCGAGATCCCGGGCAAAGTCCTAGCCCAAATTGGCTTTGCGCGCAGATCAACAGGGGGAAGCAACAGGGCCGGTGCCGGCCGGCGTTGCGATCAAGAAGGCAGATATTAGTGTCATCGACGAACCAAGGCGGAGGCCTTCCAAGCAGAAAATCGAGCGTCCGACAGATGTTTCCCGCGGGCAACCCGTGAGGCAGTGCCGCCAGGAGTTAAGTGACCTCGGAATTGTCAATGACAAGCGGCATGTCCTTGGCATTCGAACCGACCGGGCAGGGATAAGGGCGACGGGGCGGCCTGCCGGGCACCAGCAGATTGACGTGATGCTTCGGAGCAGCATGAATCAAGCCGCAGCCCCCCGTGCCGAGGCACCCCTTACGGGCCGTGGCGGGACGTTACGCGCGGGACCCTGCCTCAGCCCCCGCGCTGCACGCCGTGATCGCATCACGGATTGATGCGCCGCAGGATCTCCTATCGCGGCTTATTCCAAGGCCGGACGCCCCGCGCAGCAAATCCCCTCCCCTGAATGTTCGTCCAGCGCAGCTCGTCAACCCCGAGCGGGCATTGGCATCCGCCGGAAGGCTCTGGATCTGCTATCCAGCTGCGAGCATCGGTCTGGTCTGATGCGAACCGATCCTCGCGTCGATGCCAGGGGAGCCCCCTCGCCGGTCTCACGTCCCCTTTGTTTTCCGGCGCGACGCAGGAAAGTCGCAAAAGCTGCGTCGCGATCGTCAACGGCCTCTGGCGACGCGACTGAGACAGGAAGAAGCTTCGGCGCGCATGGCGATCGCAACTGGACCCTGACAAGCGCCGGCGCGAAGAGATCGCATCCTGAGTGGCGCCGATGTGTACGGCCTTTTGTGGGTGTCGCATCGGCAAGATGAGCGCAAGCATTGGGGCACCGGAGTTGTCCGCGGACAACTGTTGTGCTGCTTTACATCTTGGCGGGTGGGCATCGGCGCTGACGGTCCACCAGCGCTCGAAAGCGTGGGAACGAGTGAGCAATCTTCCCGACATGTCGGCTTCGCAAGGTGCCGGGACCGTTTCGAGCGTGACCTTCTTACAGCAAGCTCAGAGCGCTAGCCGAGGTTTGCCACAGGGGCGGGTTGGCCGGCTGGTAGAAAACAAGCCGCGCAATCACCTATCCGCCTCGATACAAAACTCCCAACGCGAACCGTCGTCTCATTAAGGTCGCGCGTTCGCAATCGCCTGACGCTGGGATGCGTCGCTCCCAATCCCTTGCTGGCGATTGACACGGACCGCTGCGGCATCCAGCGCGTGATGGAGATCGTTGGCGCGGCTTATCTTCACCATCTTTAGGTGGCTACCCCACGCAAGGCGCCGCCACCAACCATTGTCATACTGTCTGACTGGAAGCCCTTCTGGGACGCATCTCAAATTGGACTGCGCACCACAATCCGGAACATTGACGGAGCGGCGAGAGCGGTGCCCGTTTGAAGCTGTAAGGCTCCAGGTTCGAATGATGCGATGTGCTGTCGCCGCCTATCAATTTCGTGGGACAAGGCCGCGGGTGAGAGCCGCACCGCCGCGCCGACGTCGCGACGCACAGCACTCAGCGCCACACATCGGCCACGACAGGACCAACCCAATGCAGTTGAAAAGTTCCTGCCGACCGCCGGGCAGAACTGACTACAAGCTCAGCGGCAAAATCGTTGATCCTGACTGGCATGCTCGCCATGCCTGGCACCAGCGTTCGCCGCCCGTGTGGGACCGGCCCTTTCTGCAAGGCGACTGGACAGGGGTCTCGCGGCCCACCGCAACATTGATGAACGGGGTGCATCGCCGCTGGCGCCGGCTGGAACGGACCTGTCGCAGAGTTTCCGCTTCACGGGGGCCGCGGACAACCCGCCGAGTTGTCCGCGGACAACTCGCAAATCAGGGCGTGGCGAACACCGTTTCTTGGCCCGAAAGGCCCATCAAATCGGCTCTCCACAGGTCATGGTTAAGCGTTTGTAAATTGGTAACGAATCGGAGCATACTCTAACTGCGCAGTTTTCCACCCTATTCGAACATTTGCGCAGTTGATTGGAAAAACACTATGCAGCCGAGTCTCGCCCTTCAGGATGATCAAGAGCACCTCCCCTCGCTTCTGGCAACAGATGCGCAGGAACTCTCATACCAGCTTCAGCAGCACCAGGCGAAGATCTTTTCGCCGCTGGCACGCAAGACCCTGCGGACATTCTCGCCGGCCGAAGCGGCAAGCTTCATCGGCATCGGCGAGGGCTACCTGCGCCAGATTGCAGCCGAGGGCCACGGCCCCGATCCCCTGGCCAATGGCCGCCGCCTCTACAGCGCCGAGGACATGGATCGTATTCGCCATGCGCTCGACCAGCGCAACGGCAACACCAAATATATTCCTGCCCGCAAGGCCTCCGAAAAACTCCAGGTCGTTTCGGTCATGAACTTCAAGGGCGGATCGGGCAAGACAACCACCGCCGCGCATCTGGCGCAATATCTGGCACTGAGAGGTTACCGTGTTCTGGCGATCGACCTCGACCCGCAAGCGTCGATGTCGGCGCTGTTTGGTCATCAGCCTGAGTTGGATGTCGGCGAGGGGGAAACCCTCCATGGCGCTATCCGCTACGAGGATCCGCGGCCAATCGCCGAAATCGTGCGCGCGACCTATACGCCGAACCTCCATCTTATTCCGGGCAATCTCGAACTGATGGAATTCGAGCACGAGACGCCGCGCGCTATGGCATCGGGCAACGCCGAGACGATGTTCTTTGCCCGTATCGGCGAAGCACTGACGGACATCGAAAGCCACTATGATCTGGTGATTATCGATTGCCCGCCGCAACTCGGATTTTTGACGATGTCTGCCCTTTGCGCGGCGACATCGGTATTGATCACCGTTCACCCCCAGATGCTCGACGTCATGTCGATGTCGCAGTTCCTGACGATGACCAGCGAGTTGATGTCCGTGGTCGAAAGGGCAGGGGGCCGCACAAGCTACGACTGGATGCGGTATCTCGTGACCCGCTTCGAGCCCAATGATGGACCGCAGAGCCAGATGACCGGTTTCATGCGCGCGATCTTCGGCAATCGCATGCTTCACAATGCGATGCTCAAATCGACGGCTGTCTCCGATGCCGGCGTAACGAAGCAGACACTCTATGAGGTGGACCGCGCGCAATTTACCCGCGGGACCTACGATCGCGCACTGGATTCCCTCAATCTCGTCAATAGCGAAATCGAGGCCCACATCCGGTCGACCTGGGGAAGGAGGTAAGTGAATGTCGAGAAAGAACCTGCTTGAGATTTCGAGCCCGAACGGGGAACGCCCCGAACCGGCACCTCATCGTGACAGCCGGCCATTGGCCGGCCTTGCTCCGACGGTCCGCTCAGGCTCACCTGTCGGGGGCATTACAAAAACCCTCGGAAACATAACCGAGAAGATGGAGCGCGCCACCGACCTTGAAAGGCAGCTGGCACAGGGACAGACAATCGTCGAGATTGATCCGGCTCTCGTTGACGCCTCATTCGTTGCCGATCGACTTGAAATCGATCCCGTTGAACTTGCACAACTCGTCGAGCAGATTCGCGAACACGGGCAGCAGGTTCCGGTTCTGCTCAGGCCGCATCCCGGGGCCAGATCGAGATACCAGGTTGCCTATGGTCATCGTCGTTTGGCGGCAACGCGGATGCTCGGCATCAAGGTCCGTGCCGTCATTCGCGAACTGACCGACGAACAGCTGGTGGTCAGCCAAGGACAGGAAAACAGCGCCCGCACCAACCTGTCATTCATCGAGCGGGCATTGTTTGCTGCACGCCTGGAGGAACGCGGCTTCGGTCGCGACGTAATCATGGCGTCTCTCGGCGTCGACAAGGCTGCGCTGTCCAAGATGATGTCGGTCATTTCTCAGGTTCCGATGGCCGTCCTTACGGCAATCGGCGCTGCTCCAGATGTCGGCCGGCGACGCTGGGCAGAGCTGGCAGAAAGACTGACCCCAAGCAATTGCGAGACCATTGCGACCGAGTTGTCCGCGGACAACTGGCGTGCCTTGAGCAGTCCGGAACGGTTCCAAAGAGCTCTCGAAATTGCACAAAACAAGGAGCAGCGTACTGTTTCGGCCGCTACCAAGGCAGAAATTCCAGGCCTGCCCGTCACCCTGAAGACGTCAGCAAAGAGTGCCACCTTTGTCTTCAACAACAAGGCCGCACCTGGATTCGACCGATTTGTGCAGGAGAGGCTTTCGCAGCTCTTCGCCGAATACCAACAGCAACAAGGAGCGTAACGCGCAAAAGAAAAAGGCCCCCAAACGTCGCCGTCGTGGAAGCCCTTCTCGATCTTAAGCAAATCAAGAATCGCATTTCCCCGAATCACAGTCAAGAGTCTTGGCGCCATTTTGGTGAGCGGATTTCTTTTGCCTCAACGTAGGTGAAAGAAAAATGGATACGACATATGTGACGACGCCTGTTGGGCGGCGGCCGATGACGCTTGCCATGATGTTGGCACAGCACAAGGCCGGTACCTTGCCAAAGGACCACCGGCGCAACAAGTGGAAGCTCTTCAGATCGGTCTGCGAGGCACGCCGTGATCTCTGCGTGAGCGACCGGGCGCTGACGGTTCTTGATGCCTTGCTGACGTTTTTGCCTGATGATGACCTGTCCGGCAGTGCCTCCCTCGTTGTGTTTCCGTCGAATGTTCAGCTCTCAATCCGGGCCCGGGGCATGACGCCAGCGACCCTACGCCGGCATCTGGCTATGCTCGTTGACGCCGGATTGATTGCCCGCAAGGACAGTCCCAATGGAAAGCGCTATGCCCGGCGGGGAAAGGGTGGGGAAATCGATGAGGCCTTCGGGTTCAACCTGGCCCCGCTGCTTGCCCGCGCCGATGAGATCGAAGCTGTCGCCGAACGTCTGCGCCTCGAGCGGGAACACCTTCGCCTTGCCAAGGAACGTCTTTCAATCTGCCGCCGTGATATCGGCAAACTGATTGCTGCAGCTACGCTCGAGGAAGTCCCCGGTGACTGGACATCGCTTTTTGGGGCGTTCCGCCGCGTTGTCGATGGATTGCCTCGCCAGGCCACTCTCCTGGAGGTCGAAACTGCATTGCGTCAGCTCGAAGATATTCGCTCCGGTGTCGTCAACCAATTGGAAACTCATGTAAAAGCACAAAATACAGGCGCCAATGAATCGCAGGGTGAGCGCCACATACAGGATTCAGATCCAGAATCCCTTTTTGAAATTGAAGCCGCAAATCACCACGAAGAAATCCAGCAGTCAGGTCCGGAGACCTTCGTCACTCAGATGGGAGGCGGAGAATATACAACGTCAGCGGTCAATCTCGGCGCTGTCTTGAAGGCATGCCCGCAAGTGAACTCCTACGGCCCGAACGGAGCCGTCCGAAACTGGCAGGATCTCGCTGCTGCAACAGAGATCGTGCGCACCATGCTTGGCATCAGTCGTTCGGCCTATCAGGATGCGGTCCTCGCTATGGGTGCCGAAGGGGCGGCAATCGTCACGGCGTGCATTCTTGAAGGCGCAGAGCGGATAAACTCGCCGGGTGGATACCTGCGCAGCCTCACCCTTCGAGCGCGGCATCGCTCCTTCCAGCCAGGCCCCATGCTCCAGGCACTGTTGCGAGGTAGCCGTCAGAACAGTTGAAAGTCGCATGCAAACCGTAAGGCCCGATGATGAAAGCCCATGCAAACTAAAAAGCAGTCCTACACCTTGAGGAAAGGGATGACGGAAACTAAGATCCATTTCACTTCTTCTCACGCAAAGATATGTTTTGTTTTCAGAGGGCTACCCCTACACTGCAGATATTTCTGAAGCGTTCCTTAACCTGATAATCAACGCGATGATGCTTCCACGGGCCCAACGGCGCTAGGGCACGATTGCTGGCCACAAACGGGAATTTCAATCGACGCCGTTTTTGGGCGGTAATGAGGACGACCATGGAAAGACATCGGAGAGGCCGCGCCCAGGTAGCCGGCGGACAGGATCACGAAGCGCGCTACAACGCGAAGAGAAAAACGCCGTGAAGCTGTCTGTTGGTTGGACCGGCGATTCCCGTAGAAAAATCGATCCAACTCGGCAAGAAGGCGAGCTCAGAACGCGATCGGACTGATCGATCCGCTCGTTGGCGCGTTACTCTCCCGGAGAACGCAACCATGACGGACGGAATTAGCAAAAGCAGGAATGCCACGACGCGGCCAATCGGCTCGCTGCGAGCGAGTGTACGAATTCACCCGCCGTGAAGCGCTGGCCGAAGAGCGTCGACGGCGCCACGAGATGAGGGAACGTTCGAAAAGGCTCGCCTGAAGGCGCAGGAGCAGGCCGCCAATCATAAGCCACAGGAGGCAATCATGGACGACGACATTCGAAAGGACGCATACAAGCGGTGGGAGGACGAAGGTCGCCCTGAAGGCCAGCACGAGCGACATTGGCGCGAGGCCGAAGAGGCCCACCGGTCGAAATCGAGCGGGACACCACAGACGTGGTCTTCGGACCATGGTGGCGGGGTCGTACCGCCGGACGGAAGCGAGACTTCCTCGGACGCAATCCGTTCAAACGAGCCGGGAAGCTTCAAGCCGGGCGAACTCGCTTCCGAAAACAAGTGATCTTGTCCAGCAACTGGAAGCCACGATGATCGATCCTTGTCCTACGCACACTACCGGTTATGGTCGATCTTCGTCATATTGCTCTGCCCCCGCGATCGGCGCTAGCCAGGGTTCCCGGCGCTTTACCCAAAGTTCGTATGTAGGCCTTAGCGGCGTCGGCGCGTCGGACAGAACGCCGAGCTTGACCTCGGCCTCCCGTTCGTTGGCCGAGAACAGCCGCGACCCGCATTTTGGGCAAAATGATCGACCGCGAAACTCACGTGTTTCGCCTTTCAATTCGAACCCGCTCGCGGGCCAGACGCCGAAGAACGTGAACGCCGATCCGCTTTCTTGACGACAGTCGGTGCAATGACAGATGCCGGTGCGCAGGGGTTCGCCGCGCACAGCAACCTTCACATCGCCACAAGAGCAGGAACCGACCAGCGTTCTCATGCCGACTTCTCCGCTGCATCATCGACGACGTCGGTCTCCGGACGGTCTCCGCCAGATGCATGCTCGGTCTGCCAGCGTCCGTCCGCAAGCTGATATGAAATCTCGGCGTCGCGGCCTTCCAGGTGCTGTCGCTCTGCAGCAGATCTTGCCGCGGCAAGCGCCGCGTCATGGTCGGCAAAGGACTCGGACCACACCTCGCCTAGTCGATACGCGAAACCTCCGTCGTGCTCTGCGACATGATAGGTGATCTTGCTCATGTGTCATCCTCTTGAGACTATCAAAGAAAGCGCGCGGTTTGCTCAGCAGAACGAGCCTAGTCAGTTGGGCCGCCTTAGATCGGCGCAATCAAGGCTGCGGTGGCAGTTGCCAGGTCTTCGACGCTTTGCTTCTTCCCAAGGCAGCTTCGAAGGCCTCCATCAAATCGCGCTTCTGCACCTCGCGTCCGGAATTTTGGTGCACGTCCGATCCACTCTGTGCTCACTATGATGCAAGAAACGCGGCCGATAACCCCCAGTTCCGCTTCAGCCATATCGGCGATGAGCTTAATGCGAGCCATCGTCCGTTTTATCCTCCCAGGTCGTCCTCAGCGGCGTCTAAAGTGGCTCGGAGTCTGGTCGAGCACGACAGTTGGACGGCCTGATGACGTCAAGACAGCTCCTACTCGGGCAATCCCTCTACGAAAGCAAGGCCCCTCGCAGGTTCTCTCGTCGCGCGTATGGCTGACCGCCATTTTTATCCCGCATCCTGTCGGGTGGCACTGCCAATGGATGTTCCAATTTAGCGCGGGTGGAAACACTGGCGCTAATTTTTCGTCTTGATGGAACCTGACAAGGCCCAACTCGTTTGTGCCGTGAACGTCATCGCTTTGACCCAGCACGCACGTTCAAGGCTGACTGCAATTAGCCAAAAAGGCCACCGTCGCATCGCCCGCCACGGTGGCTTTTTTATACGTGAGAACTGCCCGGCGAGGGTTAGGTCAAACGAGCACCCCCACGCGATAACGGGGCTGCAATCGCCACGTCGCAAACTTAGGTGAGGTCATCGCCGGACTGCAGGGAAAAAACGATGACCTCCTCCTAAATGAGGCCTGCGTCGCCATTACCCGCGTGCAAGTTAGCCAAGCCGGAACAGTGCTGCTGCCGGGAGGTCCTGAGAAAAGAGAAAAGCGGGCAGATGTCATGCTGATCGAGCAGCACGACAAGAGTTTATCATCGGTGCGGCGAGAAACGATAGCGAACGCATCGCAAGCGCGATGCCATCGATTTCTGTGGAACGATATAAGAACATCAGCAACAAGCTTGTGCTAAACAATACTTTTTCAAAATACGAGCGAACAGCCGGTGCACGAACCGTAAATATCCACAGAACACGCACCGTGCACTGCGTTTGAAAAGTAATATGATATCTCAGATTATCTTTCCGCGGGGGTGTCCTAGCATCACCTTCAATTCGTCGGCGAGTGTATCCGGATTATTCCCGAATTCGATCGACGACGATGGGGAAGACCTTGCCCGCGTCTTAAATAGAAGCGCTCCTGTAGAGGCAGCGCCTCTTGCGACCGAACTGGCGTCCAAGGTGGTGCCCGTTGCCCCCGGATACCGTGGCAAATTTTCAGGACTTTTTGAGGCGGCCTATTGCAATTGCCGCGAGGCAGCCGTGCCCTACCTGTTCAAGCTGAACAAATGCATGCGTTGGAATTCAATCCTCCACATGGCCTCTGCCACGACGTAGTCGGGCCGTCAGCAGCCCGCCGGCCTTTGACCTCGGGGCAGGACGGAGGTTCGCTAAGCAAGGAGGAGACGCGCGATGGGCGATCACTCGGACCGCAATGACCGCCAGCGGGCGCTTGCCGACTTCGGAGACTTTGTGCTCGATCACGACGATCTCGACGAGATACTGACCGAGGGATGCAGGCTCGTCGCCGCGGCGCTTGGAGCAGATCTCGCAAAAATCATGGAGATCGAGCGAGGAAGCAACACTGCGATCGTGCGTGCCGGCGTCGGGTGGCACGACGGCGTCATTGGGAGAGCACGGGTAGACCTTAACGATCGGTCCTCGGAGGCCTACGCCATCGAGAAATCTGAACCGGTGATCACCAACGACATCTCTGACGAAGGTCGCTTCGTGTTCACGAGATTTCTGCGTGATCACGGGGTCGTGGCGCTGGTCAACGTTCCGATTATCCTCCCCGGCCGCAAGCCTTTCGGCATCCTGCAGGTGGATGCCCGCCATCCCCGCAGCTTCGATAGAGCCGACATCGAGTTCCTGAAGACATATGCGATGGTGCTCGGACCGGTGATCGACCGTCTCCAGACCGTGGCAGAGCTCAGGGCCACCGACAAGCGTCTTCGCCTCGTTGTGGACAACGCACGTGCATACGTCCTCATTGTTAGCGACGCCGATGATAAGATTACCGACTGGCTGGGTGGCTCCGAGCAAATTCTTGGTTGGACAGCCGCAGAAGCCGTGGGGCAGGGTGCCGACATGATCTTCACGGAGGACGACCGGGCCAACGGGGTTCCCGAACGCGAACTCGCCAACGCACGCGAATGCGGGCACTCCGCCGACATCCGCTGGCATCTTCGCAAGGACGGCTCGAAAGTCTTTCTGGAGGGCCAGACCATCGCTCTTCGCGACGCGAGTGATACGCTTAAAGGCTACTACAAGATCGGTCAGGATCAGACAGAGCGAAAGCGCAATGAAGATCAACAGGCGTTCCTCCTGGAGCTGTCGGATTCGCTTCGGTCGCTTTCAACGGTCGAGGAAATCGCGCTTGAAGCGGCGCAGCGCCTCGGCGCCGTCTTGAACGCGCATCGCGTTATCTACGGTGCCATTAAGGATAGCGAAATGAACGTTTCGGCCGAATATACTGCCGGTGTCCGATCGCTCCTCGGCCGTCACCACCTGACTTCTTTGGGTGCGGAATTCCTTGGCCGATACAAGGCGGGTAACCTTGTGACGTCCAATGACGTCGCCGCGGAAGCCGGTATCAACGCTGCGGGCAAGGACAGCCTCCTGAACAGACAGGTCGCGGCGTTCGCCGATCTCGTCATTTTCGACGATGGTTCGATCGTGAACTTTCTCGGTGTGCAGAGCGCATCGCCGAGAACTTGGAGTAGTCTTGATCAATTCATCATCCGCGAGGTCGGCGAACGCCTCCGCGTCGCCATAGATCGGGCGAGGGCGGAAGGCGGGCGTCGGGAAAGCGAGGCTCGTCTGCGTCAGTTCGGTGAAGCGTCGTCGGACGTCATATGGATACGCGACGCTGATACCCTGCAATGGGAGTATCTAAGCCCGGCTTTCGAGACGGTGTACGGCATTGCCGTCGAGAAGGCGCTCACAGCCGACAACATCGACACCTGGCGTGAGATGATTGTTGAGAGCGACCGCGAACGCGTCATCGATCATCTCGATCGGGTTCGCGCAGGCGATGAACGAAGCGTCGACTTCAGAATCCGGAGGCCGGACGGCGAAATACGCTGGCTGCGCGACGCCAGCTTTCCGATCCGAAGTTCGGACGGGCGAGTGCAGAGGATCGGCGGTATCCGGCGTGACGTCACCCAATCCAAGCTTGCCGAAGTGCGGCTCGTCCAAAGCGAGGAGAGGCTCAGCAGCGCTGTCGAGGTCGGAAAGCTCGGCCTCTGGGACTGGGACGTCCAAACCGGTGCCATTCACTGGTCGGACGAGCACTTCCGCATGGAAGGATACGAGGTAGGTGAAATCACGCCCAGCTACGATGCGTGGGTGTCGCGCATACATCCGGATGACAGGTCTGCGGCGGAGGAAGCCATCCGAAGGTCGATGGAGGGCCGGGAGGAATTCGCCCATGAGTTTCGAACCGTTCATCCTGACGGTTCCGTCCACTGGCTGTCCGGACGCGGAAAGTTCTTCTACGACGACGCCCGCCGGCCGCTGCGCATGGTCGGCGCAATGGTCGAGACCACTGAGCGACGCGCCTGGGAGGAACGCCAGAAGGTGCTTGTCGCCGAACTGCAGCACCGGACGCGAAATCTCATCGCCGTCGTCCGCTCGGTGGCGGAGAATACAGCCCGATCCAGCATCGATCTGGCTGACTTCCGTGTCCGCTATCGCGACCGTCTTGACGCCTTGGCGCGCGTGCAAGGTCTTCTATCCCGGCTGAAGGACGACGTCGATCGCGTCACGTTCGATGATCTGATCCATATGGAACTTTCGGCAGTCGGCGCAAGTTCCGAGCGCACAACCGTAGAAGGGCCAGCTGGAGTAAGGCTTCGATCCTCGACGGTTCAGACGCTCGCCATGGCCATCCACGAGCTGGCCACCAATGCGGTCAAGTATGGTGCTCTCGGGCGGCCCAGCGGGAGATTGTCAGTCACGTGGTCGCTCGATCCCGACGAAGATCATGGAAGGCGGTGGCTCCACATCAATTGGGCGGAGAGCGGTGTAGACATGTCTGCGGCAGGCAGCGTGCCGCGGGGGACAGGTCAAGGCCGTGAATTGATCGAAAAGGCGCTGCCCTATCAACTTGGTGCGCGGACGGCCTACAGTCTCGGCGCCGGTGGTATCCGCTGCACCATATCAATTCCGGTGTCCAACCGCTTGGAGGATCCCCATGATTGATCTTGGCGTGCCAACCAGCCGGATACTCATCGTTGAGGACGAGTACATGCTTGCCACGGAAATGAGCAGCGAGCTTTCGGGCACAGGTGCGGTCGTCATTGGGCCTGTTCCGACCGTCGAGCAAGCAACCGCTCTGATCCAGGAGAGTGGCGCTATCGATGGAGCAATCCTGGACGTCAATCTTGGTGGCGAGCTGGTGTACCCCGTCGCGGATCTGCTCGCGCGGAGCGGAATTCCGTTCGTCTTTGTCACCGGATACGAGACGTCCGCGCTCCCGCAAGAGTATGCCGCCGTGCCGTGTATCATGAAGCCGGTAAACATGGCAGAAGCGATCCGTGCCTTGGGGCGGGCAGGAGCCTGATGATTGCAAAGGAGCAGGGTCTAAACCTGCCTTCCACCTTTGTATTCAAGCCACCGCTCCTGCGAGATCATCGCTATGTTCATGCCTGGAACCGTCGTTAGGGGTGCCTGAGGCGGTCCGGCGCCTGCGCCCTGACAGCCGTGGGCGATGATGAACCTCGCACGGACTCCGGACTTATTCGGTGCCGATTCGGCGAAATCGACCTTTTGCCGACAAACCATTTCGCGTCCGTGATGACCATTTGGGTTCCACAGTCGCGGTCCGTCTGTTCCTGACAAGATTGACGGAGCTGGCGTTTTACGGCGTCGGCACCGATGTTCTGCGCGCTCAATGGCCGCCATCATACGGATCTTACAATCAGACGTATGGCCACTTGACGCCAGGTTTCCCCTATCGTCAGCGGTCACAGCAGCGCCGGATTGACAAATGCGACGTCAGGATCACGCGCAAGCCACAGCCCACTGCCGCGGACGATCTGGTTCAGTGCGAGCCATGACCTCGCCCCGCACTGCCGTCGCCCCGTTGCTGCGCCAATACGTCTGACATGGCGTTTTGATGATCAAGCAGATAGCGCTCGACATCGCCCGCGCAGGCGTCCTTTATCTCGGCTATGCTGAAACCTTCGGCCACGCCCGCTTCGACCAGAGCTTTCGCCTGGTCCCAGAAGTCGGATTTTTCTGCGTGGTGGCCTGACAGATCGACAATCTCCTGAACGCGGTCGTCAAGCCAGTCTATGATATTCACCATGACCTCCTCCCGATGATCTGTCTCCAGGGAGATAGGCAGACGTCCTATCACGACAAGACGCTATTGCCTGCGTTCGTAGAGCTCTTCGACGCGCAGCGACAGGCGCCGGCGTATCCCATATAAATCGGTTCGCGGCTGCGACATCTCATCCCTGCCGCAGAGCATTACATCCGAATTCCATGGCGTTAGAAACGTCCGGACGCTTACTGGTATGTTCATGTGGGTATGTTTCTGCATGGAGGCAGCTATGGGCACCACCCGCTTGACGAGCCGTGAGTTTAACCACCATGTCAGTTGTGAGGCGCTCGCGGTTGCAGCCCGCAATACCCAAGATTTTGAAGAAGCCGGTGTTGTCCTCGTAGATCTATGGCGAGCGTACCATTCGATACCCATCGAAACTGAGTGCAACTTCAGGCGCCGGCCCCCACAATGCAGATGTCTCGCCAGATGATGCTTGTCGGAGACAATCGGAAAATTGCGGCGAGGCTTTACGTTCTATCGATGTAAAGCGGACGGCGGCGTGGCGTGCGTCTGCCTCTCGGTGAAGCAGACAGGACTTTGGACCGGAACGGCATCAGCAATCCATGACGTCGCGTGCGTTACACCCATCATATTTTTGCAGTTCGCCCCGCATCCTGCCGCTCCACCGGCCGATAAACGCAATGGTATCAGCTGCCAGCAGATGAGCGGTCAACGCATTCTGGTCGACCCACCGTTCCGATATTAGCAGTCGCCCAGTGCGCGAACCGACCACGGCAGCATCATAGCTGATGCATCCGGGACGCCCGCGAGTGGTGGATGCCAGTACATTCAGTTCCGCCATGAATTGCGCCAGGTCGGCTGGATCGACATGCACGTAACCCGTAATGATCAGCATGAGAACTTTCTCCATCAAGAAGACCCGACCGGCCGCCCGCGGCGGCCAGGTGTTTGGTCAAGCGATGATCACGTGGCAACCAGCACGATCTTGCCCTGGATGCTTCCTGCAGACGCACGGCGGTGGGCTGCCGGTGCCTCGGCCAGGGCATAGGTGCTGTCGATCACCACCCGAACGGAGCTATCAAGCAGACGGCCAGCGTCGGCCAGTTGCTTGCCGTTCGAGCGCACCTGCGTCGTCGAGACGGTGATCTTGCGCCGGTCAGCTTCCTCATGGCTGGAAAAGCCAAGCGGGTTGACGAGGAAGAGGGCGCCACCCGGCTTGATGCTGGAAAGGAAGCGTTCCATCTTCGCGCCGCCGACGGCATCAAGCACCAGATCCGCATTCGCCACTACCCTTTCGGCGGCCACCTTCGTGTAGTCGATGAAACCGTCCGCGCCGAGGTCTGTCAGCATCGCTTCATGTTTGCCGGAAGCAACGGCGATCACCTTTGCCCCTTGCCATTTCGCGAGCTGCACCGCGAGATGACCGACGCCGCCTCCGGCGCCGTTCACCAGCACTGTCTTGCCGGCGAGCGGCACCGGGGCATGGGGGAAGGACTGAAAAGGGTTCGGCGCATCATGACCAAGCTCGACCAGAAACTGCCAGGCTGTCAGCAGCGACATCGGCGCAGCAGCCGCCTGGATATGGTCGATCCCGGATGGTTTCAGCGCCAGGTCCGATGCCGGAACGCGAACATAGTCTGCGTAGGCGCTGCTTCCGGTCATCAAGTCGTGCGGGAACCGGACCATCGCGTAGACAGCGTCGCCCGCGTGGAACTGCGACACGTTTTCGCCGACAGCCGCGACCACGCCGGAAACGTCCGTGCCCAGGATCAGCGGAAAAGCCGGGCTGGGACGCCATTGCGGCGGCAGGGCGCGATAGCCGTCGCGCAGGTAGAGATCCGGCGGGTTGATGCTTGCGGCATGGACGCGAACGAGTACGTCGTCCGCTGAGATTGCCGGTCGGGGCGCATCCTCATGGAGAAGGACATCCGGTCCACCGAATTCGTGGATGCGCACGGCTTTCATCATTTTAGTCATCATCGCCTCACTGGTGCTTGTTTCCGCAGAAGAAAATACGAGCATCTTTGTGAGTTGATAATGGCGGCGCTATTCGCTTTAATCATGCCATGAGGGAACAAATCGGAATTGACAGGCTGACCGGATTAATCGCTTTCGCGCGCGCCGGATCGCTTGGAAGCTACACCGCCGCCGCCCGCTCCCTGTCGGTCTCACCCTCGGCGGTCAGCAAGAGCATCCAGCGGCTGGAAAAGCAGTTCGGCATTTCGCTGTTTATGCGCACCACCCGTTCTCTCACCCTGACGGCCGAAGGGCGCGACCTGCATGAGCGCGCGCTCAAGCTCTTGCACGACGCAGACGAGATCGAGCAGGCGGTAAGAGCAGCACGAACCGAGCCTACCGGGACCTTGCGGATCGCGGCCTCGTTGCCGATCGGCTTGCACATCATCGCACCGGCCCTGCCTGAATTTCGCAGGCTCCATCCAAAGGTGACCATCGATTTGCGTTTGAGCGATCATACGGTCGATCTCGTCGAAGGCGGCTTCGACCTGGCGGTCCGCATCGGCGATCTTCCAGATTCCAGCCTGCTTTCACGCCGGCTCCTGCCATACAGGCTGTGCTGCTATGCCTCGCCACACTACCTGGCGGGGCGCAGTCCACCGACCCGTCCCGACCAGTTGGAAGAACATGAAACTGTCAACCTTCGCTACCAGAACAGCGGCCAGTTGTTCCGTTGGCCATTTCTCGTCGGGGGCAGGGACGTGGAGATCCTGCCGCCCTCCGGCATTATCGTCGATGCGAGCGAAGCTGTGCTTGCGGCGATCGCGGCCGGTGCCGGCATCGGAATGGCAACCAGCTTCATGGCCGGCGCCTGGGTCAGCCGCGGGGCGCTTGTCCCTGTCCTGGCTGACCACGCGGTGGAACGGCACAATATCACAGCGCTGTGGCCAGAAAGCCGCCGGTCCAACCCGGCAGTGCGCGCCTTCCTCGACACTCTTGCGGAGCTGTCGTGACGCCAAAAAGTGGCGGCCTGCATCTGGTGCAAGCCGGCACAAGGCCGTCAAGGAGCATGCCGGACGCGGGCAGTCGGTCCCGCTTCTCCTGCGGACCGCTATGCTGAAGCTCCTACGGCTGCCCCGACGCGCCCGACCTGCGTCGCGAATTCCCGCTTTCCCGCGCCGGAGGCACGGCGCGATGCTGAAAGCTCCGATACGCTTCATGTTTGTCGCGGGCTCGCCGAGCGAGCCGGCCGCTATTCGAAACCCGGTCATTTACCCGCCCGAGCCGAGGTAAGACACCGCTCCGCTTTCGGACACAAGGGCGCATCTTGCTGATCCGAGTGGTAATGCCGGGACCGGGGAATGACGCACCCTCATTGAACGCGACTGCACCGACGCCCCCCTGCCACGGCCATCCGTGGCGCGTTCGAAGCAGGTGCTGGTTCAAGGGAAGCTTGACCATAAAGCTTGAGCGGGCCGTCTTGCTCTCAGGCGCGCTCCTGGTTCAGGATTCGCAACGTCCGGATCTGGCTTGCCAGGGCGAGAAGCGCCTTCGCCACAGTCTCGTCCGACATCTCCTCGATATGCTGGGCGATGTCTTCGATGACCCGCCCGGTCGGCTCGTCCGACGGAGCAGGCTTGCCGGTCTTCAGCAATAAGCCGCGCAGCGCTCCTGACGTCGTCATGCCGCGTTCAAGAAGCCGTTTGCGCTCGGCAAGCGTCAGGGCCTGGACGGTATTTGCGGCGCGCACGAAATCCGAAATCATCTGCGTTGTCAGCGTCACCGCGGATGGTCCTCCATCAGCCACTCGTCTTTCATCATCAACCCTCGACATGCCGTGATGTGCTTCGGCCGCCATCATCACGAGCTCGTCCCGCTGGGTCAATAGCGGTAAGAGGCGGCGCGATGTGTCAGAAAGGGCGAGCGTCACGCTAAGGTGGGTATTCACACTATGGGTTCTGATAATGAGGGATCGCACATCCGAACTGGTCAAACGGACGTCGAGCGCATCGGCGTAAAAGCTTGAAAGCCTCTGAGCCCATGACGGAACTCCGCGATCGAGACCTTGCCGAAGGCTAGAAGACCGCGCCCCCAGCGCCGGTCGCTGACCCATCTTCACGGACGCTTGCGACAGAGGCACGTCGCGTGCAGGGACAGGTTGCCCACGATGCGTTTCCCGCAACCATCATCCGAACGCGTCCGACAGCATCCAGTCAGGGTCCTGGTCGAGGTCTTTCTTGCGGCAGATCGAAAACGTGTTCCCGCAAAGTTCATCTTCGGGGCTGCGGCTTCTTTACCGAAGGAAACGGTCCTTTGCGAACGCCCTGAACTCCAGCTCGACATCTGCCCTCTGCGGCGTTCCGCAACAGGCAGAGAAGCCAGGACTCAGCCTTTTCAACAACGGGCGAGCCACGCCTGAATGGAGCGCGAATTAGAGAACGGTGCCGCTCAATAACTGGGTCGGTCAGGTTGTGCGGTGAAAGGTGCTCGAAGCGGCGCGTGACAGAGGGAGAGGAGGGAAGGGGTTTTGTAGCGGGTTGGGAGGCTGGAGAGAGTTTCTGGCCGGCTCGCTACGGAGAAACGGCATGGGTAAGGCGATCGAGAAGTTCACCCTCAGTGCAGCCCGAAATATTCCCCTCGACAAGCTGGTGCTCAACCAGCAGACCGTCCGCAAGCTCAGGGCGAGCCTGTCGATCGAGGACTTGGCGCAAGACATCGCGATCGCGGATTGCTCACCAGCCTCAACGTCCGGCCTGAACTCGACGGCGATGGCAACGAGACCGGCATCTGCCGCATTCCCAACGGTGGGCGCGCTATCGCGCTCTCGAACGCTTGTGGCACAGAAGCGACTGACCAGAACCGCCAGCAGTCCCGGCATTGTCAGCAGAGACGACACCCAGTAGGTCGAGGACCCGCTTGCTGAAGGCCTCCAGCGCGTCCCCTTGCATCCGCTCGATCAGTTTCGCGCCTTCCTGGCCCTGCGCGCGCAGGGTCTAAGCGAGGAGGAGAGCGCCGACCATGACTACATTGGCGTGAACGAGGCGGGTCAGTTTCGGGATCCCCGACCAGCCGGCCGACCTCCAAGACGAGCCGCAAGCATCAAGCGATGACCCCGGCGATACGGGACGTGAGTTTGAAAGCGAATCTCACGGCCGCCCAGTCGGTTCACCAGCATCACAAAAGCCTGACCCGATCGCGGTGCGGTCGGGTCTTCTCAGCGATGGTTTTCCAGCATGATCGCCAGCGCAAAATTCGCCGCGGCTTTTGGCGATCCGGCTTGCCGCATCGCCGGCCGGCACATGGCTAAGCTTTTTTCGAAAAAACCCCTCGACCTCGCCCGGCCATCGCGCCGGGTTTTACGTTTATGGAGACAAATCGATGCACATCCTGCCTTCCAACATCCAAACCGCCTCTTCCGCCTTCAAGGTCGATATCTCCCGCGGCATGCGGATCGGCCGCGTTTCGTCGGAATGGTTCTCACGGCCCGACGACGAACGCTTCCTGTCGCTGAGCGATCTCTATGACACCGTTCGATCCCGCGCTGAGCACGCCCATGCCCGGAGGATCGAAAGCGCTGCGATCCGGGTCGAAGCAACCCGCGACAATGCTGAGCGGCTTGCGCTTCTTGTTCCCGGCCAGCGCCAGCCGATCGCGCCGACCCACTGGAGCTTCGGCCAGCTCTGCAGCCTGGTTGGCGCGCCCGCCACCTATATGCGCCAGCTTCCGGCGCCGCTTGCGGCGATCAATCTGCAGCATGGCCTGCTCAATCACCGCGCCGAGCTCGTCAAGACTTTGGAGATGGACGATGGCCGCCTGGAACTGCGAGCGGTGACCGGACCCGACTATGGCCGCATCTGGGACCATGAGCTGGTGTCGGCGGTAATGGAGATCGCCGGCAATGGGACCGGCGACACGATATGGAAAGTGCCGGGCGTCCTGGATTGGGCGACGATGACCCACAATCCCTTCGTCGATATCACCACCGATACGACGACGCTCTATGCCAGCGACCGTGACGTCTTCCTGTTTCTGGTGGACGACACCCATCCGATCGAAGCCGGGCGGTTGGCGAACGGCGAGCCGGATCTCTACTTCCGCGGCTTCTACGCCTGGAACTCCGAGGTTGGATCGAAGACGCTCGGCATTGCTTCATTTTACCTCCGCGCTGTCTGCGCCAACCGCAACCTCTGGGGAACCGAGAATTTTGAAGAGATCACCATTCGCCATTCGAAGTTTGCCGCCCAGCGCTTTGCCCATGAGGCGGCACCTGCGTTGACGAGCTTCGCGAACTCCTCGCCGGCGCCCTTCATCGCCGGCATCAAGTCAGCCCGCGAGCGGATCGTCGCGCGCAAGGACGAGGATCGCGAGACCTTCCTGCGCCGCCGCGGCTTTTCCAAAGCCGAGTCCGGCAAGGTGATCGAAATGGTGCTGTCTGAGGAGGGCAGGCCACCGGAATCGATCTTCGATTTCGTCCAGGGCATCACCGCGCTTGCTCGCACCAGGACCAATCAGGACACGCGTCTCGAACTCGAAGGCAAGGCCAGGAAGCTGCTCGAAAGCGCTGCCTGATAGGTTGGCGCGCCTGGCCCACAGATCCGGCGCGACTGCCAACCCCTCGTCATCTTAGAGCCCGGTCAGGCGCCGGGCCTCTTTATGTCTGGGCCACCCTGTGCGTGATGGGCTATCCCCGATCATGCCGGCGCAATCTTCGGCACCCGCTGCGCGCTTCGCAGCTGGTGGGAATCTCGATCTGCTGGAATGCCTCGATGCGTCGACACGCCTTACGTGCTTTGCGGCGTCGGCCGCAGTTACGGCAAACACGTCTTTGCGTCTTGGCGATCTTCCCGATGCCCACCCCTCTGACCTCCACCGCCCGACGCCGATGATCCCATCGGCTTTATGGGCAGCCAGACACGCTAAGCGCCGGTGATCATCGGCGCTCCTTGCTGGCGATCGCCGATCCCTCCTTGGCTGCCTGGTGACGCTTGTCCAGCCCATCCGGCCGGGCGCCGAGCCAGGTCGCTCTTTCTCGCTTCTGGAGATACTTCGATGACAATCATCTCGCAGCCACACCCCGTTTCCGCCGTTCCGAGTGTTGTCAGGACTGGCCTTCACGCGCCTCTCGCGGCGCAAGAAACCAGGTCGTTTCTGCAGCGGAGTCGCGTCGTTGCTGGAGACAGCCTTGGCGCGATCGTGACCGCTGTGTTGGCCGTGATCCGGACCTTCCGGGGCTGGCCGGTCAATGTCGCGTGCTGGTTATGAGAAGGGCGTGCCATGCTCTCCCCAGGCGAACTGGCGGAGCGTCTCGCGCAAGACGCGGAGGCCGTCTGCCGCCACTATCTCTCGGCCGGCCGCCGGGCCGGTCACTACTGGCTGGTCGGCGATGTCGACAACACCAGGGGCGCTTCGCTCTACGTGCATCTCGCCGGTCCGCGCGCCGGCCGATGGACAGATGCAGCGACCGGCCAGTTTGGCGATCTCCTCGATCTCATACGCGAGACCTGCGGTCTCATCGATTTCCGGGACGTTGCCTTCGAGGCCCGCCGGTTCCTCAGCCTCCCCAGGCCGGAGCCGCTATCGCCCTCTCGAAGCGGCAGTCAAGATCCCGCGGTAGTCGCCCCGCCGGCTTCTGAGCGTGCCAGGCGTCTGTTTCGGACGACGCAGCCCCTCGCCGGCACACTTGCCGACGCCTATCTCAGGGGGCGCGGTATCCTGCGCGGTCCTGACCACGCGGTACTGCGTTTCCATGCGGCCTGCTACTACCGCGATCTCGTCACCGGCCAGACGAGCAGCTATCCGGCGCTGATTGCCGCTGTGACAGGCCCTGGGGGCGAGATCACCGGGATACACCGCTGCTTTCTCGATCCGGCCGGCGGGGGCAAGGCGAGGGTCGATAATCCTCGCCGAGCGCTTGGAGCGTTGCTCGGCAATGGCGTCCGCTTCTGCTTCCCGCTCGACGCACCGATCCCGGTCGTGGCCGCGGGCGAAGGTCTCGAAACCGTGCTGTCCCTCTCACAGGTGATGCCCGGCATGCCTTTGGTCGCGGCTCTCTCGGCCAGTCACCTTGCTGCCTTCCGCTTCCCGCCCGGATGCCAGCGCATCTATATTGCCGCCGACGCGGATGCCGCCGGCCGCCACGCCGTCGAGCGATTGAGCCGGCGCGCGCAGATCTGCGGGATTCTGCCGCTGGTGCTGTCGCCCGAGCTCAGCGATTTCAACGAAGATCTGCGCTGGCTGGGACCCGATCGGATGGCCGCAAGCCTGATGTCGCAACTCACGCCGGAAGACGCGATGACCTTCATGGCCTGACGCCGGGTGGTGGGATGGAGCCGCAGGTTGCGTCGCAGGCGGCGTGGGCGGAAGGATCGGCTGGTCTCCGGTTTCCCTTGGCGCGCCTGCGGGCCTGCCGAGAGGCGACCGGTATCACGCGGAGCTCGACCTTCAGCGGGTCGGTCGGGTTTCTTCCCCTGACAGTCCGCGGGCGCGACCTGTCATTCCTCTCCGGTCAAGAAACCCTCCCTCCGCCGCCCGGCGCTTCGCTGGGCCGCCCGCGCTCCGCTTGCGGTTCCGGTCTCGATCCGCATGACCGGGTTCGCCGTCAGGCCGCGAGAGGCGCGGCCCAAAATAACGGAGATCATCATGGACCCGATCCTTCACGCCGACGACAGCTTCGAGCCCAACCATTCTTCCTCCCCGACCGACCGCTTCATCTACGAGATGCAGGTCCTGGGCTATCGCCCCTTGCAGGACGAGCCGGATCCCCGGCCGTTGCCGGAGGAACCGCAGGTCCAGTCATCAATCACTGCGATCTTCGATGCCTTCGCCGACATGCTCGGCGACACCCGGCTGGAGCCTGATCTCGAAGATCTGTTCTGGTCGATCCCCAATCTCTTCCATCGCGCTGGCGAGCGCATCCAGCGCGAACTCGATCGCAACGAGGAAGCGCAGCGCACCGGCCAGCGCGAGCAGGACGGCTCGGAGGTGAAGAGTGTCGAGCTTGAACGCCTCATCTCCGAGGGCATCACGCTCCTGGAGCGCCGCAACGCCTTCGAGTTCATGCGCGACTATGCGGCCGACCTGTTCGAGGCGCAGACCGGTTCATCCTGGCGGCCACGTGCCGGCTCCAAGGTCAACCACGCCAACATGACCGCGGCGATGATCGATAGCCGGGACTTCCTCTCAGCTCGCCGACGCGCCGAAACCGAGGTGCTGATCCCTGCCGGCACCAAGATCGCGTTCGCCGGCGGCATGGACTATAACGATCATGAGCGGATCTGGGCGAAGCTTGACCAGGCTTATGCCAAGCATCCCGACATGGTTCTGCTGCACGGCGGTTCGCCGAAAGGTGCTGAACGGATCGCCGCCTGCTGGGCGGAAGCGCGCAAGGTCACGCAGATCGCCTTCAAGCCCAACTGGACCAAGCATGCGAAGGCCGCGCCCTTCCGGCGCAATGACGAGATGCTCTCAGTCATGCCCGCCGGATTGATCGTCTTTCCCGGAAACGGCATCACCGGCAATCTCACCGACAAGGCACGTCGCCTTGGTATCCCGGTCTGGCAGGCCTCGGGAGACGGCGCGTGAGCGCCGTTCCTCTAGAAAAATGTAAAAAATGGAAAATATGGAGAAATTGAATTATATGGAGAATCGCGGAGACCATATACATGAAGCGGTTCTCGACCGCCGATTTGAACAAGCAAATCGGAGATATCACCGACGCGGCAAGCCGCGAGCCGGTCATGCTGACGCGGCACAAGAAGCCGCGCTTCGTGTTGATGAGCTACGAGCACTATGAGCGTATTGCACGGGCGGCGACCCGCGCCGAGCGCATTCTATCTCGGAGATGCCCGCCGAGCATGCGGCACTGTTCGACGAGGCGCTCGATCGGCTGGCGCGCGGCGAAGGCTACGACGATGAGCCGTGAACTCCGCCTCAGCCAGGTGACCGGTTATCCCTGTCTTTGGGAATGGCAGGATGAGCGCGGTGAAACGGAAGGCGGTCCGATCCTCGGTCGCTTCAGCAAGGCCTTCATGATCAAGATTGTGGCTGCCTTCCTTCAGGGGTGGCACGTCAGCCGCCTGGACTGATATCCGTCGCGCCGCCGCCTGCAGAGCAGGCTCCATCCAATTCCCGACCGTCTAGGATCCGGGTGGGTGCAGCCGCGTGTCGAGCGCGAACGACTCCTGGAATTTGAGCGCGTAGGCACCTGCCCCACCGCCCGCTAGAAAGATCAGGTTCCAGCTGTGCGTCGAGACCGCACTGGGGATCGCGACGAACCGGTGTCGGCGCAGCAGCGTGTCTCCGAAGGCCTGTTGTCCCGCCCCGGGAATGCCCGGTCGCAGCCAGTTGGGATTGGGTACGGTCGCCGGATCAACGACGTGGACATGGGCGGGGTCGGCAACGACGGCTGCCGTTATCGTATGGGCGACCGTATCGAGTGCCCGGAATCCCTTGTGCACCGCCACCTCAAGGATCGCCGTCGCTGGATCGAGCGAGCAGTAGACCGCCCGCACGCCCTTACTGTTCCAGCGTCCGCCAACCCGATAGGCGCCTTCGCCACTATCCCATGTCGCCGCATGGATGGCTTGATCGAGCCGCCATGCCACAAGCTCGGTTCCGCCGAGCGAAATCGGTAGAAGGGTCATGCATAGACGCCGTATTCAAGGCGATCGAGATGATCCTCGACCAATTCGACGCCGGCGGGCGTGCCGAGAAGATCAATCGGCCGGCGCTGATCAAGCCCGATCGCTGGGCGTTCCAGCCATTGCTCGGCCTCCGCCTGTGAGCCAAAGACATCTGTCGCCTTGGCAAGGATCTCGGCGAACTTCCAGGCCCGGCCGCTCTGTTCCTGGCTGAGCGGTTTGGACAGCGCGTCCTTCCGACGCTGCCAGGTGCGCAGGCTCATGCCGACCGCTTTTTCCAGCGATTCGTTCTTGCCTATGACGACAAGATTGCCGACAAGGTGATCGAGCGCTAAGGCCGGCAGGCCGTGCAATAGCAGCTCATGCGCATCAAGCGCACTGGTCAGCCGGCGCGCGAGCACCCGCGAACCGCCAAGTAGGGCTTCGATCTTCTGCAATTCCCCACCGGCGACCGTTGTGGAAGGGGCTTTAGCTGCGAGGGCCATCATCGTTCTCCGCGTCAAGTGTCGCGTACAATATGTCATCTGTCGTGGCATATTTCAAGGAGGGGCGCATTCGGCCCAGCCGCACCGGGCTCAGGACGTTGCCGATCACTTGCGTCCCCTCGGCTTGGCTGGTGGCAGGGGTCCGTTGATCCTAATGCCACTCACGCATGCACGAGCGCGGCACTCGGCGGGTCTGCAAAAGGCAGACAAGGCGAGGTCTCCCCGCCGCCGTCGCAATCAAGTACCATTCCCGTTCTTCATGTCGCCTTTCTAAGGGACCGGCCGCAATCAGCGTCAACCCCGCAAGGGGGTTCCCCTTCGCTACGCTGCGGTGACGCCTGCGGCGCGGCCCATTATTCGGGCGCCATCGGGAATGGTCCCGATTCAACGAAGGAGACAATCCCATGGCTACTACCATCGCAACCCTGACCGAAAAGACCGACGGCACTCTCGAAGGCGTCTTCGCCACCATCCGGGTCAACGCCCCGATCGCCCTCATCCCGAACGCCAGCAAGGCGAGCGAAGAAGCCCCGGACTATCGCATCATCCACCGCAAGACCGGCTTCGAGATCGGCGCAGGCTGGAACCGCATCTCCCGCCAGACAGGCGAGGAATACATCTCCACGAAGCTCGAAGCACCCGAGATCGGCGTGATCTTCGGCAACGTCGCCCCGGCGCCCGGCGGCGAGCCCGGCAAGAAGGTCATCCTCTGGAACAGCCCGGCCTGAACCGGACGGCCGGCCCCGCAATCGGGGCCGGCCTCCCCATTCCAAAGGAGGCCGCCATGAGCCGCTACACGATTACTGTCACCCGAACCGCATCCCGCCACACCGACCCGGATGCCATCATCGGCTATGACCGCCCGCTTCAGACGTTCTTCCTCCAGGCATTCCCGCATGCCGAAGGCGAGGATCTTGAGCTCTGGCTGGGCGCCGACCTCCTGGAGTTCGAAACACTGTCGCGACTGAGGACCGCGGCAATCGCACGCGGTTTCGACTTCATACCCCTGGCATCAGGTGTTCTTCACAAGCTGCTGGATGACCATGCCCGTGAAGCGCATCACGCGGTCAGCGACACGCTCATCTAGGATATTCGCAATGGGACATCCGCCCGCTGATGCAAACTCACAACGAAATAGCCCGGGCCGGGCCGGACTACTTTTTTGCCTGGCGAACAAGTCTACTTGTTCAGCGCATCCTTCAAGGCCTTGGCTGACGTGAACGCCAGTTTTTTCGCGGCGGCAACCTTAATCGTCGCGCCGGTCGCAGGATTGCGGGCCTCGCGCTCCGGCGTTTCCCTTACTTTGAACTTACCGAAGCCGGGGAGGCTCGTTTCGTTGCCGGCAACCGCAGCTGCTGTGATCGACGCAATCACGGCTTCCACGATAGCCTTGCTCTGTACTTTGGTGAGGTTGTGCTCTGCCGCGATTTTGTCGGCGATTTCGTTAGTTGTCGTCATAACTGTGTGCTCCGCATCGTTTGAGATGCAGAATCCCTGACATCGTCGACCGCCACTGTCATCGACACTCTGCGGCAATTCGTTCGCAAAGCCAGGGATCTCCACAGTTATTCACCTGATCACGTAGCAGTAACCCGAAGACGGGCATCGAGCCCGTCCTCGTGTTCGGGTGCGATACGGAGAGGAAATGTCAGCTCAGTCCGTCCGAGGGTGTCATGGGCGCATGACGGCCTCAAGGACTGCGCGGCCCCTCCAATTTTCCGCCGCAGTCCCTTCGGGCCATCGACAGAAAATCGGTTCCTCCGCTTGCCGCCTTTGGCGGTCGCGTTCCGCGATCCCTGACCCCTCGCGGCTACGGCGCAGCCTCCTTTCGTCAGAGACGGAGAGGAGACACTGATATGTCCGATGACTGGTACAACGTTCATCAGCTCGCAGTGCTTGCGGGCTTCAGGCTTATTATCCTTGCAAGTCGCGTCGGTTGCGAGGACGACTTCTTGCTCAAACTACATGACGGAACTCGCCGAGGGGCTGGCAGCTGCAATTGCGCGGCTGCGAGCCCTCATTGCGCTGGAGCGTCAGCTTGCCACCGCGCCCGACGATGAAGGTCTCGTCGCCTTGCAGCTTCATGGCGAAGAGGGATGCTTTGCCCGTTTCCGGATTACGCCGCTCGATGATCTCGAAATCGACTACGACACCCACGAGTACCGCGTGAACGGCGGCGAATGGCACTATGCGCTGTCGGCCGATTGCGGCGGCGTCGAGAGCAACTATCCGAGGCTCGTTGACCTCACCGATGAGGAGCTGGGCACTCTCGCCCCAATCGTCCGCTCCATTCGCAATGAGGCGGGTATCGCCATTAGCATCGCACGCATCGTCTACTATTGACGCGAGACGAGAGGCGGCTCTCGCCGTCTCTCGTCTCTTCTGCGGGCTTGACCGCTTGCCGGCATCGAGCCTGCACGCGGTCTTGAGGGGAGAGACTTGCCGCCTCTCCCCTCAAACACCCCTCTCCTTACGGTGCGGGTCGAGACCCGCCCGGCCTTTCGGGCCGCTAAACGGACGCTGCCGCGACTTCCCCAAACAACACGGAGAGGAGGATCACCTTACGCTGCGCCCTAATGTCTTCAGGCATTCGCTGCAGGTGATCCTCCTCTCCTGCCGTGCGCTCGCCGTCTCATCGCTCGTGCGCCATCGACGTCCGTTCTCTTCGGTCACGGCCATCCCGGCGCCTCGCGACAACGGCTCGCTTCAGCATCTCTCACCAAACCGGTCTGGCCACCGCGCTATTCCTCCGGCGCGGATCACAGGCCTGAGCCTGTGATCGCTGTTGCTTTGTCTGATGACCCGCAACAGCATGGGCGCTTCGGGCACGGCGGCCAGACCGGTTTGGTGAGAGATGGCAGGATAGGCTATTGGTATACCAATAGCCGTTTTCGCCCGAGGGGCGAGTCGCTTCAGAGGCGGAGCAAGGGTTTCCCGGTCTTTCATTTTTCAGACGTAACAAGGCCGTGGGGGAGTGAGGTCGGGTCGGCAGAATGGGAGGCTCCGGAGCGGACTCTTTGGGCAGACAGCTTTCGGCCGCCGTGAAATGCAGCGGCATCTCGGCGGTCAGGCGTTTTCGCTCATCAGCGAATGGGGCGAATCCGCCAATAGGTGGATGGTCGGTTCGACAGACATGCGAATGTGCGAATAGGCAACTGCGCCTATACGCAAGAAGGTGAATCGCCGTTTGAGCGCATCTGCCTTTCGGCGAATGAGTGAACCAGTGATTGAGCAGTTGGGTGAAGCGGCAGATCGGTCAGCCAGCAAATAAGGGAGACGGTGCGACACCGATATGGCGAATGGGAGTTCAGGCGATCCCGCTCGTCGGTGTATCGGTGATTGCGCAAATCGCCCAACGGGTGTTTGCGTGCACGCGCGACTGGGCGGATCAGCGAACAGGTCATTTCGGGAACGGGCTATTGAGCGATCCGGCGCATCGGTGAATGTCGCGTCAGCGGAGCAGCGTGATCACCGGATCCTCTAAAACCTGGGAAATCCAACGTGTCCCGGTCCCTCGTTTTTTCCCGCTTGAGCAAGCCAATTTCTGCTGATAAATTATACCGGAGTATAATTTGGTAATTTGGTATAGGCTGCGGGGCGGGCCGGTACTCTGTCTTTCAAGAATAAGGTTTGACTCTGATACACAATCGATCCCTCGTGACGAAGGAATGGTACATGGTGCCGTTCACTGCGGACTGCCCTGACTGTGGTGCACAGACACGGTCCGCAGCTGTTGTCGTTGGCCCTTCAAGCCTGGTGGGGGACGCAGGGTCTGAGCCGGAAAGCTATATGCTCGCGAAACCGCGAAGAAGACTTGATGGGTTCGCATTCGTTGAGGCGCTGGGCGGTCAGACCGAACATATCGAGCGATCCGTCATCAACCGCTTCCATACCACCTTCGCATTTCTGGACGGCCAACTGACATCGATCTGCGAACACTGCGGGGAAAATCTTCCACCCGCAGCAATCCGCTCCGCCGTCATGAACGCCTTTGTACGGCTCGGGCAGAAGCGCCTTCTGGTGAACGAGCGCTTGATGCTCTTTGCCTCTGAGGTGGTGCTGACGGAATTTCGTGGGGACACCTCTATAGAGGAAAGCGCGATGCGCGATCCGGATTACGCGCTTCTGCTCATCTGCGACACGGAAAGCGCAGTCGGCGAAACCGGCATGATCGAGTTGTGGCACAGCATCGCGCGTGACGACTACGCGATCGTGGTCAAAGGCCACGATGGCCGCGAGGTGTTGCGAGACGCGTTCAACAGTGACCTGAAGGAGGTCGTGACTACCGTTTCCGATCTCGGTCTGGTGCTCACCCAGCTTCACCTGGCTCAGGCCTCGTCACCCTATTGCGCGCTCGCCCGCGATCTTTTTCTCGAAGCCCTCGAACATGCCGGTTATCGGCAGGCAAGCTAGAAAGCGATACAATGCGTCTTTTCAGGAAGCTCTTAGGATCTCTGGCGGCAATGACCCTGCTCGCAGGATGTGGTCATCAAGTTGAACAGCCGCGCCCGCTGCCGCCGGCACCTTTTGCCTATCTCACCCTGGCAGCCTGTAAAGCCTACTCCAGCAACATCGTCGAATGCCAGCTTGAATATGGAAACCACTTCGGACGCCACCGTCTTGGCCCAGTCCAAAACAGGGGTTTGTCGATCGGACTTGATGGTGGGCGCTACCAGGTCGAGTCCTGTTATCCGGTGGACAGGATACAAAGAGAGTTGCCGAATTTTGTGTGCCGAATCTCTGTCGCGACTTCGGGCACCGACGCTGGTTCGGTACTGATAAAGGGCGGGACCGCCGTCCGTCTTGCTCGTATTTTGGGAGACCGCGAACAGCTTCGGTATCGCTGGACTCCGGATAAATGGTCACGGCTAAGGGACTGATTTTTCTTAATGAAGCTCTTCTCGTGAGGTAGCGCGGCGAGACAATAATTATACTCCAGTTAAACTTTGGGGTTGATTTCTACGGCTGAATGCGGTTCAAAATCTTATACCGCAGTATAATTTGCATTGGTTCAGCCATGGATAGCGCTCCGCTTTCGCCTGTGAACAGACCGCACAAGATATCCTCGCGGAGCGTGCTTTGGCTCGCCGGAACGTCGGCTTTTCTGCTCACCGGTTTCGCCTCCGGCCCCGATGACAGCAGCGGTCAAATCGTGTCGGGAAAGTCGACGCACCTACGGCACCCTGCCAACCGGATGGAGTTTAAGGCGGTCGAGGTCGACGCCCTGCCGCCAAATCCGGAGCCCTCCGCCTCTGCTGTTTCGACGCAGGACATCCCAACGATCGATTCTGCCACCTTTAGCGAGCGATTTAGCGGGTCGTCCACTGAAAATGCGCTCCGCGCCAGCGCTCGCCCGCTGGATTCCATTGGAGGGTTCAGTGACCATGCTGGGCGATCAACAGGATCAGCGGCTGGCAGCACGAATGACCGACGGGAACGTGCTGTGCATTCGATGGTCAGCGTCTATTCGTTTGACCAGGCAACAGCCGTTCCCGAGCTCGCCGAGCCGGCAACCGCACCTCATATCAATGTCAGCGAGCCACCAGTACAGGCCCGACCGGATCTTTTATCCGGTGTCCCCACGGACTATACCGGCCTTGCATTGAAGGTTGCCAGTGAGGAGCAGGTTGATCCGAATTGGGTGCTTTCTGTGATGCGGGCAGAAAATGCCGCGTTCGATCCAGACCTGGTGAGCTCCGCGGGCGCCATCGGTTTGATGCAGGTCATGCCACAGTTCGGCGAAGCCTTCGGTGCAACCGATCTATCGGATCCGGAGCAGAACATCCGGGCCGGCACGCGATTTCTCCGCGTCTTGATCGCCAAGTACAGAAATCCTGTATTGGTCGCCGCCGCTTATAATGCTGGCGAGCCGAATGTCGACCTTCGCCATTCCCTGCCATTGATCCGAGAGACCGCCGACTACGTCACCCGTGTCGTCGGATACTATACCGGCACAGCGGCCACCCCGGTTCTCCGGCCCAAAGGTCTAACTTCGGCGCCCCGCAGCACCGGGCGTGCCGACCGGGCCAAATCCCCCATGCTTGTGTTCTCTGTTGCAACTCCGTCCCCGTCAGACGTCCGTCCTCAGCGTGATGAGGCTCAGAATGATGCTGGCGGGCCGGTCAAAATTGTCAAGGAAGAGGTGTCTCAATGAATCCCATCGTGTTGGCAGTCCAGACGGCCGTTCTCTATGGCAGCGTTGCCTGGTCCTCGATGGTCAGGCGGAAATGGGTTGGCAACGCCGCGATCGTGCTTGCCGCGAGCCTGATCCTGCTCGTCAGCCAGTACGAGCCGGCCGCGGCGCAGAACCTCGACGCGCTGCAAAATGCCGCCGACCGCCTCGTGCAATTCTTTACTGGCCCGTTCGGTCGTTCGGTCGGAGCGATCGCCTTCATCGGCATGTTTCTGGCCGCAGCCTTCGGTTACTGGTCCTGGGGAGCGCTGCTTCGGGTTGGAGGAAGCCTTGCCGGCATGTTTGCCGCTGCCGAGCTCGTCGACTTCCTCGCTGGCAGCGGGTCTTAGCCATGGCCGGGAACATCTCCGATGGTGGCGACGACTATATCGAATCCCATCCCGTCATATTGGCTCTCACACGACCGCCGACAGTGATGGGAATTCCCTACACCTACTTCCTGGCGGAATGTTTTGTTTCGCTGATGGTGTTCATGATCCTGGGATCCATCCTGTGGTTCCCGGTCTCCTTCATGGTCCTCCACAGCATTCTCTACGTGCTCACCGTCAAGCTCGATCTCTGGTTTTTCGAGATCGTCGGGCGCCTCAGCATGTGCGGTATCAACCCTCTTGGCCGGAAGCTCGGTGGCGGCGTCAGAACCTACGGAGTGTAAGCGATGAACACGATGGCGAGATCGCTGAGAGGCAGTCTGTCGAAGGGTTGGGAGATCTTTGCAGACCGCAATGTGGCGACGCATGTTCCTTTCTACGTCCCGATCGAAAACGGCATCATCCGCCTGAAGAACGACTGCCTCGTCTCGACGCTGAAGCTCACCGGCTTCTCCTTCGAGACGGCGGATATCGAAACGATCAATATGCTGCAGCGGCAGCGCAATGCCGCCTTCCGTGCGATCTCCTCGATCGGCAGCTTCGCACTTTATACCCACGTGATCAGACGCAAGGTTGCGCCGTCGTTGCCGTCGGCCTTCGCCGATCCCTTTATGGAGCGCCTCGATCACGTCTATCAGTCGAGCATCTCGAAGAACGAGATGTTCGTGAACGACACTTATGTCTCGCTGGTCGTGCGCCCCATGTTCCGGAAGGGATCCGCGCTCTCACGCCTCATGGGCGCAGGCGGCACGATCGTGCGCAAGGAACAGTTCCGCGCGATGCGCGACAAGCTGGTCGAGGCAACACGAGCGCTGGAGAAGTCGCTTTCCGTCTACGGACCGAAGGTTCTTCGCGACGTGCAACGCGTACAAGCTGACCTCGGCGAGAACAGGAAAGTCTTCCGCGATGTCTCTGAAGATATGGTCGTCGACGAAGCCGCGCGGAAAATTTGGTTCTCCGAACAATGCGAATTTTTCTACACACTGCTGAATGGCGGACGCGTCCGGCCGATCCGGCTGGGCAACATCCCGATCGATGAGATGCTGCCGGCGCGCCGAACGTCGATCGGTAACCGCATCATCCACCTACAGGGCGACGTACTGGACGACGATCGCTACGCGGCGATGGTCTCGCTCAAGGAATATCCGCCAGAGACCGGCGCCGGCATGCTCGACTATATCCTCAAGCTGCCATTCGAGCTGGTGCTGACCCAGTCGATGTCTTTTGTCGATGATATGGCGGCGCGCAGCCGGATCGAACGACTGGACCGGCAGATGTCGAAGGCAGACGAAGGTGGCTCGAGTGTCCAGGCCAATCTCGATATTGCCCGGGACGAACTGGCCCGCAAGCGGGTTGCTTTCACCGAACATCATCTCACGGTGATGCCGGTCGCCAAGACCACCACCCAGCTTGACGATGCCGTGGCCTTGATCGGCAACGAACTTGGCGCGCTCGGCGCCTCCTACGTCCGCGAGGACCTGAATGCGGAGCCCGCCTACTGGGCGCAGCTTCCTGGCAATCAGGCCTATATCGCCCGGCGAGCCCTCATCTCCACGCTGAACTGCGCCGGCTTGAGCAGCTTTCACGCCTATCCATACGGCAAGCCTGACGGCAACCACTGGGGGCCGGCGATCACGATCTTCGAGACGACGTCGGGCACGCCCTTCTTCTTCAACTTCCACCAGGGCGACGTTGGGCACACGACAGTCTTCGGCCCGACCGGTTCGGGCAAGACCGTCATCATGGCCTTCCTGATCCTGCAGTCCTATCGCGTCAGCCCGCGGCTGAAGACGATTGTCTTCGACAAGGACCGTGGTCTCGACATCATGGTCCGCGCAGCAGGCGGAACCTACATGTCGCTGGAGCCCGGCCAGCCGTCGGGATGGAACCCGCTACTGCTTGATGACACCGAGGAGAACCGTGTTTTCCTCTATGGGCTCCTGAGCTTCATGCTGAAACCTTCCAAAGAGGGCGAAAGCCTGACGCCGCAGGAAGAAGCGATCATTCGCAACGCGATCAAGTCGGTCCTCAAGACGAAGGATAGGTCGTATCGGCGTCTTTCTTCACTGCGGGCGCTGCTTGCTGGCAGCGAGCGGACCGAGGGCAGCCTGATCGCCCGGCTCGACAAATGGGTCGACAAGGGACCCTACGCCTGGCTCTTCGACAACGCTGCCGACGATCTCGATATCTCCCGACCGATGATCGGCTTCGACATGACATCGATCCTTGACGATCCGACGGTACGCACGGCAGCCCTTCTCTACATGTTCCACCGGCTGGACGCGATCTACGACGGCAAGGCGCCGATCATCAACCTGATGGACGAAGCCTGGAAGCTGCTCGATGACGACGAGTTCAAGCGGACCATGAAGGACTATTTCAAGACCATCCGAAAAAGGAATGGTCTCGTCATTTTCGGGACGCAGTCGGCCGACGACGTAGTGCGTTCCACCGTCAGCCGCACGATCATCGAACAGACGTCGACCAATATCTTCTTTGCCAATCCGAAGGCTGACGAAAACTCCTACATGGAGCATTTCGGTCTCTCGCGAGCGGAATTCGATTGGGTCAAGAACGGTGATCCGAGTTCGCGCTTCATGCTGATCAAGCAGGCAAAGAGCAGCGTGATCGCTCGCGTCGACATGTCCCACATGCCGGAGTTCATCAAGGTGCTCTCGGGGAGGGAAGAGACCGTGCGCGAAGTCGAGATGTTGCTCGACGAGTACGGCGACGATCCAAAGAACTGGCTCTCGAAATTCTGCGACTGGGATGGGGTGACGGTCGATGAAGCACGCAAAGCACCTTGAGGGAGCCGCGGCCGGGGCACTGGCCCTTGTTCTCATCCTCCCAGTCGGCACAGGTCATGCCCAGGCGCCGGTCATCGACCAGGCGCGCCAGAAGATCCAGCAGGCGACCGAGAACTGGTATCAGTCCTATCAGGCCGATACGCGCAAAGTCAAAGGCGCCTCGGGCGGAACGACCGATAGCGTGGCACCTGGTCAGGGTTCGGGCGCGCCGACCGATTGCTCGGCCGACGGCCTGGCGGGAGACACTGCGCCCGCAGCGCCATCGTTACGGACACCGAGCCAGCAGGAAGTCGCCAGCATGGTGCGACAGGAGGCAATCCGGCAGGGCGTCGATCCGAATTTCGCGATGGCGATCGCCGAGCAGGAGTCGCGTTTCCGCCAGTCGGCGCGCTCTGCGGTCGGCGCCACCGGTGTCATGCAGCTGATGCCGGGGACCGCCGCGCAGCTCGGAGTCAACCCCTACGACACGCGCGACAATATTCGGGGCGGCGTCAAATACATCAAGCAGCTCCAGGGGATGTTCGGTGACCGCTATGATCTGATCGCCGCTGGCTACAACGCCGGGCCGTATCGGCAGTCGCTGCAGAACGGTCAGATTCCCAACATTCCGGAGACGCAGGACTACGTCAAAAAGGTCTCCGCCTACTATGCCCGTAACAAGGCCCATAACGGTGATAATACCCCGTCGGAGGGTACTGCCGAGCCGGAAACTGCGAGCTATGCAAACGGCTGCGGCGAGCAGCTGAAGAAGGCGGTCGACCGAAACACTCAAGCGCAGATCGAACGAGGCTCGGTTTGGAATGAGCTGCTTGGAAAGTCCCTCGCTGCGAACCAGCAATATCTGCAGCGCCTTCAGTCTGGCCTGCAATCCTCGTCGGCAAGCCTTCGTGGCAGTGGTGGCGGAAATTCCAAAGACCATGACGGCTCACTTGTCATGGCCGAGATCCGGTGCCCGACCAATATCATCAACACCGGCGGCACGCGTTGCTTCGCCGTTCCGCCCAACGCCACCACCGAACAGATACAGCACTGGCTTTCCGACCTGCAGGATGAGGCACGTGCAAATGGCGCGGTCGCGACCTTCACGGCGTTGCAGGACCCGACACTCGGCCTCGTCACGGTCGTCGATTCCAGGCCGACGTCAAACTGAGAACAGGAGAGGTTAGACACATGAAGACAGCAGTGATCGCAGCGGCGCTCGCCATCGTTTCCGTCCCTCAGGCCTATGCACAAGTACCCGTCAAGGACTCGGAAAACATCTCGATCAGCGAAGAGATCAAACGGCTTTCGTCAGAGATCCAGCAGGACACGTCAGTCGTCAAGGACAACACCACGAAGACCCTGGCGGCGATCACTGGCGACCGAACGCAGGATGCGAGCCAGTTTGCCAAGCTCGCGACCGGCAATGGCTTCACCATGGGACAGGCGCCGGATTTCAACACGGTGTTGTCGAGCAACGCAGCCGTGTTTGGAGGGATTGGCGGTCAATTCCAGAATACGGCGGCCAAGCTGATCAACGGCCTCAACCTCGTGAAGATGGTGGTCGATACCGTAAAAGGCGGTGAACTCTCAGGCGCCAACCAAGCCTATTCGCAAGGGATCAACGCGTTGACAACGCTGACGGCGCTGACCGACGCGATGAACAGCGCCACCAAGGACCGGCAGAACTCGTTCATGCAGGCCACCCAGCAAATTGGAACGGCTCAGGATCTGAAGGGGGCGCTCGAGCAAAATACCCAGATGGTGCTGCAGGGAAATCAGACCGCCAACGAAGCCGTCGGCTCGCTCAACAACCAGGTCATGCTGCTGAACCAGCAGTATAAGGCCGCCCTAGCAACCTCGTCGCAGAACCTCAAGACCTTCGCGCCGCTTCCCGACAGTGTCATGCGTGACGGCGGTACTCAGCCGCAGGGGACGTCTGTTCGCGATCAGCTGAAGGCATTCGAGGATCAGAACCAGTGAGGGCAGTTCTTGTGTTGGGGCTGATCGGTGCGGTGCTCGTCGGTTGCGCCGGAAAATATGAGCAGCTTGCCAAATGCTCGGCCGACGACAATCCGGTCCCGGCCCTCGGCTTCGTATCCGAGCCCGCGATCACGGCAGGTGGCAATGCGCTCGCGGGCGCCATCAAGGACGATTGTGGCCCGATGCGACCGGTCAGTAATTTTCAGGATGAGACATGGATCCCGTCAGCTACGCGATAAACTTCTATGGCGATGCGCTTCGTTATTTCGACAGGATCAACGAGGCCTCATTGGAACGGGCCTGGGGGCTATTTGCCGAGAACAGAAACCTTGTTTCCGGCATCCTGGCGATCTTCCTGATCCTGTATTTCCTCTGGGGCGCACTCGGGCTTTCGAGTGTTTCCCTTCAGGACATGGCGATCACCGCCTTCAAGCTCACCCTCGCCTATACTCTCGTCATGTCCTGGGCGCTGTTCTACGACAATATCGGACAGTTCGTGCTGTCGGCGCCGCAGGATCTTGGATCGGCCATATCCTCGGCGATGGGCGGTCAATCGGCCGGCGCGGACATCGCCCAGCAAGTCGCCAGCATGGCGCGCAAGGTCTACGACTTTGCCATGCAGCTCTTCAATTCCTACGAATCCGGATGGCTGCCGAATGTGACCGGCGCCGTCGTCGTCTTTATCGTGCTGGTCTTCGGCCTCCTGCCGATGCTGCTGATCCTCACAGGCGTCACGCTCTTTGCCAAGATGATCACCGCGGTGATGCTGGCGATCGGGCCGATCGCCATCCTCTGCTATTTCTTCGGCATCAGTCGCTTTGTCTTCGACGCCTGGGTGAGGGGCGTCGCCTACGGCATGTTCATGCTGCTCTTCACCTATGTCATGGCCGGCCTGTCGTTCGGCTTTCTGATCGGCATGATGGACACGATCAACGGCGATATGGCCACCAAAGAGAACGCGCTGGCGATCGTACTCGCCATGGTGCTCTACCTCGCGCTGATCTCCTATTTCATTTTCCAGGTGCCGGATTTCGCGCGGACCTTCGCCTATGGGGCGGCCCTCTCTGGCGTCCCGGGCGGAGGTGGCGTGGATACCGCCTACGCCACCACACGCCGGCGCCTCTCTTCGAGCAATTCCCGCGCCGGGCAGGCCGCGGCCATAGCACTCAGTACGCTGGCCGGACCGAGGGGCGCCGTCACGGCTGCAGCGCTTGCGGGCCGCAGCAGTGTCGCTGGCGTCGGTGCGCTTGGTCGAATGCTCACCAATCGTCGGCGCAACAGCGAATGACGCGGAGGCGGCAAGGATTAGCGATTTCACTCATTGCGAATTCGAGGTTCGAAACTTGGCATTGTTCAAAAGGCAATTGAAAGCCGCTCCGGTCGATCGTGCGCCAGGACCACAAGAGATCTACGATCAGCACCTCTCCTGGGGCGAGAAGAATCGGTCACTGCGCACTCTGATCGGTCTCATCCTGTTGGTTTTCGCGGTGGCGGGTTGGTTCGTGGCCGGCGTTCTATCCCTCTCTGTCGCGCAGCTCTTTCCACTGGTGCGCACCGAGGTCGTGCCGCTCATCGTGGACAAGAACACGGGCTACATGGAGACGGTGACCACGCTCGACAAGGACCGGTCGAACGTGTCAGAAATCCAGGCCGTCCGCGCTTCGTTCGTCGGCAATTACGTCATACGTCGCGAGACCTATGACCCCCGCTATCTGTCGGAAAACTTCGACATGATCGCTCTTTGGTCGGAGCCGGATTCCCCGGCCTTCAAGGACTATTCGGAGTGGATGAACCCTTCCAATCCACGAGGTCCGGTCAAGACCATGGGAACGACGGGCGAGATCCGACCCGAAATCCTGTCCGTCAATCCGCTCAATACCACCACAATGTCGGTGCGCTTCGAGACCCGGGAACGGCGCCGCGGCGGCGATGTGGTCAATCGCTGGTCGGCGACGATCCGCTACCGCCAGATCAATCTTACCGCCAGCAACCGGGTCCGGCTTTATAACCCCCTCGGCTTTGTCGTCACCGAATACGTCAAGGTTCCCGAGACCATGCCTTCGGGGCTCACCCCATGAGGCGGGTGAGGGTCGGAATAATGCTGTCACTGCTGCTGACAGCCACTTCGGTTCATGCGGAATTGACTGCCCGGCCCGGCAGGCTCGATCCGCGCGTGCGGACCTTGCCCTATTCGGCTGAACAGGTCTTCGTCGTCACCGGGACCTACGGGATGGTAACGACGATCCTCTTCGGTGCTGACGAAGAGGTTACCCAGGTGGTCGCGGGTGACACGGTTTCCTGGCAGATCCTGACGTCGGCGGACAGGCGCTCACTCACCCTCAAGCCGATGGAGAAAGACGCGCCGACAAACCTCTCCGTGGTGACGACGAAACGAACCTATTCGTTCGACCTTGAGGTCAACGACAGCAAGTCCATCCAGAACCAGACCTTCAAGCTGCGCTTCATTTATCCGGAAGACGCCGGGCTGAAGGGCACGGCCGAAATGTGGAAGCAGGCGCAGGATGCAGAGCGCAATCCAAACATCAAGAATATCCGCCGCGACAAGGTCAACTATGACTATGGCTTCAAAGGAAGCGATGCCGCCAAGCCCGTGTGGGTGTTCGATGACGGTTTGAAGACCTTCATGAAGTTCACCGGCGACGTGCCAGCGATCTTCATTGTCGATAACAAGCGGCGAGAGAGCCTCGTCAATTATCGCCGTGAGGCCGACTACATCGTCATCGACACGGTCTCGCGGCAGTGGACGCTTCGTTACGGCACCGAGAACGAGACCTGCCTGTTCAATCTCAGGACCGCTCCAGCCGATGTGCCGGCGCCGATCGAGGGGGCCGTGACGCCGAAGCGGCTCGGCTCGTCAGGTGCTGGCTCACCATCAAAATCACGATAGGGAGGCACGATGTCTGATCCGAACTATCATTCGATAGACAACGACACCGCGATCGGAGGTCAGGTGAGGCGCTCCGGGGTTGGGCTGATGCGGCCGATCGCCGTGGTGGCGGCAATCGCCGGCGTTGGTGTCGTCCTCTATTTCCTTCTTTCCGGTGGCGAGCGGGAACCGGGGATCGACAATACGCCGCACGAAGAGTTCCGCCCCGTGCAAGCGCCTAGAAACGAGGGCTTCAACCCGCCAGCGCCGCCGCCTTTGCCGACGGTGCAGGTGCCCGAGGCGCCACCCCTCCGCCACCCCCGCCACCGGCGCCCGTCATCCCGGCGCCGGCCCAGGTGGCGCCGCCGGCCGATGTCGACTGCTCGAGAGGGAAAAATCCTGACGATCCCAAATGCATCGAGCTTGCGCGGCAGGCTAAGCTGCTCGAGCGCGTGCGCTCCACCGCTGTCGTTTTCGATCAATCGGAACGCGCAGGCGGGGCGGCAACCGCTTCGTCAGACGCGACGGGAGCCGGCTTGTTCGGCGCGAACGGCTCAACGGCCACGCCCGCTGGCGCACCGTCGGACGCGGGCGGTGCTGTCGATGGCGATCGTGCCTTCCTGAAGGCCATGGGAGGGCAGGGGGTACAGGTGTCGGTAGCCGCTGAGAACCGCCGTATCGATGCCTGGATCCCGCAGGGCACGATGATCCGTGGCACATTGGAGACGGCGATCAACTCCGACCTCGCCGGCATGGTGAAAGCGATTGTCCGGGAGGATGTCTACTCCTTCGACGGCCGGCGCATCCTGATACCCGCCGGCTCCTCGCTGATCGGCGATTATAAATCCGGTGTCGAACGCGGGCAGGAGCGCCTGTTCATCGTCTGGACGCGGATGATCCGTGGCGACGGTGTTTCGGTCCAACTCGGCTCTTACGGCACGGATCGTCTCGGCCGCTCCGGCATGACGGGTGTCGTCGACCGGAAATATTGGGAACGGTTCGGCCCGCCGGCGCTGATGACGATGATCGGCGGGGTAACGCAATACATTGCCCAGCTTGGTCAGAAACAGGATCGAAATATCACGGTCGTCAACACGGACGGAACCGTGACCAGCATCCCCCAGGATAACGGCACGACCTCGCAGGATCGGGCGCGCGAGATCGCCGCAGAGACGATCGCATCGGGCATTCAACAACTTGCAACCGAAGCTTTCCAGGACTCCCGCAACATCCGGCCGACGATCCACATCGCCCAAGGCTCCGATATCACTGTTTTCGTCACCAGGGACCTTGATTTCTCGGATCTTTATCCAGACCCGGTGCGTGAGGAATTCGACCGCCTGCGCCGAAAGAGGGCCGGCAAATGAACGCGCACCCATCGATCTCCGCCGAGCAGCACTTTCTCTCCGAGGCGCTCGAACCCATCAGGCAGTTTCTCGACGATCCCGCGGTGGTCGAGATTTCCTGCCAGCGCAGCAATGAGATCTGGCTCGAGCGGATCGGCCAGCTCAGCATGGTCAGGCAAGAGGTCGAAGGGCTCGATCAGGAGGCGATCCGCCATATGGCGTCGCGCGCGGCCTCGTTCACGAAACAGACCATCAATGCTGAGAATCCACTGCTGTCGGCAACGCTCACCAACGGTGAGCGCGTCCAGTTCGTGCTCAATCCGACATCTGCCACCGGACATGTTTTTTCCATCCGCAAACAATTCATCCGGCGATTCGATCTCGACGACTATGAGAAAGCAGGCGCCTTCCGCTTCACGAAGGTTACGGGTGACGACTATATCGACGACGTCGATATTGAGTTGTCACGCCTGCTGCGGGCGGGACAGGCGCGCGCCTTTCTGCAGCTCGCGGCGATCAACCATCGCAGCATGCTGATCTCCGGTGGCACCTCGACCGGCAAGACGACCTTCCTTAATACAATGCTGACGGCGATCCCAGACCACGAGCGCTTCATTCTCATGCAGGATACGGCGGAGCTGGAACCGCGCCAGGAAAACGTCGTCTCGCTGCTGGTCTCGAAGGGCGCCCAGGGCGAGGCGCGAGTGACGATGACCGACCTTTTGGCCTCCGCACTTCGTCTCAGGCCAGACCGGATCTTCATGGGCGAGCTTCGTGGCGACGAGGCATTCGACTTCCTGAATGCGATCAACACCGGCCATCCGGGATCGATGTCGACCATTCATGCGAACTCGCCGCATCACGCGTTCAACCGGCTATCGACGCTGGTGCTGAACAGCAACGTCCGCATGGAGCGCGACGATATCATCCGCTACATCCGCTCGATCATACCGATCGTGGTGCAGTTGAAGAAGAGCGATGCCGCCGGCGGCCGCGGTGTCAGCGAGATCTATTTTGCCGACGAGGTGGACGAAGATGGCAAGCGTATCCACGGACGCAGAGGCTGAACGCCCGAAGTGGACGAGGCTTCAAGAGGTCTCGGCCTTCACCTTTCCGGTCGCCGTTCTAGGCGCCGTGCTGGTCTGGCTGATGTTCTTCACGCTGATATACGACGCCTATGTCACATCCTTCGGGTCGACCTCCTATTACGACTATGTCGGGCAGGCGCCCATTCCAGATGGCATGGCCTACACATGGTCGATCATTCGCACGCAAAACACCATCGGGCTCTCAATCCTGGCGCTCGTTCTGGCTTCGCCGTTTCTCTTTTTCCTGTTGAGCCTCTGGATGCTGAAAGCGGGCAGGGGGCTGTCGCGCAAGATCCTCTACCTCTTGCACGTGAGGTCGATGTTCACCCTGATTGCCCATACGGCACTGATATTCGCTGCGGCCTATGCCGCTGTTATTGTGTACGGCACGGCTTTTTATCTCGTTGCAAGCAAAGCCGGCGGGTTAACCAGCGTAGCGGACTATTATGGCGCCCACCTTGCGGCCATGTATCAGGCACCCTTCGGAGCCACCGACGCGGCCGGGACGTTTCAGCGGCCCTCACGGCAGACTGTGTTCGCCGCTCTCGCCGGTCTGGCGGCGGCCGGCGCCCTGGTCGGATTTCCAATCGGGGCAGCGATCCAGAAGCGCCAGCGCATGGTCATGGGCAAGGCACGGCTGGCGACCCTGAAAGATGCCGCTGATTTCCGGCTGCGTGACAAGCACGGCATCGTTCTCGGTCTCAAGCAAGGCCTCCTTCTGCGTAATGACGGCGATCAGCATGTGATGGTCATCGGTTCGCCGGGACAGGGGAAGTCACGCGGCTTCGTCATCCCGACGATGATGAGTTTCAAGGGATCGCAGATGGTCCTCGACATGAGCGGTGAGCTTTTCGAGGAGACGTCGGGCTATCTCAAGGATCAGGGCTACGAGATTTTTCTGCTGGCCCCGGGCTCCAAGTTTACGGACGGCTATAACCCGCTCGATCTGATCAGCGCCGACCCAAATCAGCGGATCACTGACCTGCAGAAGCTGACGCAGATGTTGCTGCCCGGGCGTCTGCGCTCCGATTCCTCCGACTTCTGGGAAGAGAGCGCCAGGATCCTGCTGACGGCGATGCTCGGCTTCGTGCTCGAATGCCCCGATACCCGAAAATCGCTGAGCGAGCTCTACCGCATCCTCAATTCGATGTCGGACGAACGCAAGGCGATCATCCAGCTCCTCGAAAATTACGAGGCCGTTCTTTCCGATCAGACTCGCATGCAGCTCACCAAGTTCGCGGGCCGGCATGAAAAGCTTGGAGAGGGAATCGCGGCGGAGATCGTCGCCAAGCTCAATTTTCTCCAGAACCCCTTGGTCGAGGCCCTGACCTCTATCACCACGATCCCGATCGACACGATCAGAAAGCGCAAATTGGTAATCTTCATCCAGGCCGACTGGAATGCGATGCAGATCTACGAGCGGCTGATTTCGATGTTCATCCAGCAAATGGCCGATAAGCTTGTGCACATGGGACCGTTGCGCAACGGAGAGCACGAAGTGCTGATGATGCTCGACGAGTTCGGTAATGGCGGGCGCATAGACACCGTGCTCACGCTTGCGCCGTTGATCCGCAAGAACGGCGTTCGCTTCGTCTTTATCCTGCAAGACGGTGCGCAGCTCGAACGGCTGTATCAGCGGTCAGGGCAGAAGATCCTGATGGGCGCGTCCACGATCAAGCTGTTCATGAACTTCCAGAACCAGGAAGACGCCGCCGCCGTCTCTGCCGCAGCCGGCAGGACGACCGAGTGGGTCGAGCAGTCCTCTTACTCCCATCGCCATGGTCGCAGACAACGATCCATCTCGAAGGTGCCAGTGTCCGTCGACCTTCTCCCCGTCAACACGCTGATGATGATGAAGCCGGAGGAGGCGATCCTCCAGGTCACCGGCATGCCGCTCATGCGCATCATGAAACTGGACTCGGGCGGCGAGCGGATGTTCTCGAAGGTGCGGAAGTTCAAGCCGGTGACCAGACCCTGCATCCAGCCGGTCGAATGGACGATGGCCGACAGCGAATCCTTCGCGGCGCCGCAGCCTGAATCCGCTCCATCAGGTAGAACGCAGAGCCGGTTGCCGGTCGTTGGGATGGACATCGATCTGGGCGCGGTCAATCGGCCGAACCGGCCACAGCACATTCGGTTTATTGTCAAAGAGGGTGTGCGACACGTCTATATCTCGTCGCTCGACGAACTGCGTCAGCGTCTGGATCTCGACGAAACGCGCGAGGCCGGCCGCACAGAGGAACAACTGCGAGACGCAGAGCAGACTGCGGCGCAGAAAAAGCAACACTCTGCAACAGGCGGCCGCGAAGGAGACCGCGGCGCAGCGCGCGGTTCCGACACCATCCGGGTCGACGACGCCCATATCGAGCTGGATCAGGCAAAGTTGGACCGCAGTGTGTATTCTGGCTCTCCACGAGGATCACGGAATCGAGCTCAACGGAGTTCGGATGTTCAGGATGAGGCTGGAGATCTCCCCACCTCAGCTATTCTACGGCGACAAGATGTGCGTGGCGCATTCGGTACGGACAGCAAGGCCCTGAACGACGCAATCTTTGAGCAGACGGATGCAGGCTCGTTCGACCCGATAGAGTTGAATGCAGATGTCGAGCTCTTGATCGGAACCCTCTCCGAGCGCCTCACGGAAGATAGCTCGAAAGCATTTGTGCGCGAATTTGTCGACCGCGCTCGCGATCCGCTGCGCGAAGAGGGTCCGCAACACGACGAGGCAGAAGACCCGTTTGCGTAGGCGGACAGCATGGCCTGAAGCGCGGCATATCACTCGGGGTTGGGAAGCGGCATTGACCAGTTTCAATTGGAGCTGACGGAAGGAGGAAATACCGTGGGCGAAATCCGATACCTCCCAAATCGAGGTCTTTTGAAAGACGAGAGTATCCAGAGAATTGTTGCCGCGGCCAAGGCTAACGCTGGTCTCTGGCTGATGGTCAAGGAGCGTGCGGTGGAAAAGCGTGCCATCAATGCCGAACTCGAACGCCTAGGGGCGGATGCAAAAGACCTGGATCGGCTCTTTCCGACAGGCCTGAAGCCAACGATTGCCGAACTCGCAGACGAGCTTGTGTCCACCATGTTCAGGAATTGCCTGCCGGAGATCGGCTCTCGTGTTCAGACCGCTCTGCTCGAGGCAGCCGAATCCGAGCTTGATGGCGGTTCGCTACAGCCATAGCAAAAGGCGCGAGAATTTATCCGCTTAACCATCTTGTTGCGCCGATCATCGTCCATCTGTACCGGCGCAGTCTCAGCCATTGCCAATTTTGTCTATGACCCACGCCTGCAGCCGGCGCCCGGTCCGTTCAGAATTCGCCTCGGTAAGATCCTCGGGAGAAACAGCAAAGATCGGTCCGAGATGTTTCATTCGGGGGATCGTTTTTTCCTTGGCGTTCCGATATTCCTCGATCTCCATCCCAAAGGCTTCGACGAGCAGTCTTCGCGGTGGCTGATCTCTATAAGCAGTTTCTAAAACAAAGTCTGGCCTGCACAGGCCCATGGGCGTTTTCATGGCGAAGAGGGGCTTGATAATGGAGATCCGGAGTTCTGGAGCAGCATCGAACAGCGATTGCTGAAGCCAAAGCAGCAGATGGGAAACGTCGCGCTCAAACCCGGACTCGACGGGAAAGAGCGTATCGCCATTGTAGACCGGTTGGGCGTAGGCTTGCACAGCCCGAACCGGGCCTTCATCGTCGTCCTGAAAATCCACGTTCAGCAGCGTCAGGAACGGTCTTCGGGTTGCCGGATCCCCCCGAAGCGGCTGGCGCACCTTGGAGAGAATGTCGATTGTTCGCGAGGTGGATGCCGGCATGACGGATTGCGTGGAAACACTTGTCGAAAACAACAGCATGAAGCCGGTGCGGCGAAGGCCAACGGGCCAGTCGGCCCGCGAGGTCGCAAGCAGCTGCTGCCAACGACTCTCCGGATTCCAGTAGTCGGGGCCCCAAGTCGATAGTAGCGCGTTCAGCGTCCAGGTCCTGAGCACTCTGAGCTCACGGGATGCGGAACGCAACCGTGACAACTGATTGGCGAGTGTGAAATCAACACCATCTTGCAACGGCGGTATTACGTTCGCACCCGCCCTATCAAGCATCCGCCATAGCACGCCACTCAGTCTGGACGGCCGGTCGTTTCGTTCGCTCGGTCGCGCGGGATCCTGACCTGAGACATCGGCCAGGCGATCAGGAATGGCGGGAAGGGCATCGATATACGAGCGGTCGGATTTGGGCGGGGGGCGAAGATGATAGCCGCGGTCAATGAGAGCGGGGCTGGCGTCCTTGTCAACGTGAAACGGGCAGGCAAGGGCGTGGTTCGGCCGCTCCTCATGCCGACCAGGGTCATTGTCCTTCGGCGTCAACCGCCGCAGCGTGAAGGTGCGTTCCTGTTGGATCGGTGCAAGCAACGGCTGATGCTGTGCCTCCAGGCAGTCGCATTCGATCCAGCCATTCATGACCTTGACGCGTCGGATAACAGAAAGCGCAATTGCCTCATCATCGCCGGAGCTCGCGTTGCCGTACCAGGCCCGTAACGCAAAGGCGTCGCCATCGTCCAAATCAGCCAACACATGGGCAGGGCTATTGCGGACCACGATACGCATGGCTCGCCGTTAGTACCCCATCAGCCAAAGACTGAAGCCGAGATACCCGATGCCCGCGGCACCAGCGACAGCCACGACCGTCTCCGCCCAGCCGCGAATGTCCCAGAAGCTTCCGCTCACGGTCCGAGCGCCTTCAATCACGACCGCCAGGAAGACATAGGACGGGATGACCATCGCGTAGCCAAGGGTTAGACTGTCCCTAAAGGCCATCCGCGCAGCGACGAACGCGATCGCCAGAAATAGGATCGCTATCGCTAATCGCTGCAGGTTGATCCGATAGCCTAACCGTTCGAGCCATACCATCCGTGCTCTCCACTACAAGAAACAGATCAAAAATTTAACTGCAGTTAAAGTTATGAGCAATCGGAGATTTGTCTACAAGGTGACTATGACATGCATTTCGAGGGTTCCTGGGGTCGCTTGCACAGCCTGCCTGCTGCGGTGTATTGAAGTCGCACACGAAGATGAAGAATAGAGCGTTGATGCTTAACTTTTTTGGTCTCTGGACAGCCTTATGGATCGGATGAGCGGTAGAACTTTGCGGCATCCACGCGACTGTCGGCGCGCCCATTCGGCTGGTGACAGGCCCTCATCGCTTGGGAACGCGTTTTTGGAACCTCCGGGTAAGGGTGTCGTTCGATGTCGCGGTTGAAGGACGATCACACCGATCAAGTTTCGAATGGGATTGATCTGACGTCTCTCTCCTTCCAGGAACGGCTCGCCATCGGCCTGATGCGGTTGAAGGCTCAACGTCGGTTGACAAACAAGGATCTGGCCGACCAACTTGGCGTGTCGGAAGCATACATGTCGCAAGTCACCCGCGGCATGCGGGATGTCAAGCTGTCGACCCTCGACAAGATGCAGCGCGAGTGGAATGTGACGATCGAGGAGTTGTTCAGAATCTCGGAAAGTGATCTTGCTCGGATCGCCGCGTGGCGAACCCGTCGGACGAAAAAGAAAACCTCCGACGAGCCGACGTAAGGTCTTCCGGTGACACTGGTTCGACGTGGATTAATGGTTCAGGTTGAACCAGAACCTCTGCTTCACGCCTTGTTCGTTCGGGATATCGAAGTAATAGGGATCCGGACGGCGCGGCCGCGGCGTCGCGATCTGCTGAATGCAGTTATCGCCTTGATCGCCGAAGCTCCGCCGTCTCACGACATTGCTCTGATTGCCATCGGAAGCGCGCAGCCCTGGAGATCGGCAAACATCAACAGTTCTGATACATTGGTCAGGCTTACTACTCCAGCCATTGCCAGTCTGCGAACTGCTGCCAACCGTGGTGCCCGACGGGCAGTCTTCGTAGGTCTCTCGCCCCGGTTTGCCGGCATTGGCCTCATGGCAAATAGGCCACGAAAATCCCGGCTCCTTCATGGCCGCGATGAGCTTTGTCATGGGCGGAACGCAGTAGGATACGCCCTGCCAGGACGGATTCTGTGACGCGGCGCAAAGCAGAACCTGGCATCCCCAGGACGCGTCCTCGGCCTTTACGGGCGCCGCCGATGGCGTAAATGCCGATCCGGCGATGATTGCAGCCAATAGTAGTCTCTGTCTCATCGTCCGCTCCTTCGACGTTATCATTGGATTCCGCCAGACCCCCGTCGATTTTCGCGAAGGAGAGCACACCCGGTTGGCTTGCCCCGGCAAAAGATCCAGCGGTCGTCGTGATGATGCCTGAGCACGTCACACCCGGCGCTGCCTGGCGCGGTTTGCATTCCGAAACGCGCATCGACCGTCCGGATTTCGTGAGCGTAGCGCTTGCCTCCGCGTCACTTGGGACCTCAGTTATCGTCTTTTGTGACGCTTCGTTTTTCAGTCGGGCGACCGCTTGTTCCAGATCGGTCTCGCGGTCGCTCCGGATGACTGCATTGATCGCAGAGCCGCCAGCCGTGCCGACCAGGAAGGCGGCCACGACTGCCAAGACAGCACCTCCGGAAGGCTCGTTCAGCGCCATCTTCAGTATCCCTCGATCCCGAGCCGTTTCAGGATAGCGACAGGACTTGTTTCGCAGTCTTGTTTCCAATCTGGATGCTTGGCGCATGCGTAAGCGTACTGGCTGAGATCGGCTGACGAGAGATCGGCAAGCCTGTTGCCAACGACTTTCCAACGTTGCACCTCGGCGGGATCGCAGCCAGCGCCTCCGGCTCCGCAAAACTCCGGATCGCGCTGGTCTATCTGCTTCTGGGTCGCGCTGTCCTCGGCGATCGCTACCGAAGCGGACCCCGACAGCAATATGACTACTACAGCGGCTGCAGCAATACGGCTCATTCAACCTCCATGCACGTCGTGGGTATTGGGTGACTTGGTCGGGATAACAGGCAAAGGCAGGGGCAAGCTGGTGTCGGGTTCCGATGTGGAAGCCCTGGCTTTCTCCCCATTCGCTGTCGACGCGGTATATAGCCAGGGCGGAAGGAGATCTGGCGATGACCAGACGCCGTATCCGAGGCCGCGCGCCTTCCTCTCGATATCGAAATAGGCGGGAACCTGAGGTTCGCCACGGTAATTGAATGCATAGCCGATCCCTTCTGCGATCGCCGTGGCGGCGAGGTTTGTCTCTCCGACAAAGCAGTGTGCGAGGATCACGCCGTTGGCGTCGCGAGCAATCGGTGCGCAGTTGACGTCTTGCCCAAGCGTACGAAGGATCATCCAGGCCCGCGAGACCTGACCGGCCGGCCAGTCGACGCCGTCGCTCGTTGCTGTCTGTTCGAGGCGAGGTGCTTCGTATCCCGCAAGCCGGACGGTCTCCGCGCCCTTTCTGAATTCGAGGGTGGTCGCATCGACGACCTGGACTTTTCCATAAATCTGGCGCGGGATCTCAGCTGGCCGGACTTGTGCCGTCGTGGCCGCCACTGTCATCGTCAAAAACAAGATCGACAGCGAAACAAGTTTCATCGTTTTTCGCTCCCTCGACCTGCGAGGATAGCGACTGGGTGAGGCATATCCGAATAGCCCCACAGGCCGGCGCGCGCCGATCGTGCGCTCTCTTCCGCTACCCTGTATCCGGGAACGATTAATTGCCCGGCGGTATCGACGGCGGCGAATCCCCATCCCTCAGCGATCATGTACGTTGCCAGGTCATAGCGCCGTTTGCCTGTTGTCGTCTGGCAGCCGACGACGGCATTGTTCTGATCTATATCCTTGATGGTTGTGCAGACGGGCTTCGTATCATTAATCAACGCCTGGACCATGATCAGGTTGAGCTCGCCGCAATCCCTGACAACGCCAGGAGATATTGTGATGGAGGTTCCGCGCAAACACGCCTGCAGACCATAGAGACGATATCGCCGCCCGCCGGAAATCCAGGTGTCGCCGGTTTCGAACTGCGCCTGTCCTGGAAAAGGCGCGAATTCGGTCCCATCGCTTTCGTGGCTATCCGCGGCGGCCGCTTTGTTCTCAATCGCCTGGACCGGGATAATCGGAGCTTGGGAGCGAGGAAGTTCTGCGAGGTTCGAGCCGGCGAGCATGGGTGTGATGGACATGCCTGCAAAAAGGCCAGAGGCTGCGAGCGCCGACATCAACATCAGGAACCTCATCCGCATCAGTTCATCAAGGGATTGGCGCGGTAGCGCTCACCGTAAGGATGTAGGAAATGCGGTCTCGCCCATATTCCGGCTCTTGCCTTCTGCGCGACTTCCTCTGCCTGTGCATATTCCGGAAACAGTGGCGGGCCCGAACGATCGCGTGCCGCGAACGCTACTCCGGTGCTGATGAGCACTTGGGACAGCGATTGTGTTTCACCGTCCTTCATGAAGAAGCATTCGGCAAAAAGGACGGTCGGCGAGCCGGCATTCTGACCGAGGAAATGGCACGGGAAAGCGTTGCCGGCGCCAGCCTCAGCCTCCTCGAGCATGGCAGTTAGACCGGCGAGCGAGACCATAGAGCATAAGGTCTGCAGGCCGGCAAATTCCATCTTCTCGGTCGAGAGGCAGCCTTGGACGCCTGCCAATTTAATGACGGTACCGTCGGCGGCGAGGAACGCGCTTCCGCTCAGTGCGCCTTCAGGCGTGATAGATTGGAGGTCGAGCCGGTCGGCCATTGAGGGGATATCGAGGGGCTTTTGCGGGGCAGGGACCAGATCGCGCCCCTCCGCGTAGGCCTTTTGATAGTAATCGACAAATCTTGAGATGGCATCCTCTTCGGCCGCAAGCGCCACTCCGTTTGTCGCGCATGCAATGGTGCAGAAGAGGATTTGAACGAGCCGTCGTGCGCCGGGATTCATGCTTTCGTCCCTCATCAATTGGCTCCAGCGATGATGCACAAAATTATACTGCAGTGCAAGTCTAGAAAAGGTGTGAGGATTGGAGTACCTTTGTCCAGGCACTGAAAATCGCTCGTGGAGAAAAGCACATGTCAGCCTTCAGGCAGTCACTTAAGGTCGTTGTCTTCCCGTTTCGGGCGGCCTGGTTCGTCGTGCTGATCGCCAATTTTATCATAGTGTCGGCCGCGGGACTGATTTTTGCGTCGTTCGTCGCATACGTTGTCGCGTTGATATTCTCATACGCCTTTCTCCCCGCAGAATGGACGCAAGCGCTGTGGCTGTCGGCGACTGGTCTCTACGCTCATTCGTTTTGGTTCAAAGCGGCTACGATTACATTCTCCGCGCTGCTGTTTTTACCAATCCTTCGCTTTTGGCCGCGAAGGGATCCGGTTGCGGATACAACTCGTGAACGCCAAATGGTACGGCTGAACGAGGATCTGATCGCCGCTCGGCGGCAGCGCGAGCTACGAGCCCAACTTCGGGCATGACGAGAGAAGAGCTGGTTCGTCCAGAGCGTGGCGGCGGGGATCTCTGCAATCGTTCGCAGCACATGCAACTCCCTTCCGCCCATCAGTAATAGTCGACACAAGATGGTGAAGAATTCTATGGCAGTTAAACCCCTTTCCCTAGCGATCTCGACGTTCAAGGGCGGTGCCGGCAAGTCAACCCTGAACGTCAATCTCGCAGCCGAGTTCGCGCAGCAGGGACATCGAACGCTCCTGATTGATTGCGACGAGCAGGAGTCATCGACGCGCTGGTACAATGTCTCAATGAAGCGCGGGCTGCTCCCGACGGACGGCACGTTGCTGCATCTGCGAGTCGCACCTGGCGACAGGTTTCGCGACCGCCTGGCCGATGCACCTGAAGCGGATATCCGTATCTATGACGTCGGCGGCTACGTGCATCAACGGGCTATCGAGGTCTATCACGAGTGCGATGCCGTCCTCATTCCGATCATCCCCGAGCCGACCGCTGCCACGTCTGCAATCAAGGTGGCGACGATCCTGAAGGAAATATCCAAAAAGCGCGCTGCAGGGCCGATCCCCTATGCGGCCATCTGGAATTACGTCGACATGATCGCGCTCAAGCACAACAGGTCACTTCCCGAGGTTCATGCGATCCTGACGAGCGGCCGGATTCCAATGGTGGAGACGGTCATCCGGAAAAGCAACCATTTCAGCGATGTCGGAGCCGGTTTCGGCTCGCTCTATTCCAAGCTGGCAAGTATCGAGAACAGTTCCTCGCTCACCCCATCGGCAAAGCGGCGAGCATCCGAGAGCGTGCTCGACGCGATTGATCTCGTGAAGAAGATCAACAACGAATTCATCGGCCTACTGCAGGCGGAAGCGGCCTAACGCATGTCGAGAGAACGGACGCCCGCCGGCAATATTCTTGCCCTTGCCCGGTCCAGGGAGGACCAGGCGAAGGAGGTGGAAGAGAGTGCCACGTCCTACATGCCGACGGACATCGATCTTGAGACGTTGATGCCGGATGAGGCTCCCGAGGCACAAGACGACAGAGCCATCGCGAGCGTTGAGCCCCAGCAACTGGGGATTCCAGCCAAGAACCGCCGCCACGGACGATTGCCGTCACAAGGTACCTCGACGGGCACTGAAACAAAGCGGAAGCGTATCTCTCTCTACCTCGATGACGACGTGCTGACCAAGATATTCCGTGTGTCGTTGGAACAGCATGAACAGCTCTCCTCGGCGACCCACCGGCTGATCGTCGAGGCGCTGAAGGCAAGGGGATTGTGATCAGATGCGCGAGCCAGCTGTGATGTTCCGCCTCCCGGCCCACATTTTAAGCAATCTCGAAGCCCTTGCCCGCAGGCTGGATGTCTCGGTCAACATCGTCGCCAAGCTGATCGTTACTAGAGAGGTCATGCAGATCCCCGCGATGCTCAAGGAACATGATCGCCAACTGGCAAACATCCACCAGTTCCTGCGAGAAATTGCCTTTCGAAATGAGGAGTTCCTCACCGAAGAAAGCGTGGATGCTCCAACCGCCAGAGCGATCGTGCAGCAACTCGAGGACGTGATGGACGCGCTCGACGCTATCAGAGACGCCGCCTATGTCCGGCCCTCCACCTATATCACGGACTTGATCAGGAACCATGATGAACGACATGTCCAAAAGTCGCTTCGCGTCTAGGTCCGAAGGCCGCCGGCTGCCGAGCTACTTCGAGCTTATCGAAGACGAGCTCCGGCGCCGAGGCGGAGGCGGCGGTGCGGCTAGAACACGTCCACCGTTGGCAAAGGCTGGATTTCCCAAGGGCAAACATCCCGGCGCTGCCTCGGCTTTCAGTCGTGCTTCTGGCAACGATGCGGTTGTCGTTAAAGTCCTGTCTTATGGGGCGGGCGCGGCGTCAGCGCGCAACGTGCTCGCCTATCAGAGCAAGGAAGAGAAAGCGCAAGACCAGGATGGCCGTGAGGTTACTGATCTGCGAGAGGCTGTCCGCTCCTGGGAGCGCGAGTTTGACAACCGAAAAGGCAGTCAGGATATTCTTCGCCTGACCTACGAACTGGAGAATGCCAATCGCGACGATATCGCTCGTGCTCTTGCTTCTCTGGCAAAAGATGGTTTCCGCCTGCATGGCGACACAGATCGAACCTACGCGTTCAGTGTCAGCGAAGGCGTGAAGGGAAGAACTCGTCTGCAGTTTGCGCTCATCATCGCTCACGAAAAGAAAGACAGGTCGGATCGAAGCAGCGCGAACCGGGTACCTGCGGACATAGAGAATGTTCGGGCGATTGACGATCGACTGGACACGGCTCTGCGTAACGCCAGGATCACTCCGGTTTCGCGCTATCCGGCGGAGTTTTCCTCCGGACCCAAAGGCCTGACGGCAACCTTGCATGCGATGCAACGGGCAGGAGCGGAGGTCACGATTTCCACAAAGGCACGCATCGAGGAGCGGCTTGGCAGGAGTGGCCGTTATGAACTCGGCGAGGCGCGGCGCGAAGTCACGACCAGGGACCACAAGGAACTGACCGCGGAAGGCAGAACGGTTGGGGTCCTCATGCAAACCCGCCAACCGCGGGATTTTATGCACCTCTTGCTCTCAGGACCAGCCAATGTGGATCGTGACCAGTTCATCCTCGCTGGCCGAGATTTCCTGCGGGATCAGTTCGCGGGGCATCGTTTTGCCTATGCTGTCCACAATCGTCACGACCGTGAAAAGCACCCGCACCTGCATGTGATCGTCGCACTGCGCAATGCCAGTGGGAGGACGCTCAGCCCCAACATCCGCGACTTCACTGAATGGCGCGTTCGCTTTGCCGAAAAGGCGCGAGAGCGTGGTATCCCGATCGATCGTCAGAAGCGCATCGAGCGCGCCGGACCACCGCCGGTGAAACGATGGGAATGGGAGATGTTCCGGCGGATGGGCGCAACGGCGCCTGGCAACGTCGTTGATAAGGTCTTGGCAAGAATGCGTGACACTCCGACCGCACCAAAGCGCCAGGATGCTCGGATGCGGCTCAAGAGGGGTCAACGGTCCGTCGGACATGTCATCGAGATGTTGGAGAAAGTCGCAAGAGATCGATCGGCCCCCAGCACCGCGCGCGATCTTAGTCACGATCTGTCCGTAGGGCTTCGTCGCGAATACCAACGGCTTGAAACGGCGATTCGCGAGGGTCGCGATCCCACAGGAGAGAAAGGCGAAGAGCATATGCTGCGATCCGCCCCCATCAGTTCCGCGCAGGCAAGAGCGGCGAAGGAAACACTGGCGAATGCAGCTTTGAGCGTTGCCACCAAGATCGCCAATCCATCTGATCGGTTGATTTTTGAGCAAGCGGCAAGGATCATCGGCAAGGTGGTAGGGCTGCAACTCGATTCCCGCGTCGCGAAAAATCGGGATCGGGCGGAGATTGGCAAGGATAAGCGCACGTCGGACAGCCTTGCGACGAAGTCGGCGACCGGGCGCGACCACGTTGCGGAGCAGGGCGTCGGTAACAAGAGTTCGAGCAACCGTGCTGTTGATCAGTTGCGTATAGCCCGTTCGAACGCCGAGCATGATATCCCTGAGAAAGGTCGGCCAGACCACCAAAGAAACCAACAGCGCGATCGCGAGATACCGAAATCGATTAAGCTGCGCCCGCCGGAGGAAAAAGACCGGGACCACGGTCGGTAATGGAAAGAGGTGGAACGGAACCGCCTACTCCAGATCCAAGACATGCTTGATCATCGTCTTAAGCCAACCCACCGTCGCTGGCCGGCTGATGTTCGACGCCGCGCGGGCGCTTAGTCCCGGATAAAATATTTCCGTGAGACCCGACGGGTGAGCGTTGACTCGCAGGGCTTCTGCCTTCCGAACCACGACCGTCCTGTTAAGATCAGCTCCGTAGCCGTCCGTCAGTCTCCCTATCAGGTCGTTTTCATCTCTGTGCGAACCCTGGCGCGGTCTCAGGGCGGACATACAGGCTGTGTGTATCCAGAAATCGGGTGGGGCGCCCGATACCTTCAGTAGATCGTCGAGCAGCCGTGTCAGCGTCGCGCTATCGATACGGACACGCGACTCATATAACGCAGGTGGATGATGTGAAATAAATCCGAAACGAACATCGAGGTTACGAATATCTTGTAGCATCGCGACGAAATCAGCATCGATGTCGCCGAGTGTCTGGTCTTCGAATTGTGGCCTGTGCCTCAAGAGGATGTCGTCACGCTCAAAAATGACCAAGCCAGTTGAACCCACTCGCCTGCGGATGCAATGCACATCGAATACGTTAGAATCCATAGCTGCTCTCAAAGTTGACATAGCTTCCCCTGTGCGCTTCAAATTGCGGTGTGTGTCCGTTCAGAATGAGCGCTGAGCTTCTGCCTCCAGTGGTCGCGCGGCGCTGGAATTTGCTATGTGGTGATACGATGCTTGTCGCCGTTGAGTTTGGGGAGGCAAATCATGGCGAAAATGAAACTGCGCTTCTACTCGGTCGTTAGCCTGATCCTTCGGCCCCATGTCTGTCAGTTGATACTCTTGATCAAATAGGCAACGAGGACTTCGTGTCTCGAGACCAGTTCGTGCGGCTCGCCCTGATCTACTGTATGCTCTTACACGCCAGACCGTCGGCAACCGGTGGCGGTTTCCGACGTTAGCCCGTGCGCATCGGTATGGTGGGGAGAAGATTATTTGCGCTTAAAAAGGAGCCGCGCGTGTCCGGCTTATTGCCGGAGATGGACCAATTGGAGATTACCAAGCGAACGCGCATCTGCGAGTTGCTCGGCATCTTTACGCGCGTGGGCATCTCGAACAACGATCACTTCCGCTCTGGAGAGTTGAGCGGCTACACCGGCATGCTGGAACGCAGGGTTGCCCGCGTCGTTCAACCACCGGATGCTCCCTTGGCGCGACGTTTGTCAGCCCGCCTCGATGAGGCGCGGTCAAAGATCAGCCGATGTAAATGTTGCTATAAGCGTTATGAACTTCGAGCGCATTTTTTTGGGCGCAACCATGAAAGTGTCAACGGCGGTGTAAAAACCGGCCACGGGGCGGAGCAAAAGTCGGCCACTATGGCGGCGGCCTGAGACCGCTGGGAGGGCGTAGCCCGAGCGGGGGTCTCAGGCCGCCGTGGCGATTTTTTGAAGGGTCTCAGCCGGCCTTTCGGGCGCGGCTTTGGGCGAGCCGATAGCTGTCGCCGTTCATCTCGAGGATGTTGACGTGGTGGGTGATGCGATCGAGCAGCGCGCCGGTCAGGCGCTCAGATCCCAGGGTTTCCGTCCATTCGTCAAACGGAAGATTGCTGGTGATGAGGGTGGCTCCGCGCTCGTAGCGTTGCGAGATCAGCTCGAACAGCAACTCCGCGCCGGTCTTCGACAGCGGCACGAAGCCCAGCTCATCGATAATCAGCAGCTTGTAGGCGGCCATCTGCTTCTGGAACCGGAGCAGACGTCGTTCATCACGGGCCTCCATCATCTCACTGACCAAGGCGGCGGCCGTGGTGAAGCCGACGGACAAGCCTTTCTGGCATGCGGCCAGACCGAGGCCGAGCGCGACATGGGTCTTGCCGGTTCCACTGGGGCGAGAGCAATGACGTTCTCCCGGCGCTCGATCCATTCGCAGCGGGCCAGTTCCAGCACCTGCGTCTTGTTGAGCTTGGGGATGGCGGTGAAGTCGAAGCTGTCGAGGCTTTTGACGACGGGGAATCTGGCCGCCTTGATCCGCCGTTCAACCTTGCGCCGGTCCCGTTCTATCGTCTCCCGCTCGGCAAGCCGGAACAGGTAGCCGACATGATCGACACCTTCGGTGGCACAGAGCCGGGCCAGCTTCTGGTGCTCGCGCTGGAAGGTCGGCAGCTTCAAGGCTTTGAGATAATGGGCGAGCAGGATGTCGGGTGCTTCGGTGCTCATGCCGCTTCTCCCGCATCAGACGACAGAAGGCGCATATACGCCTTCGCAGAGGTCTTCTCGACCGTCGCTCTTGGCAGGTAGGGATAGATCGCCAGGTCCAACCGCGGTGGCCGGCGCTCGACCCGGCACAGGATCAGATGCTTGACCGCATCGAAGCCGATCGCGCCGAGCTGAATGGCCTGCTTAACGGCCGCATGCAGGTCGGCAAGGTCGAAGCTCTCCAGGAGACGGAGAACCTGCACATATTCCCGCCGCCCATGCTTGGCCATACGGCCTTCCATCAGCCGACGCAGCGTCGCGAACTCGTCCGGCAGATCCCAGCCCTGGAGTGGCGCTGCCTGATCCAGCGCATTGATCTTCTGCTCGATCAGCGGCAGATAATGAACGGGATCGAAGACAACATCTTCGCGTTCCCAGCTTCGCGGATGACGAGCAATGATCTCGCCGCGGCAGCCGATCACAACTTTGTCGACATAGCCTCTGACCCAGACGTCCTGATGACCGTAGGCGACCGGCACGGAATAGTCGTTGGTCTTGTAGCGCACCAGAGACTGGGCCGTCACCGTTGTACTCGCCTGATCGCAGGCATCGAAAGGCGACGCCGGCAAGGGACGCATGGCGGCAAGATCTCGCTGCAACCGTTCGCCAATCGTCTCGCTCTCGCCGCGCAGCTTGTCGTTCTGCCGCTTGCGGCATTGCTCTTCCAGAAAGGTATTGAACGCATCCCATGTCGGAAACTGCGGGATCGGCACCATGAAGTTGCGCCGGGCATAACCGACAAGACCCTCGACATTCCCTTTATCGTTACCTTTCCCGGGACGGCCGTAGCGATCCCGGATCAGGTAGTGGGACAGGAAGCCGCTGAACAGTGCTGCGCGCTTGCGGGTGCCGTCGGGCAGGATTTTTGCGACCAGGCAACGGTCGTTGTCATAGACGATCGACTGCGGCACGGCCCCGAAAAACGTAAATGCATGGATGTGGCCATCGACCCAGGCCTCGGCCACGGCCGCCGGATAGGCCCGCACGTAGCAGCCGTCGCTATGTGGCAGATCGAGCACGAAAAAGCGCGCCTTCTGCTCGACGTCGCCGATCACCACCGTCGCCTCACCGAAGTCTGCCTGCGCATGGCCGGGTGGATGCGACAGCGGCACGAACACCTCCTGACGGCGCTGATCACGCTCGCGCATATAATCCTTGATGATCGTGTAGCCGCCGACGAACCCACACTCGTCACGCAGGCGGTCGAACACACGCTTGGCAGTATGCCGTTGCTTGCGCGGCACCTTCAGGTCTTCATCGAGCCAATGCTCGATCGTCGACACAAACGCATCCAGCTTCGGACGCCGGATCGGCAAACGTCGCTGATAGCCGGGCGGCGTCGAATAGGCCACCATCTTGGCCACGCTGTCGCGCGATATGTTGAAATGCTTAGCTGCCTGGCGCTTCGTCATCCCTTCCGAAACAGCCAGCCGAACCCTCAGATACAATTCCACGGTGTAGATCCCCTGGCCCTCCTGCATTCAATGCAGAAAGGAAATAGGTGGCCGGATTTTACTCCGCCCGCGGCAGCATTATGCCGCCGCTACCGTGGCCGACTTTTGCACCGCCGCTCTCAGTACAATCCACACGAGTAGCTACTAGATCAAGCGGAATATCCACATTATGGATGCTCTGCACAGTAAATTTCGGATCTGGCATGGCTCCTAAAGAAATACCCTTCATCGTCCTGCATGGGACACCGGCTGAACGAGGACGCCAGCATGGTGCGGCGTTGCGCGCGTGCATTTTAACGTCGCTGACCTCGTTGCGGAATTCCTTCAGCGACAAGCAATGGGATTCGGGTCGCACCCGTTCGGCCGCTTGCCTTCAAAAACTTGAGGCACTGGCGCCCTCCATCGTCGCCGAGCTTCGCGGCATTGCAGACGCTACAAATCTACACGTACACGATGTTTTGCTGCTTTCCGCCTTCGAATTCCTTGGCGGGCATACGCGTGGCTGTACATCGGCAGCCCTGTCGCGTCCGGCGGGAGCTGTGGTCGCGCAAAACTGGGACGCTCCAGCAAGCACAGATCAACATCTTGTCGTCTTTGTCCACGAGGGAGCAGACGAGCGGTTCATATGTATTGCGTCTGCCGGCACCCTCGGCTGGGTTGGCATGAATGGTCATGGTCTGGCTTTCGTGAACAACGATCTCATCCTGGATGAGGCGGAAAATGGCCTGCCGAGCTTGGTCATCCGTAGGCTCATGCTCGCAGAACGCAATGTCGATGCTGCAAACTCCGTTTTGCGATCCCACAAACATCTATCAGGAAGATGCTTCACGCTTGGAGATGCGCAGGGGCGGCTGCGTCTTGTAGAGGTCGGACCTTCCTCGGGGGTCACTGATCGAGCGCTACGGTTTGCTGTGCATACGAATCACCCGATTTTTGCCAAGCCTGCAATGTGGGAAGACATCGAAGCAGTGGCACGTGTTTACCCATCCAGCCGCTCCCGGCTGCGTGCCGCCCGAGCGCATTCCTTGAACAGCGTGGACGACATACACTCCCTATTGTGTGACCGCTCCGACGCGCCAGACGCGATTTCAAAGTCACCCTCACGCCGCGAGCCAACGGGAACAGCTTTTTCAGTCATCTTCGATTGCGGACGTCGGGAGGCTCTGATTGCCACAGGTCGTCCCGACTTGTCGTCATACCGGCGGATTTCACTCCTCCAACATGCCAGTGTCTAGTCCCGGTCAAGGTGTGCGGAAGTCTTGCAGACCATTGTCGCGCGCGAACTGGGAGAAATGAGCAGCAAGTTCTTCGGCTCGTGCTTCGCATTCTTCAGGTCGATAGGATTGGAGATCATAACCCAGCACGTCGCGCAGGACGCCGGCGGACGTGTCGGTGAACCGCACCGTCCCATCATCATCGACGCTCTCGATGCCATCGAACCGCTGGCTCTCCCTGTTCACCGAAATCGCCTGGTCGAGTGACAGCTTGGCAGGAAGATCCACCAGCAACCCGTGTTGGGAGACTCTGACGGGATAACCACCCACGAGGCCGATCGGGCCTGGTGCGTGGACGACGTCACCGGTACCTCGCGCTATCGCCAGCAGCATGGCCGTCGCAGACGACGCCGTCACAGATTGACCAGCAAGACCCTTGACGCGCCGGAACCGACCGGCCACCAGCGAGAACAGTTTCGCATGATCAACGTCTTGGTGCGGGACTTCCAGACCATTGGCATAGATCGTCAGATGATAGGGCGCGCCGTCCGTTCCGCCGGTGCTGGGCATTCTGTAGCTGACATAATGGTGGGCGAAGAAGCGGACATCTATGGACGAAGGGGGCATCGATAGCATGTGAGCGGCTGCAAGTCGGACGCCCGGCACGGCGTTGGCGATGTTCCCTATTCCCACAGCCGGCGCCAGTCCCTCCGCAGCAAGCGAGGCATTCACGACATCGGGATAGGACGCGTTGACAACGACGGCAGGTGAGTTGGCGAGCCGCACGGCCTTCATGAGACGCCGAATAAGAACTTGATGCATAGGCGTCCAGATGCCGCCGCGCGCCTCGTCTATACGCTTGAAGGCGTCGCCCGGAAGTTTTGTTATAACCCACCAGCTGTGAAGCGTGGTGGCATTGAAGATGATGTCAGGGGCTATTTGCGTCAGCCTTTCTGCCGTCGCCTCCACGTTCATCAAATTCATCGGACAATTTCAACTGCCGGGCAAAACCCGAGGTTCATGGCGGTGTAGCGCGCCAGGTTGACCCGATGAAGCACCATCTCGGAATTGCGACCTGCTACGATGACGTCGAGATCCATGCCGCTCTGCAGCAGGAAATCAAGAACGTCGCCACCGAGCACGCCATGGCCGATGATCAAGATTCTTTTCGCACGCGTGGGTTTTTTCATAACTATCTCCTCACTCGTAAAAAGTCTAACAACCGCACGAGCAATTGCTGATTGCATCATGCATGAAGGCGTTGTAGATTGCAATCGAAACGTGTTTAAGAATTTGGGTGCTAGTTGGAGTAGAGAAGGTGCCGACTGACCAGCCCGTGCTTTCCATCGATTTGAGAGCGGTTCAGGAGAACTATCGAACAGTGGAAAAGATGGTCGGCAGATCCGTCTCGGTCAGCGCCGTCGTCAAGAGCGATGCGTATGGACTTGGTTCAACCCAACTCTCAGCGGCGTTGCATGAGGCTGGCTGCACAAGCTTCTTCGTAGCCGATGTTCACGAAGCGCAATGTGTACGTAGAATGCTGGATGACGCCGATATTATCGTCCTGTCAGGCATTAGCTCAGGTGAGCGCGACGTCTATCGCAGCGGTAAATTCACTGCCGTCTGTCATTCGCTTGCGCAGGTCGCGATCGCTGCTGCTGCTCGCATCCCCTTCGCTCTGAATCTTGACACTGGTTTCGGCCGGCTTGGCCTGCGTCTCGGCGAGGCACAGTCGCTGGCGCACTCAGCACCGGCAACGCCTGTCCTGATGATGAGTCATCTTGCGTGTGCCGATGAACCGTCAAACCCACAGAACGTCCTGCAGCTCAACCGCTTCGTCACATTGACTTCAATCCTCGGCTTAACGGCACCGCGCAGCCTGGCTGCATCATCCGGCTTATCGCTTGAAGCATCCTACCGCTTCGATCGGGTGCGCGTCGGATCCGCGCTCTACGGCCTCCACAACCCTGCCCTCGGTCCCAACCCGTTTCTACCCGTAGTCCGTCTTAGCGCCCGTCTTCTCGCCGTAATCCAGGTCCCACGCGGAGAGGGGATCGGCTATATGGGAACGTTTCGAACAGACCGCAGAACCCGCCTTGGAGTCGTCGGAATTGGCTATAAGCACGGGTTGGCGTGGTCGGCTCATAACCGGTTTTGCGCCGAGTTGGGCGGCTATGCTGTACCCCTCGTGGGACGCATCTCGATGGAACATTGCGCAATCGACCTTACGGAGCTTCCGGCTTCGCTCCTGCGTGCCGGCGCCCGGGTCGATTTCATCAGCTCAACCCATCATGCCGAAGAGATCGCGCATGCCGCGGGGACGGTCGCCCAAGAGATTCTTGTTCGGGCAGGGGCATCCTGTCGGCGCAGTTACATCGGTACGAAGGGTTCGCTCCAATGAACCGTCGACGATCAGCGCAGGCGCAGGTCCTGCTTGCGGCAACGTTTTTCAGCACGGCCGGCGTGTTCGTTGGATTGATCAAAACCGATCTGTGGTCGATCATCTTTTGGCGCAGCCTGTTTTCTCTCGCTTTTACGAGCGCGCTGATGATCCTAGCGCCGACGAGACATTTGACCAAGCCGGATCGTTCCAGTCTTCTTGCCGTTTTTTTCTCAGCAAGCGGTATGCTCGTCTTCGTAGCTGCGCTTAGACTCACATCGGTTGCGAACGTCGCTGTCATCTACGGAACTCTGCCTCTCATGACAGCGATGATCGCCTGGTTGATCGTCGGAGAACGAATTTCGCGCTCAACAGCGTTTTTGTGCTTGCAGGCGGCGTTTGGAGCTCTGGTTATATTTTGGGGCTCAACCTCTTCAGGGTTAGGGCTCGCTGGTGACGGCCTGGCTCTGTCGATGACCGTCCTCATGGCGCTGATGACGATAGCGATGCGAAATGCCCGGTCCTCGGCGTTAGTGATCGTCGCCTCATCAAATGGCCTCGCTGCCCTAGTCGGTGCCGTTTGTTCGCCATCGCTGGCAGTCGACATCGGCGAACTCGGCATGCTTGCCGGCTTTGCCCTGGTGCAGATGACGCTCGGACTTCTCTGCTATACGGCAGGCTCGCGGCTGCTGCCGCCAGCCGAGACCGCTCTTCTGACCCTCGCCGAGATGCCAATGTCGGCTTTTTGGGTCTGGGCTGCGTTCGGCGACAGCCCCCCGCCGCTGACTCTTGTCGGAGCAGCGGTCATTCTGACGGCCGTTATAATAAAATTGAATGCACCAGAAACACGACGATCTTCCAACGAGGTTGAAGTCAATGGCGATACCCCCGGCCGCTGAACACGCGTCTGTCAGAGAGCTTGCGCGGTTCTACCGGGGATTCATTATCGATATCTTCGGCGTCCTGCATGACGGGGTCGTGCTTAACCCAGCCGTTCTGACGACACTGACGGCGCTGCGCGCGCAGGGCGCGCGGGTCTGCCTTCTATCGAACTCGCCGAGACGGGCGGCAAGCATCACCTTGCGTCTCTCCGACATGGGCCTCTATCAAAATCTTTACGATGGCTTGGTCTCGTCTGGTGAGCTTGTTTATGCAGCTATGTCGGGAGCGGTGCATCTCGATGGCATGCCAGCCGGTGGGCGATATCTACATGCTGGGCCGCCGGAGCTTTGCGGGCTGCTTGAGGGCTTGCCGCATCAACCGGCCAGCTCGCCGGCCGAGGCCGATTTCATCCTGGCGACCGGGGACGTCGCGCACGATGCGGCCTGGATTTCGATTGCGTTGGCGCGCAACTTGCCGATGATCTGCGCCAACCCCGATCTCGACGTCATCATTGCCGGACGCCGCGTTGCTTGCGCAGGCTCCCTCGCCAGGCGCTACGAAGGGCAGGGCGGTCACGTCCACCGCGTCGGCAAGCCGGGTGTGGAAGCCTTCGTTGCTGCGCTACAGGTTCTGGACCTGCCGCGAGCACAGGTCATCATGATCGGCGATAGCCTGGCGACAGACATCGCGGGCGCCAACAGCGCCGGTTTGGCATCCGCCCTGGTGCTATCGGGGGTCCATCGAGATCAAATCGACCTCCACCGATCGGCAGCGAGGAATGAGCTGCATGACCTCTTCGAAGCTCACGCCGCTGCACCGGATTACCTCCTAGAGCAGTTTTCCTGGGATCAGGGATTCCAACCCATCGCTTAGCGGGTTGAGTTGCGTTTCGATGTCACGAACTTCCTTGGTGAGAAGTGAGACCAGCTCGGGCAAGCGCCCCGGCGTCAGTCGAGCGCTTGTCAGGTTGAGAGCAATCGACGCGATGGCGTCGCGCCCCGGCGGCAAGATCGGAACGGCGACCGATGAGATTCCTGCAACAAGCTCTCCTTCATCCAGGGCGTATCCATTTGCGCGGATCTGTTCCAATGTTTCCCTAATCTTGCGCGCCGTAAAGCCGCCGAATTTCTTATAGAGTGGTGTGTTGGCGCTGATGACAACGTCTATTTCCGCAGCAGGTAGATAAGCCAAAATCGCTTGGCTGGCCGGTCCAATGCCCATCGGGATCTGACCGCCGACATGTCCGGTCAGGCTGTCAATCACATAGCTGCCCTGCTGGCGGTCTACACAAACCGTTGTGAGGCCAGCGCGTGCCATCAGGAAGACGGAATCGCTCGTCGTAGCGGCCAGTCGCAACAAGGCTGGCCGAGCCAGCTGTCGAAGCCCGGTACCGTCGGCAGCCTTGGCACCCAAGGCGAACAATGCGAGTCCCAACCGGTATTTCTTCGTCTCTTGCTCACGGTCAACAAGCCCATGGCGTTCAAGCGCAGTTACGATCCGGTGGACTGTGGGCTGCTTGAGCTCCAGCTCGTCACCGATCGCTGCCATCGATGTTCCACCTTGGCCAGCCTCGCCAAGGTATTTCAGGATGGCGACCGCTCTATCAAGAAGTTGTGTACCGGTTGCGGCGGTCTCGTCCTTCGCCATGCCTATCCCCTGGATTAATCGCCAGGAGACTCCTTATACATCTAGCCGCCGTTGTAAACGCCTAGCCAGGGCCACCAAGCGCTGCAAACAACGCCGAGGGATGCTGATGTATGCCCAAGCCGCTCACAGTACGGCTGATTGATAGCGCGGTCTCATCTTCGAGATTGAGGGACAGCCTTTCGAATTTGTGCTGTAGTTCGCTGGCAGTCAGGGGATTTTGCGGTTCGCCCCTTGGAAAGCGGATCTCAATCGACTGGACAATATTGCCGGCACTGATCGTCACGCGCGCTGGCGTTGAGGCGGGAAACGCGCTTGCATAGCCACTGCCACTGGAAAGCTTTATACGCTTGGCGAGCGTCGTCACTCTGGTATCCGCCAAGAATTTGTTGTCCATCGGAAGAAGAGCGCTTGCCCCGTGCACCAGCGCCAAGGCGACGCAGAAGGGGATGCTGTATTGCGCCGCTTCGGGGGATTGCGGTTCAGCTTGGTTAGGAAGACTTAGGGCGCGCTCGAATGTTTCGATTTCGAGGTGCTCGATTGCGTCGTGCGAGATGCCTGTGCTTTCTTGTAGGGCGAGAGCTCCATCGATTGCTGCATGCGCCCACCGGCAACAACTGTAGAGCTTGAAATAGGCGCCTTCGATGGCCCAGTTGCGGCCGAAATCATCAAGAAGGCGTTTGCGCGAATAAGCAGAAGGGTCATCCAGCGCATCAAGAGGGCCGCGATGTCCTGCCTTGGCAAGCGATATCGCCGCAACACCATTGGCGGTCGCCCAAGGGATGCCCTCCTTGACCGTGTGCCCATAAACCGTCCAGCCGGTGGCTGCTTGCGAGGTTGCCGTTTGTGCAGCGATAGCCATGCCGTGTGCAACAATCATCGGCGCCTGCCCCGTCAGCCATCCGACCGCCGCGGCGACGCCCGGCCCGCACCATAAACCGGTATCGGTGGTGCGCAGGGCGCTTATGTCGCGCGCTGCCGAGATTCGCACTGCAACTTCATATCCCAGTGCGATGGCGGTCAGGAGACTGTCAGCGCTGCAAGCGTGACGCTCGGCCGCAGCCAGGACGGCCGGTACGATTGCTGCGGCCGGATGGCCCGAGGCTTGCCGATGCCCGTCGTCGAGATCAAGCGCTGCAGCGTAGGTCGCATTGACGAAGGCTGCGCCGGCCGGCGTCAGCCTGCTTTTCGAAAACCACACCACTCTATCGCCACATCCGAATATCTCGCGAGCCGATCGTGCAGAGGCCTGACCAGCATCGGTTCCAGCACCTGCTGCGGCCACGCCCAATGTGTCGAGCAAGGTGCGCCTGACTGCCGAATGGGTTCGCTCCGGTGCCCGTCCAACGTCACTGCAGCATACCGCGAGGCCTGTGATGGCCGGGACAGTCTGTGACCCTGCACGCATACTCTCCCAGGTGGTATTGAACATTCAAACATCCCTCCATTGAACTTGAGCAATCGGATTCAAACCGTCATTGACATCCATAATGTGGATGTGTAGCGTGTCAATATCAAACTCGGGAGGGGTTGGAGAAATGCTCGATAAAGACCTAAGCAAGAGCAGAAGGTTGGCGGTCGCCCATGACGAGATCATCGGGATCACCGTCGACGAGATTTCGTACCAGGCGCGACTGGGAGAGACCGTCTTGACTACGTTGCGGATGGCGACCGGTCATGTACGCTGGTTTGAGTTTTCCCCGGAAAAACGAGCAGGTTTTTGTCTAATGAGCGCCTGCCAGGATTGCTGGCTGTGGCATCAGGATGGACGACGGCTGCGGGCCTGCACGACGCGTGCAGAAGACGGCATGACGCTTGTGACCCTTCCCCCGGAGCATTGCTGATGAGCACGACGGCAGTGATCATCGGAGCTGGCCCCGCCGGCATGGCAGCCGCCGAGATCTTGGTACATGCCGGCCTGCATCCCACTATCCTAGACGAGGGGGACCAGCCAGGCGGCCAGATTTTCCGAAAGCCTCAAGCCCAGCTTCAGCGGCCACTTGAGAAGCTCTATGGCTTCGATGCAGCGCGAGCCAGACGCGTTAACGCGACTTTTGCCAGTCTGCGCTCAAAGATCGACTACCGGCCTGGGACGCAGGTGTGGGCGGCCGGGAATGAAATCCTTCATCTCATTGATGACAGCGGCTCAAGCGTTCAGGCATGGACGCATCTGATCGTCGCGCCTGGGGCGATGGACAGGATTGCACCCGTCAGAGGTTGGACAGCAGCAGGCCTCTACAGTCTGGGCGGTGCTCAAATCGCCTTGAAAGCTGAGGCCGCCGTCATCGGCCGTCGTGTCATTTTCGCGGGTTCAGGCCCATTGCTCTATCTCGTCGCCTACCAATATGCCGAGGCCGGTGTCGATGTCGCAGCCGTCCTGGAAACGGGGCACCCGTTCGCACAGATCGCCAGATTGCCGGCGTTGCTTTCCGGCGGCCGCCTCTTCGCCAGGGGCCTGTTCTACATGGCTGCACTGCGAAAGCGAGGCATCCCGATCCTGACAGGCGTGAGGCTGCAGGAAGTCATTCGCGATTCTGACGACCGCGTTACCGCGCTGTCATTCCGGCATCGCGGCATGGAACAGGTCGAAAGCTGCGATGCCGTGGCGCTCGGTCACGGACTGAGGTCCGAAACGCAGCTTGCCGACCTCCTGGATATCGAATTCAGCTTCGACGCGGTCCAACGGCAGTGGCTGCCGAAAACCGATCAGGATGGACGCTCAACCGCTTCCAATATTTATTTAGCGGGTGACGGACTGTCCGTTCGCGGCAGCGAAATCGCCGAGGCCAGCGGCCGTCTCGCCGCTTCGGCATTGCTTCACGACATTGGCCTGCCCGCACCCTCGAAGGTTGAGCGGGATCGCCGTACAATGAGGAGCGCAGCCCGTTTCAGAGAAGCGCTCGAACACGCGTTCGCTTACCCCCACGAGGAGGTGGCAGCTCTTCCAGATGACGTCGTCGTTTGTCGCTGCGAAGGACTGTCAGCCGGAGCGATCCGCCAAACGGTCGAACGGTGCGGCGAAGCCGACATCAACAGAGTAAAGGCGTTTTGCCGGGTTGGAATGGGACGCTGCCAAGGTCGCCTGTGCGGCGCGGCGGCCGCGGAGATTGTAGCGGCTGCCTCGGGCACCACCATTGAATCGGTTGGACGAATGCGGGGTCAGGCGCCGATCAAGCCGATCCCGCTGGCCGAGCTCGTACGGAGCCGGCCATGAGCGCTACGTTCGACATCGCGATCATCGGCGGCGGTCTGGCCGGCTGCTCGACGGCATTGCACGCCCGTCTCAAAGGAGCCTCGGTCATCCTGTTCGAGCGTGGGCGCTGCGGCGGCCAGGCAAGCGGCGTGAATTATGGTGGTGTGCGTCAACAGGGCCGGCATCCGGCAGAACTCAGCTTGTCGCGGCGAAGCCGGACGATCTGGGGAAGCCTGCAGCAGTTGATCGGCACTGACTGCGAGTTCGCGGCCACTGGTCACCTCAAACTAGCTCGCACTGATGTCGATATGGAAGACCTCATCGCGCACCAGGCATTGCTTGGAGAACATGGAATTCACGCCGACATTCTGGAAGCTCGGGATCTCACCCGTCGTTTTCCTTACCTGTCCGGAAGGTACGCTGGAGGCTCCTACTGCGGCGAGGATGGCCAGGCCAATCCCCGGCTTGTCGCACCAGCTTTTGCCAAAGCGGCTCGGGCCCTGGGCGTCGTAATCAGAGAAAACTGCAAGATTGCCGTGGCCGAGCGAGCGGAAAGTGGTTTCGTCATACGACCGGCGGACGGTAGTCCTGCAATCTCCGTGCGCCGTCTCATTAATACCGCGGGCGCATGGGGCGCCGAGGTTGCCGCCATGTTCGGGGACCTTGTGAAGGAAACAGTGATGGCTCCTAACATGTGTGTCACTGAACCTATTCCACCGTTGATCGGACCGAACCTCGGGATCTGCGGTGGCAGCATCTACATTCGCCAGGCAGCCCACGGCAGCGTGATTTTCGGCGCTGGGCTCGGCGTCGCCGACGCACAGGCTCTGCGCGCGCGACCATTGGCAGAGGTCACCCTCGAAGCGGCTGCTGCTGCTGTCGAAATGGTCCCACATCTCAGAAACGTCCTACTGCTGCGCAGTTGGACGGGGATCGAGGGCCGAATGCCCGATGGCCTGCCAGTTCTCGGGGCAAGCCCCACTGTTGAAGGCCTTTTTCATGCCTTCGGATTTTCCGGTCACGGCTTTCAGCTTGGACCTGCGGTTGGCGCGGTGCTCGCCGAACTCAGTCTCGACGGTGACACGCGGACATCGATATCGGGTCTCGCGATGGATCGCTTCGCGCCCTTCGCGGTGCCTGCGCCTTGAAACTGACCATCACAACAAACACGAAAGGGAACAGATATGCATCGCATCAGACATCAACTGCTGGCCGGCATTCTCGCTTGGACGGCTGGCCTCGTGCCCGCAGTGACGAATGCAGCGGACCAGAAATATCATCTCGTCGAACCGAACACTCTCTCTGTTGCCATCACTGGTGACATGCCAGGCCTCGTCGCCCGCAACGGCAAGCTGACGGGGTACGACGGCGACATCCTTCAGGAGGCCGCAGAAAAGCTCGGGCTGACTATCAAACCGGTGCCAATGGAATGGTCAGGCGCTATCGCTGCTGTACAGACTGGCCGTGTCGATATCATCGGAGGCAACGTCGCCTGGACCAAGCAGCGTGCCGAGACGTTGTCGATGAGTGACCCGACAGGCTATTTTCAAAACGGGATTACATCAAAGCGGGAATCGGGCTGGCACACCCTTAAAGACCTGGAAAATCGAAAGGTCGGGTCGATGACCGGATTTTCTTTCCTTCCGGAGTTGCACAAAATTCCCGGCTTGGAGCTCTCCCTTTACGACAGCACGGACGCTGCACTGCGCGACCTCCTGGCCGGCCGGATCGATGCATTGGTGGGCGACCCGCCCGTCATCGACTACGCGATTTCGAAAAACCCGGATTGGGACCTCGTCAATCTCGCCTTCACAGACAACAGTCCCGACTTTCCGCTTCTCACCAATCTCGGCCGACAATACGTGTTTGGTCTCTCGAAAGAGAACGCCGATCTCTCCGCTGATCTAAGCGCACAGATCCGAGCGCTATGGACATCGTGTGAGGTGAAGAAAATCGGCGCACGTTACGGCAACACCAGCCAGGCCAACTTCACACCCGGCAGCGACAACTTTCGCGCCGGTGTCGATCGCCCTGCTGACTGGACGCCACCAACCTGCATGAAGTGACACCATAGCGGCCGGGCAACCGGCCGCCACCTCCATCGAGAGCGAGGCCGAAAATGTCAAACGATATTCTTCTTGAAGTCGAAAACCTGAGCAAATCCTTCGGAAGCCTCAAGGTCCTCGACAGCGTTTCCTTCAGCTTGCGCCGCGGGGAGCGTCTCGCCCTGATCGGCCCGAGCGGCTCGGGCAAGTCGACATGCCTACGTGCGATAAACTATCTCGAACCGCCCAGCGAAGGCGAGATCCGTCTCGACGGGAAAGTCATCGGCCGACGCAGTGACGGCAAACAGATGAGCGATCGTGAGATGGCACCGCAGCGTGCCGAATTTGGCATGGTCTTCCAGCATTTCCATCTGTGGCCGCATCTGACCGTCCGAGACAATGTCGCCCTGCAGCCGCGCAAAGTTCGTGGTCTGAACGATGCTGATGCGAACAAGCTTGCGCTGACGCTGCTCTCCAAGGTTCATCTCGCCCATAAAGCCGATGAAGCGCCTCAACGCCTGTCCGGAGGCCAGCAACAACGCGTGGCGATAGCGCGCGCGCTTGCCCAACAGCCGAAGGTCCTTCTTTTCGATGAGCCGACCTCTGCGCTCGATCCCGAACTAGTCGGTGAGGTCCTCAACGTCATCAAGGAGCTGGCGGCAGAGGGCCGGGCGATGGTCCTCGTAACCCACGAGATTGCATTCGCGCGCGAAGTGGCGGACCGCATCATCTTTATGGACGGCGGCAGGATCATCGAGGAAGGAGATGCGAACACAGTTCTCGATCATCCGACCTCTCCGCGCCTGAGACAATTCCTCGCCAGCTTGACGCTTGGGGAAAACGCTCATGGGTGAGACATTTCCAGCCCTGCTCAGTCAGGCTCTACTGGCTGGAGCTTTGGTGACCGTCAAGGTTGCTGCTGGCTCGTTAGCCATCGCGATGGCCCTTGGTCTGGCACTCGCAGCGATTCTTTTCCTGACGCGTAACCGGTTCGCGCACGGATTGATCCGGCTCTACGTCGAAGCGCTTCGTAACGTCCCGAGCCTGACGTTCCTGTTCCTCCTCTATTTCGGCTTGGCTGCGGTCGGCGTCAAATTGTCGTCGACGGCGGCGGCGCTCGCTGGCCTGGGGCTGATCGGCGGAGCCGTCTGTGTCGACATCTTTCGCTCAGGCTTCCGCTCTGTTCCCGACGGCCAGTGCGAAGCCGCTGCCTCTGTAGGTTTGTCTCCGGTGATGGCCTTTCGGTTGATCGTCCTGCCCCAGGGGCTGCGGCTGGCACTGCCATCGATCGGCAATTACGCGATATCCTTGATCAAGGACACATCACTGGTCGCCGCTATCGCCGCGCCCGAGGTGATGTTCAACGCCCGCCAACTCGTGAATGAGACATTCCAAACCGCCCTCATTTATGGCTGTGCGGCTGTCGTCTACCTCGTTTTGACGACCGCCGTGGCGCAGACGGTCCTGCTGGTCGAGAGATGCCTGGAGTTACGTTGATGTTTCTGGATACTATAGCCGACAATCTAACGGATTGGGGTCCAAGACTTCTAGCCGGACTACGGCTGACCCTCATTCTCACACTCGCCGGGTTTAGCGCGGCTTTTGTTCTTGGCCTGGCCGTCGAATACTTCCGATCTCGTCCCCATGGCCCTATCCGCATCATTGCCAACCTCTACATCACTGTAGCCCGCGGCGTGCCGATCCTTGTCATCCTGTATCTTTTGTATTTTGCTCTCCCGGGTGTCGGTATCATACTTCCGTCATTTGTCGGTGGTGCCACCGGACTGGCGCTTGTCTACGCTGCATATTTGGCGGAGGTGTTCAGGGCGGGGCTAGGTGCGATACCGCCGGGACACCGAGAAGCGGCCGTCGCGAGTGGCTTAACCCCGATCCAGACTTTCAGGCTCATACTCCTGCCGCAGGCCATCAAACACACCATCTCGCCGCTGCTTGTCAACCTGGTTTCGCTCTTGAAGGACAGTTCGATATGTGCCCTCATCGCGGTGCCCGAGCTAACGCTGGCGTCTCGGGAACTCATGGCGGAAAGCTTCTTGCCCCTGCATGTGTTCGCCCTCACGGCAGCGCTCTACTTCGCACTGGCGTGGCCGGCGTCTGTCCTCGCCCGGTATGTTGAAGAGCGCCTGCACGCGCCTGGCGAGCGACTTCCCGCAGCTGCAGCAAACTTCACGAGCAACAGCGCGCGTTCTGGCGTTTCGCAGGCTTAGAACTACATAACCCTGGAGTTTTCATGAAAAAACTTATCAATCATCCCGACAGCGTGGTCAGGGAAATGTTGGAGGGCACCGTTCTTCTCAGCGCCGCTGCCAGCCTTCTCAGTGATGAAAACGTTGTTGTCGAAGCCGACCTGCCGGCTCCCTCGCAACGCAAAGTCGCCGTGATCTCAGGCGGCGGGAGCGGGCATGAACCTGCCCATGCAGGCTATGTCGGCGCTGGAATGCTGACCGCAGCAATCGCTGGCGACGTCTTTACGTCTCCGAGCGCTGATGCCGTTCTTGCTGGTATTCGAGCGGCAAGTGGCCCCGCTGGTGCCCTGTTGATAATCAAGAGTTACACCGGGGATCGACTGAATTTCGGCCTGGCTGCCGAAATGGCCCGAGCGGAAGGATATCCTGTCGAGATCGTTGTCGTTGCGGACGATGTTGCGCTTCGGGAAACCGTTTCAGCAGATCGGCGCCGCGGCATCGCAGGTACTATTCTGGTGCATAAGATAGCGGGCGCAGCGGCCGCGAAGGGGCTGTCTCTTGAAGAGGTGGCGGCCATCGCCAGGGAGGCGGCTGCGTCTGTCGGAAGTATGGGTGTGTCCCTTGGTCCATGCACACTTCCATCTGTAGGCAGACCAAATTTCGAACTTGGCGTCGACGAAATCGAAATCGGTCTTGGTATCCATGGTGAGCACGGCATCCGCAAAATGCAGCTTGTTCCGGCCGATGATCTTGTAGAGATGATCCTCGACGCTCTCCTCGCAGATGGAAGGATGAAGAAAGGCGATCGCATCGCCCTCCTCGTCAACGGCCTCGGCGCAACTCCACCTCTTGAACTTGCGATCTTGGCGCGCTCGGCACTGCACCGTCTGTCACGTGAAGGCGTTGAGGTCGTTCGGGCCTGGGCCGGTACCTTTCTATCGGCGCTCGACATGCCGGGGTTCTCTCTGTCTGTTTTGCCGGTATCGTCAAATCACTTAGAGCTTCTCGACCAACCGACGACAGCACTCGCCTGGCCGGGCGGTGGCGTGATTGGCGGAAAAACATTAACGGCCAACCCTGCGCCCCACGCGGCGCCTGCAGAGGAAGACGCGGTCTCCATTGGCGAGAGTGGGGAGAAGTTGCGGCACCTCTTTGAGCGCGCAGCCAAGGCTCTCATTCTTGCAGAGGGCGAGCTAGCGCGTCTTGATGGTATCTCGGGAGACGGCGACCTCGGTGCCAGTATGCGGCGAGGCGCGGAAGTGCTTCTCTCGCTTCCTGAGGCCGCATTTGTCACGCCGGGTAACGCTCTCATAATGGCTGGAGATCGGATCAGGAGGGCGATTGCTGGAAGCTCTGGACCGTTCTACGCAACTGCATTCCTGCGAGCGGGACGCCGGCTATCCGAGCACCCGTCTCCCTCCGCCAGTGACATAGCCGCCGCGTTTTCGGATGCGGTTCAAGCGATCATGGACCTAGGTGGCGCAAAGCCGGGCGATCGTACGATGATTGATGCTTTGGAGCCAGCCGCCCGCGCGTTACACGATGCAATCGCCGGTGGGAAGCCGCCTGAGATCGCCTTGCGGGACGCAATCAATGCAGCGAGAAAGGGGACTGAGATGACGAGCTCGATGCATCCAAAACTAGGCCGAGCCAGCTACCTAGGCACGCGAGCGATTGGAAGCCCGGACGCCGGTGCGGCCGCCGTGACCGTGTGGCTCAGTGCTCTCGATCATGATGCTCGCCCAGAGTAAAGCCAGGCTGCGGGCACCGGCTCGCGGCCATAACCAAAACCACTTATTTTGGCGGCACTAATCGAAGATTAAACATGAGGTAGAAACGTCGCGATGTGAGCTCCTCGACTGCAGCGGTACACCAAGAAAAGGTTTCTGAATCGGCCGCTAGACCGATAGTGAGCTGACAGTCATGCTCCGCATCGCCGATTTTTTCTCGCACAACACGTTGGTGTGAGCTCCCCGGCCCGTACTGACGTTAGAAGCCGACAGCAACCTGCATAAGCCTACATGCTCCAGGAAGCGCCATATGTATCGTCGTGCGAGGGCTTGAAAATTCTCATCGAAAAATCCATCTCACGCGCGGATTATTTGCAGTGGGGATTGCCGATGACAACAACACAGAGACAGCCAGTACAGCATGCATTCGAAGCCGACGTCAGCCGACTGTTGCACATGATGGTGCATTCGGTCTACTCGGATAAAGATGTCTTTCTCAGAGAGCTGATTTCCAACGCAGCCGATGCTTGCGAAAAACTCCGTTATGAGGCGATCGCCCGGCCGGAACTCGCAGGCAGCGGATGGAACCCTCAGATTCTGGTGACGCTCGACGAAGAGGCGCCCCTCCTCGTCGTCGAGGACAACGGAATTGGCATGAGCCATGACGATCTGATCGACGCGCTCGGTACGATCGCTCGATCAGGCACAAGGGCTTTCATGGAGCGTATCGAGGCCGCAAAGGGCGGCGAGAGAGCTGAGCTGATCGGCCAGTTCGGCGTCGGCTTCTATTCATCCTTCATGGTCGCAGGCAAGGTCGACGTGATCTCCCGGCTGGCCGGAAGCGAGGATGCCTGGAAGTGGTCTTCAGATGGCAAGGGAAGCTACGACGTGGTGGCTATCGATCTCGCAGATGCTCCGACTAGAGGAACTCGCGTCGTCCTGCATCTTTTGGAGGACGCCAAGAAGTACACGACCAAGTGGGCCGTGGAAAAGATCATTCGCGATCAGTCCGGGCATGTGCCCGTGCCGATCAAGCTGATCGAGAAGCTCGGCGCCGAGCCGACTCAAATTACAGACGGCGCCGCACTCTGGACGAAGCCGAAGGGCGAGGTTTCGAAACAGGATTATGACGATTTCTATCATAATGTCTCCGGTCAGTACGACGAGCCATTGACCAACGTTCACTTTCACGCCGAGGGTCGCCACGAATACACGACGCTCGCGTTCATTCCTGGTTCTCAGCCCTTCGATCTGTTTGATCCGGACCGACAGGGTCGTATGAAGCTCTACGTTAAGCGCGTCTTCATCACCGACGACGCCGAATTGCTACCGCGCTATCTGAGATTCGTACGCGGTGTCGTCGATACGCCGGACCTGCCGCTGAACATCTCGCGCGAGATGATCCAGGAGAGCCCGGTTCTTTCGTCGATCCGTAAGGGTGTAGCCAGCCGTATACTTTCGGCGCTCGAAAAGATGGCGGAAGGGCAACCCGAAACCTTTACGAAATTCTGGGATCTGTTCGGCACGATCGTCAAGGAAGGCATCTACGAGGATTACGAACGCCGAGAACAGCTACTGAAACTGGCGCGATTCCGCACGACCGCGTCCAACGAAGCGATCCGGACCCTTGCCGAGTACGTTGGCGCGATGAAGGAAGGGCAGTCGGCAATCTATTATATAACCGGCTCCAGTATCGAACAACTCAACTCTTCTCCGCATCTCGAAGGTTTCCGCGCCAAAGGCATTGAAGTTCTTCTGCTCACGGACCAGGTCGACAGCTTCTGGCCGACCAATGCTCGTGACTTCGATGGAAAGCCGTTCAGATCAGTTAGGCAGGGTCAATCCGATCTAGATGCGATACCGAGTAATATGGATTCCGATGACAAGAAGCCTTCGATATCATCGGATGTGACCGCGTTCATCGAGTTCGCTCGTGGAGTGCTTGGCGAGGAAGTGGCCGACGTGCGTGTTTCTCAACGGCTAACCGAAAGTTCGGTTTGCTTGGTCGCGCCGGATGATGGGCTGGACCGACAGTTGGAAAAGATACTTCAGGGGGCCGGGCGGCTGCAGGCCGCGTCGAAACCGATTCTCGAGATAAACGCGCAGAGTGAACTTGTGCAGAATATTGCCTCAGTCGCTGATCACGCGTTCCGAGAGGACGCCGTTCGCCTCTTACTGGATGAGGCCCGAATTCTCGATGGTGACAAACCCGTAGATCCCCGCGCTTTCGCCGGTCGGCAGGCGCGTCTATTCAGCCGGGCAATCAGCCAGCGCTGATCATCGGGCGTGATTATAGAGGTGCCCCGCATCGACGAACAGCTAGAGCGGGACCTTGATGCGATACCAGCGTCCTCACATCGCCTTGGTGATGCACAATGACTGGCTGCTGCGCTCAGTAGTGGCGTCTTGAATAGAAAAACGAGAGCGTTGCACACCTATAGGGCAACGCTCTCGGAACTTAAGGGGCCCGTCGGGCGGTACAACGCTGGCACAGTGCTGAGGTTCTTGGCTCGCGAAAGCCTCTAGTAACTTGCGTTGTTGGGCCCTGAAATCAACTACTATCGATAACCGGTCATTATCGATGGTTAGGATGTCCCCGGGAAATTCGCAGGCATGACGGAAGTGAGTGACGATTTTGCTTCTGTTTAATTGCGTGTTAATTATACTTTCAATAAGTTGCCACGTCGGCCGCATCCGCGGAAGAACGCCAAAAATGGCGCCGCGACGGACAGCTCGTTGATCGTCGATAAGCTGCAGACGTCGAGGAGGAAGACTAGTCAGCAGTGATATCGTTTCGCGGGGTATAGAGCAAATTTCTTGAAGGAGTAGGCTCAAGGACGGGGCGAGAACGCAGCGCTGCGATGACGCGAACTCCCCGCAGTGACGCCAACCGCGTCCGGTTGGTTCGCCGATGCAGGCAAGGGCCGGGACAGATCGGCTGGAGCCGCGCTGGTTCGTCTGCTGTCGAGCCCATTCAGTCTGCCGCTTCGGACCGGTGGCAAGACACGCCGATCGTACCGAAGGCACGATCGCAAAAGCGTTTTAAGCCGATACGATAAATGCCAGCCTTCGAGAAGGTCGGGCAGACGGCCGACGATGTCCTCGCGCTCATCGCTAACGGCCCGACCTGTGGTTACGCCGATAAAGTCGAAGGCTGTGAAGATCGCTCGCCGGACGTTCGCTTCGCGCAGAGGCCGCCCAACGATTGTTGAAGATCGCGCCAAAATCCGATCGGCCTTGCTGATCCAGGAAAAAACCCTCGCTGTGGAGGATTACCGTCACATTCGCTGCAGCCTCAATCGGAGGAAATCGATGCGTCCGGTCATGCCCGCCGCGGGTAGAGATCCGGCCACGGTTTAACGTTGATATGCGCTAGCCGCTCGACGACGGAGGTGACGGGATGCTTATCCCCCTTCGTAAGCCTGTCGGAGGAGGGATTGCGCTCTCTCGAAATCCGCCATCGATTTGACCGTCACCTGCAGATCGCCGGTGCCGAAATGCCCGACGTTACGAACATCACGGGTGAAGCCCTCTTCCAGGTCCATTACTCCGGGGTTCAACTTGAGGAAAAGTGTCACCGTTCGCGCCTGCGGATAGATTTCCATGCACACGAAATTTTTCAGCCGCTTAAATGCGGTGTAGAGCTTGAGTTCCTTGACCTGAACGTCGTCCCCAAGGCCAATAAGGAACTGGTAGACCACGTCGTATATGTCGCGCAGATCCGACGGTGACTGAGAGAGCCGGTAGCTCATCCGTTGGCTCAGATAGGGGTCGTTATCCTGGCTAATCTCGGCAGGTTGATTCGCACCGCTAACAGGTTTCGGCTCCGTCGACATCTTAGTGGCACCAAGACGTGCTGTCTTGGGCGCGTGAACAAGTTCCATCATCAGGAGATTTTCACCGAAACGGCGATAACGAATGAGCTCGATGTTGCGTACGATCTGCTTAACGGCATGTTCGTCATATCGGGTGAAATCACCGGCGATGCAGAGCAACCGAGGCGCGGTCCAGTCCACTGTCTTCGCGGCCCCGGGCCCGAGGCGTTCCATCACAAGCCATTGGAACTCCTTTCGATGATCGAGCAGCCAGTCGAGGTAGAAGAGGCCCTGGTTGATTACATTCTCGTTTACTGAGCGCTTGTACTCGATAATGACTGGCGAGTTATCCTCATCTAGACCGAGCGTATCGATCCTACCGCCATGCACCGGACCAGTTGAATGCTCACTGGCCAGAAAGCGGATCCCGAGCAGCGCTTCCAGATTTGCCTCGAACAGGTTTTGAAGCGACTTCTCGACCTGCACGGCCGCTCCGGCGAGTTCTGTCACCTGGTGCCCATCGAAATGAAACAGCTTTATATCGCTCAATACTAACTCCGAATAGGCTCATAAATTGCATAGAAAGTTTTATTCGCCCGTTCGGCGTTGTCCAGATAAATTGCCAGAGCATATCGATCTGATAGGATCGGCCGCAAATCACATGGGGATAGCATAAGGTGACAACTCTTAAATTGTCGCAGCTGGAAAACCATCTCTGGCGGGCGGCAGACATTCTGCGCGGATCGATCGATTCCGGGGATTACAAGCACTACATTTTCGGTCTTCTGTTCTTCAAGCGCCTCTCCGATGTCTGGGAGCAAGAGTATGACGAGCGGCTGGCGCGCTATCACGATGCTGAGCTCGCCGCCGATCCGGATGAGCACCGTTTCGATATTCCAAAAGGTCATTTCTGGAAGGATGTGCGCAAGCATACAACCGACATCGGCACGCATCTGAACGCCGCCTTCCGCGCCATTGAAGACGCGAACATGAAGCTGCGCGGCGTCTTCCAGGATGTCGATTTCAACAACAAGGAGCGTTTTCCGGATGCTATGCTGGAAAAGCTGCTGCAGCATTTCGAAACCTACCGCCTGAGAAACTCCGATGTCGAGCCGGATGTTCTGGGCCAGGCCTATGAATATCTGATTGCGCAGTTTGCCGATGATGCCGGCAAGAAGGGGGGCGAGTTCTATACTCCAAAGATGGTCGTTCGGCTGATCGTCGAATGCCTGAAGCCGGAAGAAGGCATGTCCATCTATGACCCCACCTGCGGCTCGGGCGGCATGCTTCTGGAGGCGGTGCATCATCTGGAACGGCAGGGAAAGAACCCCAGAAGCCTGTCGCTGTTCGGCCAGGAGCGAAACCTCAACACCTGGGCCATCTGCCAGATGAACCTGTTCCTGCATGATATCGACGACGCTGCTGTGGCGCGCGGCGATACGCTGCTGGAGCCGAAACATCTGACGGGCGATAGCGTTAAGGCCATCCGCACCTTCGACCGCGTGCTGGCCAACCCGCCCTTTTCGCTGAAAAGCTGGGGCCATGATGTCTGGTCGAAGGGCGATGCCTATGGCCGCGACCGCTATGGCTGCCCGCCGAAATCATATGGCGATCTCGCTTTCGTGCAGCATATGGTGGCGAGCCTGAAGGAAGACGGTGTCTGCGGCGTAGTGCTGCCGCATGGCGTGCTGTTCCGCGGCGGCGCCGAGGGCAAGATCCGCGAGGGGTTGATTCGTGATGATTTGATCGAGGCCGTGATCGGCCTGGCGCCCAATCTGTTTTACGGTGCGGGCATTCCGGCCTGTATCCTCATCTTGCGCAAACAGAAGCCTCTCGGGCACAAGGGCCAGATCTTGATCATCAACGGCGCCGAACAGGTAGTGGATGGCAAGAACCAGAACCATCTGTCGGAAGCCAATGTCTCCGCGCTGGCAAAAGCCTTTGGGGATTTTGCCGATGCCGAGCGGCTGGCGCGGGTGGTGCCATCAAGCGAGATCGAGGCGAATGATTTCAACCTTAATATAAGCCGCTATGTGCATCTGGGCAACGAGACGGTAGAAGTGGATGTCGCCGTGGAGGTGGAGAAACTGATCGAGCTTCAGGCTGAGCGGGATACAGCGGAAGCGCGGATGATGAGCTTTCTGCGGGAGCTTGGTTATGTCGCTTAGTGCGGAAGTCATCGAGGGGTTGAAAAATCAATGGTTGAGCGAATTGCCATCCGATTGGCGATTTTCTCGTTTCGGTGACGTCCTTCAAATCAAGCGACGACCAATCGAAGTCCAGGATCATGTCGAGTATGTGCAACCCGTAATCCGACGAGGACACGGCGGGATAGACATCCGCGAAAGACAATTGGGAGCATCAATCAAGACCAAGGCGCAATTTTTGATTCGTGCTGGCGATTGGCTGATGTCCAAAGTCCAGATTTTGCATCGCTCTTACGGGCTTGTGCCATGTGAGTTGGACAAAGCTCTTGCATCCGGCAGCTACTATGCTTTCGAAATCCAGAAAGAGCTTGATCCCAAATACTTGTGGTATTTGTCGCATGCGAACGCTTTCCATAAGTCTTGCGAATTGGCCAGCGTGGGCGTTGTTATCGAAAAGATGGTCTTTCGCGCGACCGACTGGCTCGACTTTGAGTTCCCGCTCCCGCCGCTCCACGAACAGCGTCAGATCGCCGAAATCCTGTCCAGCGTTGATGAGGCCATTGCGGCAACGCGGGCTGTGATTGTGCAGAGCAGAAAGGTCAAGCAGGCCGTGTTGGAACGCCTACTCACCAAAGGCATCGGCCACACACGCTTTAAGCAAACTGAAATCGGGGAGATCCCGGAGGAGTGGCCGCTAACCAGCGCCGACAGTGTCTGCACACAAGTCAGTGTCGGGATCGTTATCAAGCCGTCTCAATATTATGTCGAGAGCGGGGTTCGCTGCTTCCGTTCTGCCAATGTCCGTGAAGGCTTCGTGGAGGATGCAGACTGGGTTTACATCAGTGACGAGGGCAATCGCGTAAACCGGAAATCAGTCCTCCGGACCGGAGACGTTCTTGTTGTCCGAACGGGTTATCCAGGAACCTCTTGTGTGGTGCCGCCGAAATATGATGGAGCCAACTGCATCGATATCATCTTCGCGCGACCGAAGATCGAACTGGTCGCCCCCTACTTTCTTTCAACTTTCATCAACAGTGCAAGCGGGAAAACCCAAGTCCTGAAAGCAGAAGGGGGCTTGGCGCAGAAGCACTTCAATGTGGGGGCAATGAAGCAGATGAAATTGCCGCTGCCACCGCTAAGCGAACAACATGAGATCGTAGCGCATATTCAGGAATTTGCGAACACCGAGGCTGTGCTTGAGCAAACGCTGCAACAGCAGATTGGGTTCAAAGCCGCCCTGATGTCCGACCTCCTCACCGGCCGCAAGCGCGTCACCGACGCCCTGCCCATGGCTGCGGAGTAAGGGCCCCATGAGCCACGGCCCCGAATGGCATTTTGCCGAGCGCCCTACGATCGAGCGTCTCCAGGCCATGGGTTATGGCTTCGTGGCGCAGGCGGAACACGCTGGTTTACGCGAGGGCGAAAACCAGGTTCTCTTTCGGCCGCATCTCATCGACGCGCTGATACGCATCAATGGGATCGACCGCGCCTCTGCCGAGGCTGCCTATGGGGAACTGGCGGCGATCAGCGACAACGAGGCCTGGCTGAAGGTGCTGCGCGGCGATTATGCCCGCAAGGTGACCGGCCAGGAAACGCGTCAGACGCTGCGGGTGATCGATTTTCTCGACCCCGGCAACAACCTGTTTTCCGTGACGCATCAGCTCAGGGTGAAGGCTGAGAATACACGCAAGCCGGATGTCGTGGTCTATGTGAACGGCATCCCGCTTGTTGTGATAGAGGCGAAAAGCCCGTTGAATGTGAAGGACAAGACCGGCGAGGCCTTTGAACAGATCCGGCAATATGAGCGGGACATTCCGCGCCTGTTCTTCTCCAATGTCTTCAACATCGTCACCGACGGCGCGCTGGTGCTCTATGGCGCGACCGGCGCCGGCTCCAAATACTTCGCGGAGTGGCGTGACCCCTGGCCGAAGCTGGAGGCTGATTTTCCCGATACACTCTCCAAGGGCCTCTGGTGCCTGCTGGAGCCAAGCCGGCTGCTGGATCTGATCGCGCATTACGTCGTCTTCGAAAAGACCGAGACGGGCACGATCAAGAAGATATGCCGCTACCAGCAGTTCCGCGCCGTCAATCGCATCGTTGAGCGCGTCATTGGGGGCAAGCACCGGCAGGGGCTGATCTGGCACACGCAGGGCAGCGGCAAATCGCTGACCATGGTCTTTGCCGCTCTGAAGCTGAAGACGCACCGGACTATCCAATCCGAGCGGCTCACCAACCCGAACATTCTGGTGCTGACCGACCGCGTGGACCTGCATTCGCAGATCAGCGGAACCTTCGTCGCCTGCGGCCTGCCGAACCCGACGACGATCGAGAGCATCAAGGACCTGCATGCGCTGATCTGCAGCGGTAAGGACGGGCACACGGCGCTTTCCACCATCTTCAAGTTCCAGGGCTCGAAAGAGGCGATGGCCAATTCCGAAAACTGGATCGTGATGGTGGACGAGGCCCACCGCACCCAGGAAAAGGATCTCGGCGCCTATCTGCGCGCGACGCTGCCCAACGCCCGCTTCTTCGGCTTTACCGGCACGCCGGTGAAGAAAGACGACAAGAACACTTACGAGAATTTTGGCGTGCCGGGAGAAGGCTATCTCGACAAATACGGCATCGACGACGCCGTGGCCGATGGTGCGACCGTGCCGATCTACTATACCGGCCGCAAGACCGACTGGCATATTGACGAGGCGAAGATCGACATTCTGTTCGACACCTGGTTTTCCGAGCTGGACGACGACAAGCTGAACGAGATCAAGAAGCGCGGCCTGCAGATCGAGGATCTGGTCAAGCATCCGCGCCGCATCGAGCTGATCGCCTATGATATCTGGACGCATTTCAAGCAGTATGCCCGGCCTGATGGTTTCAAGGCGCAGATCGTCGCCATCGATCGCGAGGCGGTGATCCTCTACAAGCAGGCACTGACCAAGGTCATTGCCGAGGATCTAAAGGCCGAGGGCATGGAGCCCACTGAGGCGCTCGCCCGCGCCGATGCCATGTCGGCCTGCGTCTATTCGATCAACCAGGAAGACAGCAAGCCAAGCGAGGATCCGCACAAACAGGCGATCCGCACCGAGCTGAAGGCGCAGTATCTCGATCCCGAGGCGGAGAAGCTGGCGAAGAAGGCTTTTGGCCGCAAGGGCGACGACCCGCAGTTCCTCATCGTCTGCGACAAGCTGCTGACAGGTTTCGACTGCCCGATCGAAAGCGTGATGTATCTCGACAAGCCGCTGAAAGAGCACGGATTGCTGCAGGCGATTGCCCGCACCAACCGCGTTTCCGACGCCAGGAAGCGCAACGGGCTGATCGTCGATTACATCGGCGTCTCCGGCCATCTGGAGGAGGCGCTGTCCTCTTACCGCGCCGATGATGTGAAGAACGCCATGCGCGACTTGGACGATCTGCGCAATCAGCTACGGGCTGCGCATTCCGCCGTAGCCGCGCCGATGAAGCCGCTGAAGCGCAAGGCGAGCGACAAGGATGCGCTAAAGGCGAAATACGACGCCTTCGTGAAGCTGCTGGGCACCGAGGACAAGTGGTTCGACTTCAAGGCGAAGGCCCGCAGTTTCATCGCGCTTTATGAAACGCTGAGCCCGGACCCGAGCGTGCTGGAGTTCACCGTCGATCTGAAGTGGGTGGCTAACTTCCTGCTCTATGGCACGCAGCACTTCGAAAAGCGCCAGGCCTTCGACCAGATGAACTACAGCGAAAAGATCCGCGAGATGCTGGAGAAGCACCTGGAGGCGACGGGTCTGAGCGTCACCGTCAAGTTGCGTCACATCACCGATCCGGAGTTCTGGGAGGATTTCGATCCTGATGGCAAAACCGAGGAAGACCTGATGACCGCGGCGATCCGCAAAACAACGGAGCTGCGTAAGACCGTGACCGAGCGGATCGACGACGGCCCGCATCAATATGGCAAGTTTTCCGAGCGCCTGCGGCAACTTCTGGAAAAGCTGGAAAGCGCGCAGCTTTCCTGGTCAGAAAAGCTCAAGGCGGCGGAAGAGCTGGCGAAGGACATCACTGCCGAGGATGCGGCCCATGTCGAAGCGGGTCTCTCCTCCGGCGCCTACGGCCTCCTGCAGATCCTCAACGGCTTCACCTCGGGACCGGAGGGCGAGGCCCTGGCGCTCCGCCTGGAGGGGCTCTACACCGACCCCGTCACCGCGCCTTTCGGTTGGTGGGAAAAGGATGGTCTGCGCAAGAGCCTGCGCCAGCAGGTACGGTCTATGGCGCATCTGGCCGGCCTGACGCAGCTCAGGGAGATCCCGGAAGAGGTCGAGGCTTACGCGCTCAAGCATTTTGCTGGGCAGTGACATGGCCGTCTATCGCATAGGTAGCCAAGACATCGAATACACCCTGCGGCGCTCGCTGAGGGCGCGCAAGGCGAGCCTAAGCGTCACCCCAAAATCCTTCGAGCTCCTGGTGCCTGAAGCAGCCACCGATGAACAGATCAGCGCCGTGCTGGACCGCCGGCGCGCCTGGATCATCGAGACCGTGCAACATATGGCAGAACGCGCCAGGGCGCAGACGCGCGTCTACCAGTTCGTGACCGGTGCCAAGATCCCCTATCGCGGCCGGATGACGAGGCTCACCATCGAGCCCTTCGATGGCTCCCTCGTCGAGGTCAGCTTCCGTAACGGCTTCCAAATACGCAAGCCCGCCGACCTGTCGCCGGAGTCATCCGACACCATCATCGAGAGCGCACTCCGTCTCTGGCTGAAACGCCGCGTGCGAGACGACGCCCGTGCCTTTATCGATCGGCACGGCGAGCGGCATGGGCTGAAGCCGCGTAGCGTGCAGATCAAGGACCAAAAGCACTTATGGGGCAGTTGTGGCAAAGACCGCCGGATCAACCTGAACTGGCATCTAGTTTTCGCCCCGGTCCCCGTACTCGAATATGCCGTTGTCCACGAGATGTGTCATCTAAAGTACCGCAACCATGAGCCCAGATTCTGGGATCTAGTGGGTCGTGTCTTGCCAGACTGGGAAGCGCGAAAGCAATGGCTCGACAACAACGAGAATTTCCTCGGTTGGGAGACGCTGAAGGTGTCTTAAGGTAATCCCTTTGCTTTGGCGGGGCGGAGTGAGGACCTCGGCGAGGCTACTGTCACACTCAAATCAAATGAACATTTGTAGCGCGCTGGCGACCTTGGTTATCGAGATCCACATCAAAAGTTGCCATTTTGCCAGATTGTAGCCCGGCCCAAATCAGGTCTGACACTATTGCACGCGCAAGGAAATATTCACGGTTAGATGGATCGACGAGAAAACCGAAATTAGGTTTTCGGCCCTTCTCTTTGAGACTGCCAATGAGACCCGATATTGATGTCCTGTGGTCGGTAGCTTCTAGTTCTCCGATCAGCTTGTCCAACAAGGCGACAATCTCATTCCCGGTACGGACATTCTTGGTTTGCAGAGCCTGAACAACCGATGATCGCGCTTTTCTTAGGTGCCCCGTCATCTTGGCGTCGATTATCCTAGGGTCAAGGGAAGAGAGAAAATCTGCGAAAGCTGCAAAAGGAGCTTCAAGGTCTGCATCTATGCCAACGGCAGCCTTATGAGCGATCATGCGTTGAAAATTCTGTGTTTGGAGATCCGCAAAAATCAATTTGGTTCGCATGTTTGAAAGTGGCGCCGCTGTCTCCGACGAAAGGATGTCCATAGCCCCTTCGAAATCGAAGTCGTACATCTTTGCTCTTGCCAGTTCTCGCTTTATATCGACAGAATCTGGGTCTCTTTTCAAGGCTTCTTCCAACTGTCCGATAGCCGCGGGACAATCTCCGTACCCACGTAGCAAGAACCCACCGAAGAAGAAGTACAGCTGTGGCGTCTCCGGCGATAACTCGATAGCCGAGCGATATGAGTCGGTCGCGCCGGCGAAGTCATGTTGGCGGAATCGAATAAAAGCATCTGCTCGAAAGACTTCGAAATAATCGTGATTGGAGACTTTGAGCGTCTCGATAATCATGTTTGCTGGAAGGAACTCATCGTTGTACGCGAGTTTAACAGCCTCGCGTAGTTTCCCAGCGGCAAGAGCTTGAGACATGGAGCGAACCGTAAAGTTTCTGAAGTTGTATTTTTCCTGGCCTTCAGCCCCTCGTTCTGCTTGATAAGCGAAGCTAAGGCCACGGAATTTCCGGATCACAGCCTCCTGGGCTTCAGGCGTCAAACGCAGAATGCGCGCAATGTAGGCGCGAGCAAAAGGCTTGATTCGATAGTTCAACTCATAGCCGCTTTGGTTCTCGATCTCCAAAATCGAAAACTTCAAGAGCTCGGCTACGCCAGCCTCCAACTTACGAACGTCAACAGACGAGACATGGTGCAAGACACCTAACGAAACAGCGCGTGGCAGGATCGACATTAGCGACAAAGTCATTCTTGCATCGATACTCAGTGCGTCAAAGACGTTTTCGAGACAAAACCTAAGCGCCATTTCAGGATTGCTCACGATTTTGCTGGCAGGCAGCCCAGCAATCACGCCCATGCAAAACCACTTTAACAGAAGTGGCCTTCGCTCCAGACGGCTAGCAAAATGCCGCAACTCGTCCGGTTTCAATGATGACAGCGTTTTTATGCTATAGGATTTTATGAGCGCACGAAGATAAATCTCTCCCTCGTTATCGGTCAGCGGTTTGACGTCCACCGTCAAATCGCCTCCGACGGGAATACGAGACGTCAACACAACCTTACTCTGGCCGGGGATGTCCGACACGAAATCCCGAATGGTGTCGTCAAGGACCGTTTCAAGATTGTCTATTGCAAGAAGTATTTTGTTGTTCTCTAGAAGCTGCCGAACACGGGACATAGGATTCGATTTATCGTCCTCAAAGATGCCTACTACCTCTTCAAAGAGGCCCATTGAAGTCGTTATTGCGTGTTCAATTCTCTGGATTTCACCAACCGTTAATTTGGACGTTTTTGCTGAGACCCAGACGATCGCGTCAAAGTCATGATCGCCGGAATTAACCAAGCTATAAAGTGCCTGCACCGTGAGGGCCGTTTTACCATTTCCGCCATCGCCCAACACGGTAACGACTGGATGCCGACTTAAAATTTTCTTTTTCAGTTCTTGTTCGAGCTGTGGCCTAGGGACAAACCCGGTATCGTCGTAGTCGGGAAGAGGCAGGTTATGGAAAATACCGCTTTCAGTGGGCTGTTCAAGAAAGGTGACTGCTCGCCGGGTGATAGCTTCTGGATCAGTGTTATAATCAACAAGAGCTTTGTGAAGAACAGGCCAAAAACCATTGCTCTTAACCAAGTCATTGGCCAACGCAAACGCCGTTGCGTGTTCTTCAACAGTCAGAGGCCGACCGTGCATTACTGAGTTGCGTACCGGCACCGCCGCCATTAGCGATGCTGCTTTCGCGGAAAAATGCTTCCGGAGTGCATCACTGAAATGCTGCTTGAGACGTTGAGCAATTGCTACTTTGTCGCCAAGATCGAGCTGATAGAGAAGTTCGAAATCGTCCTTTGCGGTTGTATATGGCTCATCAGACTTCTCAGCACGTTGAGTAGCTTTTTCGCGTTCTTGCGTACTCAGAAATCCGGTTGTTATACGACCCGAGGCGGAGCGAATGTGCGTGACCAGATCCTTTTCTATCGAATCGAAAAAGATGAAAAGGGCTACTCGCTGATAGCTCGCCAAAGTGATTCTCCGAAACGTCTAGAAAGTATAATTTACCTGTTTGGTTGAGCAAAGTTTAGTCCGGAATCAATCTGTGCTCGAGTAATGCACAGGATACAGTCGACGCGGATAGGGCTTCACAATGGGGGCTACGGTCCAGCCTTGAACATAATCAATCGCGGATCGTTGTTGTTCTCAAACGCATATTTGTCTTCCGCAAGAGTTGAACACGCATTCGTTCATGAGTCGCGTCCACTCGCAGCTTGCTGCTACGCGGCCTACAGCTACCTTTCGACAGAAGGGCAACTTGTATCAGTTCATCGGATACTATCTTGTCGGCCGCGCCACCGAATGGGGATGGATTTGACACAAGGCGTCACGAAAAAGGCCGCACTCTTCGACGAGTCGAAGAGCTCATGACTGATCTCTTGCTCTGCGAGCTGTTAGGCACCAGGCCGCAATTTGTCCTCGACGTGTTCGCGCATCTTGGCCTTGGTGACGCCGGAAAGGTGATCAGCGTCCGGCGGAGCGTTCACAAGACGTTACTTGGCGAAACCGACATCGAGGCTGTGGTCGAGGTCGGGCGAGAGCGTGTAGGTTTCCTTATCGAAAACAAGGTGCGTGCCCTTCTGATGCCAGAACAACTCGGGCGTTATCGCAGACGAGGGGAAGATGGTCAAAAGAGGGAATTGTGGGAACGCTATTACGTCGCAGTTTTCCCCGGAGGGTTACCGGTCATACATTACAGTAGATGAAGCGGCCTTCGTGGATGGATTTCTCACCTATGAGTGGACCAGGGATTGGCTCACCAGGGACGCCCCCGCCCTCAATGCCTTTAAGGTACACATGCTGACCGAGGCGATAGACGATGCGCGTATAGGATACGTGAAACGCCTCGACACCCGAATGACGCATTTTCACCAGTCCGTTCACGGCATTGCCACCAACGAGTATCCCCAGCTGAGGATGGCGTGGCTCGAACAGGCTGGCTATGACTCCTCGATAATTCATCTACCATATGCGTTGCCTGCGAGGGGCGATTCACTTTTGATGAAAATGAAGATGGGAACCGCAGAATTGCGCGTCGAAACGCGGGATCCGATTGGAGCCGAGCGCTCCCTGAATTCGCTGCTGCCTGATGGATGGCGCACCACCAGGGCCAAGGGCTATGCTGGCGTAGAGATCGCGGTCGGTATGCTGGATGCCACCAAGGACTTTCCACTCATTGAATCACATGTAAGGAGGTTTCTGGACGCCCTGCGCGAGCTACACCACTTCTACCATCGCTATGACGTTTCCGAGACCATCGAAGGGAACCGCGGAATACGTCTCTCCCGGAGCAAGTCCGCCTGAGGGCCGTCATTTTCAGCCACGTTTGAGCCGAAGCCAAGGGCGACATGGCGGGCATTTGTGCAGGCGATGTATCCGGCACACTTCGGTTTAGAGCGCCGATCTGCGAGAAAACCACATAGGGATGTTTGCGACGCTTCGGACAAACCTCAGAAGCGTCCAGAGCGCCAGCAGGATCCAGACGACTACTCCGATCAAGATCCAGACTACCTCGGCCAGGTACTCAACGATCGTGAAGACGATCTTCGCCCCTTTGCGGAGCGCGAGCACGCCGCGGTATTTTTGTCCCGTTTTTTCGGCGACGGCCGCTAACCTCTTCAAATCCGCGAGCTCCCCCGCGTTTTCGACCGTCTGAACCGTTGCGCGATAACCCTGTTTGCTTGAAACAGTGAATGTCGCCCTGGCGGCGTCTGAGACCATCTTGACGGCCTCCGGCTTGATCAGCTTGCGGCCTTCCTGAAGGGCGCCGTTCAGGTCGAGGTCGCTCGCCCGATGCTTCATCGCCCGGATCACGCCGTCGTCGATCGAGCGACTCGCGAGCGCCACAACGTCCTTCTCCAACGGTTCCGGCAGCTTGTTGAGCTTCTTCAGCTTCTTCAGGATCGACAGGCCGCCCCTAAGCGGCGCAGCTGCACCCAAGCTCACATAGTTGCTGGCCGAGGCCGCGACACCGATCCCTGCAAGAAAAACAGTCAGCCTGTCATAGTCCGGATATTTAGCCGCCTCCGTCGCTAGATCCCTCAGATCGCCGACGATCAAAGCATCCGTCGCTGCAGCTGCAACGAAAGCGGTCGGCGTGTCGCCTCTCCCGGTCGATATGCCTGTCCACACCTCAAACGCGGAGCGAGCGAGGCTGAACTTGTTGCTCTCCTCGATTTTCGCGAGCAGTTCTGACGGGAGCGGCTCGCCATTGTCTGCGGCGACGACCGACAGGCTCTCGGCCAACTCCGGATCGTTTTCCGCGAGCGCCTGTTCGGCCAGCCTCCGGATTTCGTCTGGCGAGCGCGATTCGGCCGCTCTTTCAAGCATCGCCGTGGGGTCGTCGCGTATGCCGAAGAGTCGGACGGCATCAATAAAGTATGGTGTAAAGGCCCATGCCGACATGACGAGCGATGCGAAGGCGATGTACCTTACAGCGCGGAACGGCAAAAAGAGAAGGGGCGGTATTCTAGACAAACCCGCGCTCCACCTTCGCGGTCTCGTAAGCCTTGTTAAGGCGCCGGCTCTCAAACTCGGCGACAACCTTGAGCTTGTCGCCCAGATGCGCAACCTTGTCGGAGTGATATCCTCGGATCGCGTTGCGGTAGGCGGTCTTGATCTCCTCGACGGCCGCGTCGGCTGCAACGCCCAGCACCGTCCACCATGGCTCGCTCCGCGATCTTTCTTCCTCAGGCTCTTCGAATGCACCGTCCGGGTCGTATTCGTAGATCTGGTCTGGATTCAGCCGTTCCTCGAGCGCTGCAAGCCTCAGCATAGTCCCGACGTCGCCCGACCGCTTCAGGCGGCTCCGGAAAAACGGCTGCGAAACAAAGAGGGAGGCGTACCCGGCGAGCACCCCGGTCATCATGACAGCGAGCATATCCGGTCGCAGCGGACGCCACAAAAGCTGGCCGGAGGCGAAATTGCCGATGCTCGCGAGCCAGGCAATCTCTCCGGGATAGTCGCGCGAAGCGATCATCATTCCAGCGATCGACAAGAGTGCGACCAAGAGGGAGAGCCTTGCTGCAAGTGACCACGCCCTGCGTCCAACCCATCTCTCGAATGGACCTCGCCAGTTCGGGATCGCCCCGAGGAGCTGTGTCCTGGTCGCCTTGATCTGGTGCATCACATCCTTCATACGCAGCTCGACGTCGTCGAGTTCCGCATTAATCAACTTTCCGTCTCGCTTGCGGCGGTCATAGCGCATGCCGGCGCTCGACGAGGTCGAGTCAATGCCGAGCGCACTCGCCCTCATATGAAGGCGCCGAAATTCCTCACGGACTGCCCCGAGTTTGCGGAGCTGGCCTTCAATTTCCCGGTCTCCCTCGACACTCACCAGTTTGTCAGGGTCAGGGAGCGGCGGCGGCTTCGCGCCCATGAGGGCCGACGAGACCATCAGGCCGAGGCAGAGAACCGGATAGAAGTAGAAGCCGGCCGTCAAGAGCACCAGCAGGGCGAAAATTATGAACATGCCGACGTACAACATGCTGCCCGTAAAACCCCCGCTCTGCTTACGCCTGCTCGCCATTACCTGCCGACCATCAGAAAAAGCACGAACAGCAGTCCGCCGTAAAAAACGAGGCTGTAGTAAACAGTCATGATTGGACTGCGGGCATGCCTCGCGCTTAAGACCGCGCCTCGAACACCCGGGTTCGGAAACATATACCCGAACCAGAGAATGACCGCGCCCGGAAGCAGCAGCCATTTCCACCAGCGATCTATTCTGATTTCCGGAAGATTTTCTCGATCCCAGCGCAACGCGACCCCCATGCCAATACAGTCGCGAAAGTACATGATCTTTCGATAGTTTCAACGGGGGGCAGGTCTCCTCGATGGAAGGTGTTGTTGGATAGAAAGCCTTAGCGATTATCCAAACCGCGGTTGCGGTAGTCGCGCTTAACTGAGCTTTCGATGTTGCCCACACGGTATGAGGGTCGTGCGTTCGTATCCGTTCAAGGCGAGGGTCTGAACATTTTCGTTTCGTCGGCTGAACTGCCGTGAGTGCACCGATTGCGGTCCTCTCTCTTTGCCGCATAAAGTGCTGCATCGGCTTCCCGCCGAAGCGTCCACGCTCTTTGGCGTACAGTCCGGGGAGGGTGGCGACGCCGATGCTGAGCGTTACCACTGGCGCCGCCCGGGGCTGGGAAATGAGGCAGCCTCGACGCACTGCCGATCGTTTCGGCAAGGCTAAGGGCCGTCTTTGCATAGCAACCAGGAAGGAAAATCAGGCACTCTCCCCACCGAAACGCGCGACCTGACGTCGGGGCGGTAGTCAAAAATCTTGCCAGCTTTCCTGATACGCGACTGCCGCCGAACGGTTGACCAAGACAGACGCTCTAGCGTGCCGGCGGGCATTCTGCGTCGACTGACGTTCAGTTGGAACGAAACCGCGAGCCGAGGGGGCGTTTAGGGCGGAGTCAACTTTGAACTGAGCGAGAAGTTGACGCAAGGCGGCGGCCTGTTCGGCTAGACCGGAGCTCGCGGCAGTGCTTTCCTCTGCCATAGCTGCATTTTGTTGAGTGGCTTGGTCCATTGAATTTACAGCCACATTAATCTCTTTGAGACCCACGGACTGCTCTCGCGCCGCCTCAACGATAGCCGCGACGTTGTCATTGATCTCGCCGACCCGCTCGACTATTTCGGCCAAAGCCTCTCCCGTTTTGCTCACGAGATCGACACCTCTTCTGACGTGTTGCCCCGACGTCGAAATTAGCGACTTGATTTCGTTGGCGGCTGCGGCGGACCGTTGCGCCAGCTCACGCACTTCCTGCGCCACCACCGCGAAGCCCTTCCCAGCCTCACCAGCACGTGCTGCCTCCACGCCGGCATTCAAGGCGAGCAGGTTCGTTTGGAATGCGATATCGTCGATGACGCCGATGATGTTCGTAATGCCGTTGGAGGATCGCTCTATTTCGCCCATCGCGCCGACAGCGCTGCGAACGATTTCTCCGGACGCTTCCGCGCCCTGCTTCGTACGGGCAACGAGAAGCCCAGCGTCGTGCGCTCGGCGGCTGGAATCGGCAACGGTGGTGGTAATCTGCTCGAGAGCCGCGGCGGTTTCCTCAAGTGAGGCAGCCTGCGTCTCCGTTCGTTTGGAAAAGCTATCTGCCGCGTTGCTAATCTCATAAGCGGCTGCGGCAATCTCGCCGCCATTCATACCAATCGTCTCCATGGTCTGTCGCAGCCTGAGCACCGAGCTATTAAAATTGGCCCGCAGCTCCTCCATCGACGGCACAAACACTAGGTCAAGAGAGGTTGTCAGGTCTCCCTGAGAAAGAGCCGACAGCGCTGAATTCACATGTTCGATTGCCGATATCCGAGCCGTTACGTCGGTAGCGAACTTCACGACCTTGATGACCTCGCCCGAGCTGTTGATAATCGGGTTGTAAGCCGCCTGGATCCAGACCTCCTTGCCGCTTTTGCTGACGCGGACAAACTCGTCGGAGAAAAACTCGCCGGCTGCAAGACGTTTCCAAAACTGCCCATATTCGGCCGTGGCGATGTAGTCCTTGCGACAGAACAGGGTGTGATGTTTGCCTACTATCTCGGTGAGGGCGTAGCCCATCGTCCTGCAAAAGTTCTCGTTCGCAGCGATGATTTGTCCGTCCGAAGTGAATTCGATAACGAACTGGGAGCGGGAGATTGCTTCAAGTTTTGCAGCATCCTCGAGAGCCTGGCGCTTGGCCGCTGTCACGTCCGATGCGATCTTGACGATCTTGTAGGGCTTCCCACCCTTTTTCACAGGATTATAGGTCGCTTGGACCCAAAGTTCCGTGCCTCCTTTGGCGATGCGCTTATAGGTCCCGGAGGCGAACGTCCCCGAACCAAGTCTGCTCCAGAAGTCCCGATACTCGGGCGAACCGGAATGACTGGCTTCGCAGAACATGCTGTGGTGCTTGCCGACAATCTCGCTAAGTTGATAGCCAAGGACCGCGCAGAAATTTGCATTCGCTGAAAGAACTTTACCTTGCAGGTCGAACTCTATGACGGCCTGCGAAGCTGCAATAGCTTCGAGCGCCCTCTGCGCGTCAATCGCACCCAGCATCGTCCTGAACTCCATTTTGAATTTGGGACACTTTGCGCTCAGTTGGTTAATGAAGAATGGGCGGTGGGCCCAATTAGCAACTAAGCGCGTAACGCGGTTTCCGACGTACAGGCCAGTGATCGGGTCGCAAGCGATCACTCATCGTGGACATTGGCTTAAACCTGCCAGTCATGCCCAGGTGATGCTTTTTGTGCTGAGCAAATTAATGAAACGTCCTTTTGATCGACTCCAATAAGGTCGCTGGTTGCACGCCGGCCCTAGTTTGATGGGGCTTGAACCGTGCCGTCGGCGCAGTGCGGAACGAGCAGGGTTGAGGGACCACGCACCGAACGCCGTCCTACCAGAGAATGCCTTTGATCAGCTTTCAGCTGCAAAAAAATCAACCGCGAGATGGACATCGATGCTTGGTCAACTATCTCCGGATGCGATTTTGTGAGTTTTATGAGGGTCAGATATGACAAAGCTACGCGTTCTGCTCGCCTTTTCACTATTTGTGGCCGCCAGTTCCCTGGCACTCTCATTCAGCGCACGGGGTGCGCAACCGCTTCGACCAGTCGCTTCGGAACTGGGAGCGCTGTTCTGAAAATATCTTGCCCGTTTTGAATATGCCTGAACTATTTTACAGTATCCATCGGCACAATGTACGGTAATCAACGTATCCTGTCTTGTTAAGATAATATTACGCTCCCTGGTATGGGGCGCGAGACGAGTTCTTGAATGAAACGCTCTTCTCGACACTGACCCAAGCTCGATCAGCGCTTTCAAACTGGCGCAGCGATTACAACGATCACCGACCGCACTCCGGCCTCCGGCTGGATGACACCTGCCGAGTTCGCTCAGACATCAACCCGCGACGTGACGCGAGGCTGTGCAGCCGAAATGGCTTCGCACCGCAACCCGCCGCTACCGCCCCGAATACAGCAACCCAAAACCGTTGGAGTGAACTCAAAACTGGATAAAACTTGGGGCAAGGTCAATAGCAGTCCCTCTGACGAACAGTCGCCCGCCCTTCTACTCCCTTTGCTGACCGCGATTTTCAACAGCCGAGGCCGTCAGCTAAAAGATTGCCAACATGATGTCGCGCAAGGTTGAACAGTATTAGTCGGAGATCGCGACAATCGGCATTGAAGCCGAGGAGCGCGGCCGACCCCTTGGCTTGCGTCCGTCGTGGCGACGAATCCGAGGACGACGAACCGCCTATCGGGAGTGTGCGTTCAGGCGTTGGCTTTCTCAGAGTGAGAAAACTGGAGTGGCCGGTTAGCCCGGTCTATGATTTTCAGCATTTTACCAGACCCCCAGGCATAATACGAAGGTCTAGCCGATGACGAGTGGCTGCTCACGGTCACTCGGCGATTAATCGTCGCCGAGAGCGCAAGGTGCCTCAAGCGGGCGTGTCCGCGAATTCCGTGTTCGTAGAAATCAATGAGAAGCGCTCGCAAGTGATGCCATTCATCCTCGGAATTTATCGGCAGTTCTTCTTCGAGCTCGCTCAAGATCTCGACCACGCTAGGGTAGTCTTCGACAGTTTGCTGATTTCGCACTGCACACTCCACGATCTTCCATTGACGAAATGTAGGTCCTCGAGAACAGTTTCAAGCAGCGTCCCTTGAATTCAAAGTGCGGGGTGATTTAGAACTCGACGCAAGACATGAGCGTTCTAGCAACATCCAAGAGCAAATCAATCGGTCACCGCTCCTCTCTGCGTACTTAGCAGGGACTCTTGATCGGCGTCGAGCCGGTTATCGTAACCGGATTTCCGCATAGCATATTGTTGGCTTTAACCAGCCATAATTCATTGCGCACGTGAGACCGAAATGATCTGCCGACGAAGCCAAAGCGACCCCGCATCACTTTGGGTGCGAGCATGCCAAAGCATTTGGTAGCCAAAGCCTTCAAGTTCGACTGGTGTCCGGAAGCTAATCAGCCCGTGTGGTGAAGCCAACTCGCTAGCCACCCGTTCTGGGATGGTCAGGATGAAGTCTGTTTTGGACGCGATCACTGCTGCGGTTGCAAAATAGGGCAACCACATTGCGATCCTTCGGGATCGACCGAGTGCAGCAAGTCGGTCGTCCAGTTCGCTTGTCCGGCCCCCGAAAATACTAACGAGTATGTGCGGAGGATCTAGAAAATCGTCGAGGTGCGGCTGGCCGTTGTTAAGGCGACTTGCAAGCGGATGATCTGCTCGCACAAACGAAAGATAGGTTTCATTGAAGAGGATGGTACGCTGCAAATCGTCTGGCACTGGGTCATCGCTGTAAAGGACGACATCCACATCGCCGTTGGAGGCGCGGCGAAATGTATCTTGCGAAAATGGTAGCACTTCAATTCCGGCATTGGGGGCTTCTGCGGCGAAGACAGCAGCGAGCGACGGCAAGACTGCTATAGCGCCATAATCAGTCGTAGCGATGCGAAAGATGCGGTTGCTCGTACTGGGCGAAAATTCTTGCGAGCCAAGCAAGTCATCGAGGTCATGCAGTAACTTGGAAATCGAGTCCGCTAAAGCCTCCGCCCGCGGCGTCGCAACGACACCTCTTGCGCCTTTGATAAACAACTGATCGGCAAAAACATGGCGAAGACGCCCTATCGCCCTGCTGACTGCAGGCTGGCTCATGTTGAGCTTTTGTGCGGCGACAGTGACGTTCCGCGTCTGAAGGACCGCCCTGAGAACAACGAGCAGATTGAGGTCAAGGCGTCGTAATTCGTTAAGCGGCATAGTAGATATCCGGATCATGCATTAGACACATCATGACGCCTTCTCCATTGTCTGTCGAATAATATTAATGGAAAGAGGAGGCCTCCATGCAAAATGATCGCGCCCATAGCAGCGTGCGGCGACAAATATTGCAAGCGATGGCTACGATGCCAGTCGCAGCCTTGGGGTCCTTTTCTTTTAACGCGCAAGCAAGAGCAAAAGGATCTCCGAGCATGACAAGTATTTCTTCAATGGCACTGAACGCGGGCGCCTATCAATCCGAGCGAGTAAGTTTCGAAAGCCACGGGGCATCGCTCGTCGGTCTCCTGTTTAAGCCGACGGCTGCACAACCCCCATTCCCAGGCGCCGTCATCGTTGGTCCATTTGGATTTGTAAAAGAACAATCTCCGATGGAATACGCGACGAGGCTCGCACGCGATGGCTTCGCTGCGTTGATTTTTGATCCGCGTTTCAGCGGCGAAAGCAGTGGAGAGCCCCGGCGCTATGAGAGTCCTCACGCTAAAATTGCCGACATCAATGCCGCCATCTCCTTTCTTGAAGCTCGGGCAGACATCAGCAACGAAGGTATGTTTGCGCTCGGAATATGCCAAGGGTCCTCGGAAATGATCGCAGCAGCGTCGGCCGACGCCAGAATTAAAGCCCTCGCGACAGTTTCGGGCCAATATCTTTTCAAGGAAAATCTAGAAGGATTTTTGGAGGCGGCGGTCTCGGATTGGAAGCGCGCATCGCTCGTGGTCAGGCAGCTAGGGCTAAGTTTGATACGAGCGGCGAGGTCGATTACACGCCCGTGGTGAGTTCGGATGATAAGAACGTTGGTCTACCTTGGCCAGAGATCTACGACTGGTATCACCCCTGGACCACATCAAAATGGGGTGAGCCCAGTCGCTGGGAGAATCGCTACACAACCATGAGCGACGCCGAGGTTTGGACGTTCAACGTCGATGACTATGCTGCAAAGCTGCAGTGTCCGACGCTGATCATTCACGGTGAGCGATCCGACGGCTTCGAAGCGGCCGCGCAGCACGTATTCCGTAAGGTACCCGCGCAAAACAAAAAGCTCATCATCGTCGATGGGGTGTTTCATACGAGATTCTACGACGATCCTCTCGTAATCGAACCCACGGCAACGGAGGTCGCCAAATGGTTCAAAGACAACGTTAAGTGATTCGAAAAACTATCCTCGTTTCTCCCTTTGCGCTGTCGCCGTTGCGCCTACTCAAGCGGCCGTCTTCAAATCGTGGAACGCCATCCGGTAACGTCAATTGGTGACGGAGTTTCAAAATTTTTTATCATCTCCCCGAGACCGCAACTCGACAACGTGCTCACGGATGATTGGGTGGATGTACCGCAGACGTCGAGTTGGGAGCCGGGCCGCGAATGGATGTGCGCTGACGGGAACAGGGTTGTCGTCCGCTTCGACTATCACCGCACCGCAGCGCGGCGCTTCTGCAGGCATCGCCGCTACGGAGGCGCGTTCGAATCGTGGTGATCGACAATCATGAAATTTGCAACGGGCAACTTGTGAATTTGGCACCTAGAGGATTGGCTGACCGTTCTCTTTCAACTCCGAGCAAAGCCACCGATATTTTGTGGGCGGACGAAGGGCGAGCTTATGGACTACTATCAAAATATTCTTGATGCGACGACGCGACATCGAAGTCAGCATCGTTGCAAAGCGTATCCATTCGGTGACGGCGTATCGTTAGGCGTACTGGCAGCTGCCGCTGGCGCGCGCCGGATCGTTGAATGCGGGACGGCGCTCGGATACACCGCGTGCTGGTTCGCGAGAGGTAGCACCGTGGCGTCAATCGACACGATCGATTTCGACGAGCAGCATGTACTGTTGGCACGCGAGAATATCGCAGAAGCCGGCTTCAATGATCGAATCACTGTCCACCACGGGACTTTCCATGAGATCCTCCCGAGGCTCACGTCCGGGTACGACATAGCGTTCTTTGACGGTTTCGCGCCATCGCTTCAGGATTTGAACTTGCTGGCGTCGTCGCTGCGCGTTGGAGGAATGTTGATCAGCACCAATCTCGGGCTCGGTGGTCGTGAGACTGCCCAATACCGTGAGATGCTCGCCAATCCAGCAACGTGGATGACCAGCATGATGGCAGAAGGCGGACGGACCGCCGTCAGTGTCAAGCTCAAGGCTTGAGAGGAGACTAGATATGTATGCAATAACGGGTGCTAACGGACAGACTGGTTCGGCTGCAATGCGCTACCTTCTCAAAAAAAACGTTCCCGTTAAGGCGATCTTACGCAAAATGGAACAAGGCCAGCTTTGGATTGAAGCCGGCGCGGAGGTGGCGGTCGTTGATCTGCTCGATACAGATGCGCTGATCAATGCATTCCGGGGCGCGCGTGGCGCCTATCTTATGAATCCACCCGCTTATGCCGACCCTGACATTTTTGGTCACTCTGCGGCGGTTCACGCATCGCTGATAGCCGCGGCAGAGGCCGCCGCTCTTTCTCATGTGGTTGCTCTGTCGTCGGTCGGCGCTCAGCACACCGATGGCACTGGCAATATCAAGACAACCCACGATTTGGAGCGTCGGCTGACCGTATCGAAAGTTCCAGCGACGATAGTGCGCGCTGCGAACTTCATGGAAAATTGGAGTTGGTCGCTTGAACGAGTTAACTCAGATGGTGTGCTGCTTTCGATGTTCTCACCGCTTTCCAGGCGTCTTCCCATGGTCTCGGTAATGGACGTTGGCAGAGTGGTGGGCGAGCAGCTATTGGCGGGCACCGCCGCACCCTCGCTGATTGAACTTCATGGACCGAAAGATTATTCGCCAAACGATGCCGCTAGCGCTCTGAGCGAAATACTTGGTCGTCCAGTTGAAGCTGTTTTATTGCCGCCTGCTTGCTGGAATGAGGTATTCGCCAAGGCAGGGTTCTCCACGAACGCTATCAAGGCATTCTGCGAGCTTTATCGAGGGTTCAACAATGGTCACACAGCGTTTGAGGGCCGAGGCGTCACGATGCGCGGCGAAACGACACTCTCTGACGCCCTACGCCTAATCGTAGACCGTTAATGTCGGAGCCGGATATCCCGGCATTGGCGACGGCTCTCCCTGAGATAATTTCTAGGTCAAACGCATCGATAATGAACGCGAGACGAACCACCTCGCCATTCCAGCAAGTGAACTCAAGCCGTCCGAGCACCAGCGGAGATTAGACCGCATCACCATGACCTTGCCCTCGTGCACACGGCCTGTCCGCACCGCCGTGTGTTTCTCGAGGATCATAGCGTGGGTGGCCTTGGTGGGATAAACCCGTTTGCGATTGACGACGGGCATATAGGCAGCTCGCCGCTGCCTGCTGAAAGGGCAGAGATTCCCCAGCGATAAAAGGGCTTGGCGCAACTCCACGTCGCCGCGCCGCAGAGGAAACGGTGTCATCGGCGGCTTCTTTCCTCGATAATCTGCAGTTTGCGTTCCGTTGTCCAGTATTAGATCAACCTATCGAAACACCTTCGATATAGGTTATCTGAGCCTTCTTGCTTGGACACGAAGTCAGGATTAGTTGCGCAAAGGGCTGTGTCTCTGGGAGCTCCGCGATTACTCAAGCAGCAGCAGCATCGAAAAGTGCTAACGCATCGCGAAGCAAGGTCTTGATGAATGTGGTACGTCCATCCTCGCGGTAAGCTGGGTGGAAAATCAACCGCATTGGCAGGGGCGGCGTATCAAAAGGCATCTTCCTTGTGATCAATTCGGCCGGCAGTAAGAACGTGTTTCGTTCTGGCATTGTCGTCACTAAGTCAGATTGGCTAATGATTTGGATCGCCATTTGGAAACTGGGCACAGTTCGAGCGATTTGCCTGAACAGACCATGTTCGATGAGAGCGTCATCGACGTCGCTCCGCGTTGAACGCCCGCGGGGAACGACAAGTACGTGGCTTTGGTCCGCGTAAGCACGCGGGCTCCAGCGCATTTTGACGAGACGGTGGTCGCGCCGCGCGACGCAGACGTAGCGGTCCAGATAATAATCCTCAGAAAGCAGATTATCCCCTTCCATTGTTGCTGCAAATGGCCCCGACGGCCCGACCAAAATGCCCCCCGACTTCTTCAACCAGTCAGCTACATCGAGCGGAATAGCTGCGACGGTTAACTTAGCCAGCGGCGCCCGTTCGCGAACGAGGCGGTCTAGGTGTGGAAGCAAGATTGCGGCAACGTGTTCGGACAGCGAGACGGGAAGTTCACCAGCGAACCCGCGCGCTTCAAAAGGCCGAGCAGTTCTCAGCAAAAGCTCTGCGCAGGCGACAACATCACGTGCCGGAGCTCGTAAATCCTCTGCGATCCGGGTTCTGACCAGGCCGCGGCCTCGCTTCACGAGAAGTGGATCTCCAAGATCTTCGCGTAGTCGACGAAGTGCGTTACTTGTCGCGGCGGGAGTGATGTTCAATCGTGCCGCGGCTCGCCCGACATGGGCTTCTTCCAGCAGGAAATGAAGAGCTTTTATGCGATTGAGGTCAAACATCGATATATTCATAGTATGAAGCATAGGGCTTCGAACAATAAATTTGAATAGGGTAATCAACGATTATACAAAGTCTTCCATGAAACAGTGCGCGGAAACATTCAATATCTCCGGACCTGGGTCTGGAATCCGTCGCAACGCCTTGAATGGCAAGTGGAGGGTTATAATGGTTCGAAATCTCCTATCAGCAGTATTAATGAGCTTAGCGGCACATGCGGCTACACCAGCCTTCGCCCAAGTATCCGAAAGAAATATGGCACGAGCCTTGGAAGCCGCTGACCGTGCCGAGATCGCAGAGTTGAGTGCCCGTTTCGACAACTCTTTGGACTCAGAAGACGCTGCTAGATTCGTGGCAACTTTTGCGACAGAAGGTGAACTCGTAGGCTTTTGGGGTACAGCAAAGGGTACCGAGGAACTGCGGCAGGCCCATACGTTCATGGTGTCGACTTTTTCTAAGAACAAACGGCACGTCGTTACCAATCACGAAATCTCGATCAATGGTGATCGAGCCAGCATGTATTGCTACCTTACCGTCTTCGACCGCGTCGGCCTCGCTGTGACAGGCACGGCAACTTTTACGGATGAATTGATCCACACTCCTGAAGGTTGGAGGTTTGCTCGACGCATCTTGAAGGCTGATCCAAACGTTGATCCTATCATCAAGCAGCTTGGCACGACGAAGTAGGCCTGTCGCTGCAACGATATCGAGACATCGGCCGTGTCGCTGCCTCTCCAAGAACCACAGCACGGATCGCGTCAACCGATGAGGGGTTGGGACACGGACGTCGTATCTTCTTTCAGACGGCCGAAGTTCCGCACTCTATCGGAAGTAGATCTGGGGCATCTTGTGACGCGCATGGTTGCGGGGCGGACATGCTTCATGTCAAACTCGCCGCGTTTCGGTCAGCGGGCACTTGAGACCTGCTGGCCGGCTCTGGGACAGGTTGCTGGCCGGAACCAGGTCCGTTGGCCGCGCAATGCGCGGTAGGCGAGATATTTGTGCGCTCTATCGTTCCTGCGTGGAGCCGCGATCTCATTAAGGGATGGGAAGCAGCGATGCGGGCGACGATCCATTTCGCCGCTGGGAAGTAACTCTAAGAAGCAACGAGTAGGCAAAACAGGGTCATTATCTGCCGCCACGTGTTCGGGGCCTCAAGGGTTGGGAGGACGCGGTCTCCGAGCCAGTGAAAAGATGTACGTTCTGTCGCAGGAACATGATTTGCGTGCCCGCGTTTTTCCAGCAACGTCACCAAAACCTAGAAGTCCGGCGCATGAAAATTGATTTAGCGAACAAGCGCGTCCTTGTAACGGGAGGCAACTCTGGAATAGGGGCAGCGATCGCGCGCGGCTTTGCGGAAAATGGTGCAAAGGTAGCGATCAATTATCTAGTTGATTCTGATGAAGCGCGGCGGATGGCGGTAGAGCTCTCGACGGACGGCGCTGCGGCTCTGGCATTGAAGGGTGACATCAGCCGCTCTGAAGACGTCGAGCGGATTTTCTCGACGCTGGATGATGAGTGGGGCGGCATCGACATCTTGGTCAACAACGCGGGCATCGACGGAAGCTATTCCCTTGGATGGGAAACCGACTTGGCGGATTGGGACCATGTCATGGACATCAACCTGAAAGGCACATACCGATGCTCGAGAGCGGCATTGAAGCGGATGATTGAGCAAAAGTCTGGCGTGGTACTCAACGTCTCCAGCGTTCACGAGGCTATAGCCTGGACAGGCTATAGCGCCTATACGGCCAGTAAAGCTGGCGTTTCAATGTTATCGAAATCCCTTGCCCAGGAAGCAGCTCCTTTTGGCGTCCGTGTACTCTGCATCGCCCCCGGTGCAATCCGCACGCCGATCAATCGGTCGGTATGGCAGGACGAAACGAAGTGCAAGGATCTGCTGACGAAGATTCCGCTCGGCCGCATCGGGGAACCTCAAGATATCGCGAACATGGCCGTCATACTCGCCTCTGACGTCGCCGGATACATCACTGGGACGACGATATTCGTAGATGGCGGCATGACGGACTATCCCTCGTTTTCACACGGTGGGTGAACAGTGGCGCTCCGCATAGAAGATTATGGCCTGATCGGAAACATGCTTTCCGCAGCTTTGGTTGGACGCGATGGATCGATCGATTGGTTATGCCTGCCGCGCTTCGACTCCCCGGCTTGCTTTGCCGCTTTGCTTGGGACGCCAGACAATGGGCGATGGAAGGTGGCGCCGCGCCAAGCGTCGTCGGGCTGCAGTCGCCGCTATCTCACGGATACCGGCGTATTGGAAAGCCGGTTTGAAACAGAGACGGGCGTAGTCACAGTCACAGATTTCATGCCTGTTCCTTCTCTTGATCGCTCGCCCGATGTCATCAGGATCGTCACTGGCGTCTCCGGCATGATCGAAATGGAGATGGAAATCACGCTGCGGTTTGAGAATGGTCAGGCTGTCCCTTGGGTGAGGCGAAAGGACTACGGGCTAAGCGCCATCGTTGGGCCACATGCCGTCGAACTGATTACTGATCTGCCCTTGAAGGGGCAGGACCTCAAGACCACAGCGGTTTTCCGGGTAAAAGCTGGCGACAGCATACCTATGACCCTGTCGTATCATCCTTCGAATGAGCAGCCTCATTTTATCGCCGATCGCCGAGAACTTCTCGATCAGACCAAAAGCTGGTGGCGCGAATGGGTCAAACGTGGAACTGCTCATGAACTGCCGGAGAGCCTGCGTGAAGCGGTTGTTCGCTCTCTCATCACGCTGAAAATGCTGATCTACGGGCCGACGGGCGGTATCGTAGCGGCGCCGACGACCTCCCTGCCGGAGGCAATCGGTGGGCAACGCAACTGGGACTACCGCTACTGCTGGTTACGGGACTCCGCTCTGACCCTTTATGCCCTGCTGAATTCCGGCTATCGCGAAGAGGCGCGAGACTGGCGCCAATGGTTGCTGCGTGCGGTCGCGGGTTCACCCCAACAATTGCAGATCATGTACGGGATTGCCGGAGAGCGTTGGCTTCCTGAGTTTGAGGTGCCCTGGCTTTCTGGTTATGAGGGCAGCAAGCCAGTCAGAATAGGCAATGAGGCCGCTGGCCAAGTGCAGACAGACGTCTTTGGTGAGCTGGTTGAAACTCTTCACGCTGCGCGTGAGGCAGAGTTGCAGCCTCAGGAAGAGGCATGGCGACTCCAGAAGGTCCTGCTTGGCCACCTTGGCGCGACATGGCGAGAACCAGACAGGGGGATTTGGGAGGTTCGAGGTCCGCCACGCCTGTTCACTCACTCCAGAACCATGGCCTGGGCTGCCTTTGACCGCGCGATCATTAGCCATGATAAATACCAGCTTGAAGGGCCAGTGTCGAGCTGGCGCGAGCTGCGGCGCCGTATTCACGACGACATTTGCAATAACGGCTTCCACGCGAGGAAAAACAGTTTTGTTCAGTATTTTGGAGGCGAAACGCTTGACGCTAGCCTTCTTCTCATGCCGCAGCTTGGATTTCTTCCCGCCGACGACCCGCGCATAGTAGGCACTCTTCAAGCTGTAGAGCGGGAGCTTTTGCACGGGGGACTGGTCGCGCGTTACTCGACCGGCGAAACGGATGACGGTGTCGGCGGCAGGGAAGGGGCGTTCTTGGCATGCAGTTTCTGGCTCGCCGACGCTTATGTTCTTGGCGAGCGCCATAAGGATGCGCGCGAAATGTTTGACCGCCTGCTTGGGCTGCGCAACGATCTTGGACTTCTCGCCGAAGAATATGACGTTAGCAGTGGCCGCCTCCTCGGAAACTTCCCCCAGGCTTTTTCTCATATAGGCCTGGTGAACACTGCTCATAACCTGGCGAGCATCGAAGGCCCGGCAAAGCAGCGGATAAATAAAACCGCGCCAAACGGGCGGAAAGGCCTGCAGAAAGAATAATTTCGACGGTCGCCCAGATAAGGCGTACGTCATCCTCCCAGTTTTGAAAGCACGAAGGCGCACAGAAAGCCGACGACGGTGATCAATCCTGCATACTCGTGCGTCTCTGCAAACGCCTCCGGGATCATTGTGTCTGCTATCATAGCGAGTATAGCGCCAGCGGCCAAAGCTGTCGTTCCAGCGATGATGTCTGGGCTTGCTCCCGCGAGAGCAACGTTCCCGACCAAGGCCGCCAATCCAGAGGCAAGAGCTATACATCCCCAGACACAGAAGATGTAGCTCGCAGATCTGCCGGCATGGCGCATGCCAGCGGAACTCGCCAGACCTTCCGGGACATTCGACAGGAAGATTGCGGCGACTGTCACCAAACTCACGCCGGAACCACCAAGTAGGCTCACACCGATCACCACCGACTCCGGGATGCCGTCGAGGAGAGCGCCAATCGCGATCGCCAAGCCGGAACCATCCGCGGCATTCTGCTGCTTCTGCTCTTGGTGATGCCCGGAGCGCTTTCGGTGACGGGCACCACGTCGGTTCAAAAAGACGTTCGCCGCTGTGTAGATCGCCGCGCCGAGCAGGAAACCGAGTGCCGTCGAATCGAACCCTCCGCGAGCAAATGCCTCGTCCATCAACTCGAAGGCAACAGCAGAGATCAATACTCCTGAGCCGATTGCCATGACTGCGGCAATTATGCGCTGGGGCAGGTTAGCAAGAAACGGTATAACCGCTCCTATGATAAGGGCCGATCCGCCCACGAGGCCCCACAGGCCGGCTTGTAGATACATTGGCACCCCTAACTCCCCTACGTAAACGAAACGGACAACCCGAAGGAAGACTAGTTCCGCGCTTTCGATCATGCAAAAGCCGCAAACCGGGAACTTTCGCGCGAATGGTAAGCGGGTCCCAGGAGCAGCATCGAGATAGCTCGCGCTAGCTATGAGGACAAACCAAGTCTTTAACAACCGGATATGTGACCCTGTAGTCGCGATTCACCAGCGCCCCGGGAGTTAAGCTTGCACGATCGATGCGGGATTGTCCCATTATGTGGAATACGGTTTCATCCCGTGCGAGAAGATTATCCGCGATCAAGCGGCGATGGCAGCGCCACCACACGGCCTCCGAGCACATAATAGCACATACGCAACTTTGCCCGCGCTGGACAAGGTCACTCAGGCCTTCATGGAATGTATCGGAAAGTGCATAGTCAGCGTAGTTGTGGAAGCTTCTATTTTTCCAGAAGGCGTTCAGCTCGAAAGGTATCGTACGTGCCTTCGATCGGAGACCGCCCAGTGCGTCCAATCGGCGATATGCTATGTGGTGATGCAGTAGTGCATCCGATAAAACATCTGAATTGAACTGAGGGTTCGTCCGCGACATCGGCATCTTCCGAACATCAACGACGCATTCCACCTGCGGCGCGCGCAGAAGATCCATGAACTCCTGCAGGGATCGGTTTGAGTGTCCGATCGTGTAGATTGGCAGGCGTCCAGGCGTTAGGGCAGTCATGGTGTACCTCGCGGTCGTTTCGCGCTGCTTTGTCCGCTTTCCTCAGGTTCTTTCTCAGTCGGCTTCGGTAGTTCACAAAGGCTCTCCATCACCTAACGCTGAGTGAGCAACTGTGGTTCAACGCTTCACTCTGCCGCGGCAATGGTGTGGAAAAATGCTTGCCCGGGCGCCGCAGAGGTATGCCGGAAGACTCCTGCAGGATTGTAAGTGAACTTCTTCCAACCCACCCTCTTGAAACATGGTGCGGAATTCCGATCCTTGATGGTCTGCTACTTGCACTGCTGAGCATACGGTGAGACTTTGCTGCATGATCGTGCGGCAGGGGCGCGAGGCACCTGCAGTTGGAGGAAAAAGTTGACAATAAGAGAATTGGAGAGCGCTCGAAGCAATCGGAAGACCACGGATGTCGACCGGTTCGTCGGAGCGCGTGTCAAAGCAGCAAGGATGAACCAGGGCTGGTCGCAGACCGCTTTGGCAGAGCGACTTGGTGTTTCATTTCAGCAGGTCCAGAAATACGAGAAGGGCTCGAACAGGATAAGCGCGGCCGCCATGGTGACGATAGCGGGACTGTTTGAGCTCCCTCTAAGCTATTTTCTTGGCGAGCAGGAAGCAGTAGCAAATGGAAAAGATCCTGAGGCTAAGGCAATGCCCGCGAGCAGGCTAGAGTTCCGGCTGCTCAGCGCATTCAGAAACTGCCCGCCATCCCTCCAGGCACGGTTCATCGCTCTCATGGAGGCCGCCGCAGGCCTACAGCCTGACGATCAGTAGAATGCTACAGCACTTAATCCCGTTTGGCGCAGCCTCTGCCATGCGACACGTTCTTAACTCGGATGCAGCGGGATGATCTTCTTCGCACTCTCGTTCAGCTTGTCTGCTGCAGCAAAGGCGGGGCCAAGCTCCTCTACCGCAAATGGCTTTCTCACAACAGGTGTTTCCGTCTGCAAGCCACCCTCCAGGGCGTCACTGTAGCCAGTCATCAGGACGATAGAGACATCGGGATGATCGGCTTTGAGATGGTCTGCAAGTTGAAGCCCGGACATCTGGGGCATCATGACATCGGAAAGAACATGCTTCAGATTGGGGTTTTGACGCAATATAACCAACGCCTCGGCGCCACCAGTTGCGGTCACCACTTGAACGCCTTCCACCTCTAGTGCCAACTTGCAGGCGTCAAGCGAAGCTGCGGTATCGTCAACTACCAACACGCGACGCGGAAGAGAAGGCCGATGCGATATCTCCAGAGAGACATCAGCCAGGGCTTTGGCGCGGGGAAAGACGAGCATCACCTCGGCACCATGACCCTCCACGCTATTCACACGGACGTCTGCACCGGTTCTCTGGGCAAAGCCATAAACCTGGCTGAGTCCTAGACCGTTCGATTTCGGACCCTTCGTCGTGTAGAACGGCTCAAAGACCCGATCAATGCGGTCAGCCGGAATGCCCTGACCGTTGTCTATAAGGCTTAACGAAACCGCACCCTCACGCATCGATCGGGCCATTCCCGAGGGTTGCGGTATATTTCGTCCGCGAATGACCAGTTTTCCTCCGTCTGGCATCGCTTCTTTTGCGTTTGTGGCGATATTGACGATAGCGACCTCCAGGCCCTGGCGATCGACCGTGATCGGCCATAGGTCAGGATCTAGGTCAATTTCCACAATTATCCTGTCATTGACAGCCTGGCGGACAAGTTCCTCAAGCTCAGAAACACGATGCTGAATGTACAGGGTCTCAGCCTGCTGCGTCGAACGACGCGTAAACGAGAGCAATCTCTCGGTAATGGCCTTTCCGCGTGCAACGCCATCGGCCATGAGATCGATCGTGGTCGCGAACTTGGTCTCGTCGAGCCGCCTTCTTTGCAGTCCGTTGATCCCGGCCTGGAACACCATCAGCAGGTTGTTGAAGTCGTGTGCCACGCCGCCCGTCAATTTCCCCAGCGCGTCCATGCGCTGCATGATGGCCATCGAAGCCTCTTGACGACGACGGGCTTCGAGCTCTCGCTGGAGCAGGATTCCTGCCGCGATACACAGGGCGGTAATGGCTGCCACCGCCGCCGCAACAAGTTCATAGCCCTCACGAACGACCCGTTGGTAAACGGCGATCGGGATTGCGACGTGGACTTTCCAGCCCGTCCCTGAAATTGGAAGAGCAGCTATGCGGACTTCTTCGCCATCTGCCAAAGACTGATCGGTTGCCTCTCCGTTCGCAGTCGTCTTCAATGCTGCGAAATCCTTTGCCGGGTCACCGACCGCAGACGGCGAGGCACGGGTCGCCGCAACAAGCCCGCCCTTCTCGTCTGTAACCCAGACACTCGATAGCGCCGGGTCGATGTTTTGATAGACGACGGCGCCGATGGCATCCGCACGCACCAGCGCACTGAGCACGAACACTGCCTTCTTTCGCTTTACCAGTATGCGTATCGGAAAAGCGGCCATTTCTTTGCTGGTACGGAACACATTGCCGACCACAGGCGCGCCGCTTTTGAACGCGAGTTGGAGGCTATCAATATCGCGGACCGTGGTTCTGGGCGGGTCCAAATTTGACGCGGGCTCGGACAGGACAATATTTCCCTGCAAATCAGCGACGTGCAACATTTCCCAAAGCGGCAATCGCATGCGGAACCGGCGAGCCAATTCTTCGAAGTTTCCCGGCTGTATCGGCGGATCAAGACGAGGCGTATCCGAAATAATCGAGAGCAACGCCTTTTGGGATTCAAGCTCACGGGCGATCGCCACTGACAGCGACTTCGCACTTTCCTTCAACTCGTCATCAAAACTAACTTTCTTCTCGCTGATGTAGAAATGCGCCATGATAGCGGCAGCGATAAGCACAGGAATCGTTCCGGCTAAGATCAAAAGCGCGAGCCAACGTATTTTTTTTCGCATCGAAAAACCGAGAATGTGAGCAATTTGTTGAGCCGACATAACGCCTATCCGCGGCACGGCAATAGTCGGTTGCGAACTAAAAATGGGCTGAAGCGCGGGCTGAAGTCAGCCGGCCTGGTGGAAACTGTCCGAAAAAATACCTGGGTACTCGCGCATTCGTTGCGCGTGGGAGAGAATAACCTACCTTTACTACTTGAAAGCATCGGACCAAAGTCTGACCCGGGGCTTTTCCAAGGAGTTTTAAGACCAGTTTAAGTCATCGTCATCTAGCCTCATCGCTGCAATTATGCCGATAGGGAGCTCGCGATGCTTGGCAGGATTAAGATAGCCCACAGGACTGTGTTCTTAACACTTCTTGCCGTCGTGTCGCTTCTATCAGTTTGCGCGATATTCATAACCGAGCGGTCGACTGAGCATTTTTACGAGGACAAGACGACGCGGATCGACGCGCTCAATCTTACGATGTCCGAACTAGACGGGATGTTCTTGCAGGTTCGCCGGCACGAAAAGGACTTCCTTCTGCGAAAGGATCAACTCTCGATACAAAAGCACGACGCTGCTTCGGCCGAGTTGTTGAATACAATCCAGTCTCTCCAGAAGTCGGTAGACGACCGCGACCTTCGTGAACTTCTCGACAAGGTGGCGGGCACTTATGCTGAATACAACAATCGCTTCAAGACGCTTGTCGCGACGAACATCAGGCTCGGTCTGGACCCGTCCCTGGGGTTGGAGGGCGCCATGCGGGAAGCCGTCCATAAACTGGAGACAAAGCTTCAAGCGGGTGGAGATGCCGATACGCAGATCTCGATGCTTATGCTGCGGCGCCACGAAAAAGATTTCATCATGCGTCGCGATCCGAAATACGCTGCGGCCCACGATGCTGAAGCCCAGCACCTGGCGTCGCTCGCGCCGCAGGCCTTTGGCGGGCAATCTGCGAAGGACGAAGCTCTGCGGACCTTGAGCTCATACAGGACATCTTTTCACGATTATGTTGCGGCGGCCAGCGATGAAACGGTCGCAAGAAAGAGCGTTTCGGAGGCGTTCGCGGTTGTCGAACCTCTTGTGCAGCAGTTCCACGATCGCGCCGCGGCAGTGAAGATCGCTCAAGAAGCGGCCGGGGCCGCAAGTGCCAAGGAAGCGCTTTGGCTTGCCGGTATCACCGTTAGCGCAATGATACTTCTACTCCTGTTTCTCTCGACATCGATTGGCCGGTCGATCTCCCGTCAGGTTCTGGACATGGCAAGCGCGATGCGTGGTTTGGCGGAAGGGCGGCTTGACACGCAGATACCCGGGCTAGGGCTCCATACGGAGATTGGCGCAATGGCTGGAGCAGTGGACGTCTTCCGCAAGAATGCGATTGAAAATGGCAGGCTTGAGCAAGAGGCCACGAACCAGCGCAATCACAGTGAAGAACAGCGTCGAAACTTGGCAGAGCAAGACCGTGTGCGTGCCATGGAGATGTTGCAGGCCACGCAGGGCCTAGCAGAAGGCCTTCGTCAGCTGGCCGCAGGCAATCTGACGTTCGAGCTAGATACGGCTTTCGCGGCTGATTTCGAGGGGCTGCGAACCGACTTCAACAGTGCTATGAGCCAGCTTCGCGCGACGCTCTCGACGGTTGCTCGTTCTACCAATGCCATCGATGGTGGATCGCGAGAGATCAGCACCAGCGCCGAGGACCTTTCAAGACGAACGGAACAACAAGCTGCCTCGCTTGAGGAAACCGCCGCTGCCCTGGATCAGATTACCACTAATGTTGCTAACTCAACCAAGCGGGCAGAAGAAGCTCGCGGCTTGGCGAGTGAGGCAAATGAAAGCGCTCGTCGATCGGGAGGCATTGTTGCCAGTGCAGTGACAGCAATGGGACGGATCGAGAACTCCTCCGGCCAAATAGCAAACATTATCGGCGTTATCGATGACATAGCGTTCCAGACTAATTTGCTCGCCCTGAACGCTGGTGTAGAAGCGGCTCGTGCAGGTGACGCAGGCAAAGGCTTTGCCGTTGTCGCTCAGGAGGTGAGGGAGCTTGCCCAGCGGTCCGCCAACGCCGCACGAGAAATCAAAGGATTGATAGAGCAGTCGGCAGCTGAGGTAAAAACAGGGGTCAAGCTTGTCAGCGAAACCGGCGAGGCGCTGAGGCAGATCGAGACATTCATTGTGGCGATCAACACCCACATGGCTTCGATCGCCACATCCGCTCGCGAGCAATCCATAGGACTGAGTGAAGTCAACACGGCCGTTAATCAAATGGATCAGGTTACTCAGAAGAACGCCGCTATGGTGGAAGAGGCAAGTGCAGCCGGCGCGACACTTGCAGCTGAAGCCGGGATGCTGCGGCAGGTCGTTGGGCAGTTCCAACTAGGGTCCGCGGAGGGGGAAGCTTCGTACCCCCACCCGGCGATCGCACCCGCGCAAATCCCTGTTCCATCCGCTGCTCGGCAAGCTATTGCCAAACTTGCAAGCGCCTTCACCGGCCCCGGTGGGCGTCTGAGCTCTGCTGCACGTTCATGAGCCAGCGCCCCCCGCGAGATAGTTGCGTTGCTAAAAGCAAAGCCGAGCTCGGAGCCAAGCCCGAGCCTTCAAAACCCGGCTGCCCTTACTCCCACGCGGCGCTCGAAAAACGAACCATCAAGTCGTCGGAACTCGCTGCAATCTCCTCCTACTATGACGTGGGGGTGTGTCATCCATCTGTCTCGGCATGACATGAGGCATTGAATTCTGCGGCCGCTGCGGACAATGCTCTGTCCCTGTGCCGTAAGATGGAAAAGCACCGTGGAGGAAGGTCAAGAGGGAGCCTTATCATCTCGCCGCTTGCTAAGAACGGCTCCACCACAGCCTGAGACAAGCACGCTACGCACCCGCCGCCCCTGACAGCGCTCAAAACGGCCTCATTGGACGGATGCGTCAAGACGACATTTAAACTTTCGGCGGCGAAGCCTAGGTGCTGTATAGATGTCTCGAAAAAGGAGCGCGTGCCGGATCCTCGCTCTCGGGTAACCCACGGGTATCGATTAATATCTTCTGCCCTTATCGTGGAATCTATCCAACCCGACATAGTGAAGACCAGCATCTGGTCTTCTGCGATTACTTTGGACGAGAGCAGCGGATGCTCGAATTCGCCTTCGATAAAACCGAGTTCCGCGTCTCCGGAAATAACAGCCTCTGCTACACTAACCGTGTTTCCCATCTCAACACCGACGGTGATGGCGGGGTACCTCTCGCGGAAGCGCATCACTCTTTGTGGAAGCCAGTAGTTCACAATGGTTTGGCTGGCCTGGATCTCGAGGTGGCCGCGGTGAAGTCCGGCTAGATCCGAAAGAAAGCGCGCTGCGGCGGATGCTCGCGATACTGTTTCTCGCGCCTCTTTGAGGAACGCCCGGCCGTTTGCCGTGAGTTGGATTCCTCGGCCAACCCTGTCGAAGAGCTGCACGCCGCTTGAATCTTCGAGGCTTTTAATCGACGCGCTCACCGCTGATGGGGTGAGGTTAATGGCCTCGGCAGCCTTCGTAAGATGCTGTCGCTCCGCAACTGCGATGAACACTCTAAGCTGTTCTAGGGTCATCGTTCAAACTTTCCGAATGAAGCACCAACAAACATCAGATGGATATCAAAGATTAGGAGAAGTATTCTCTCTTTCCGCCAATGTGGAGCACATAAATGTCGCGTGACACAGAAGTTTTGGAAGTCATTCCCGGGATCACACTCGCCGCGGCAATATCGATTGCCGCCTACGGCGGGGAGCGGTTGGAGATGTGGTTGTTCGGGGAGACCTGGGTCGATGGGTTGGTTCTCGCGATTGTACTCGGCACGCTGCTGCGCACAACCTTCGCACTGCCGAAGCAATATATGCTCGGCATCGGATTTTCGTCAAAGATCCTGCTTGAGGTCGCCATCGTGCTGTTGGGCGGAACTATAGGCGCGTCAGCGATATCTGCGGCGGGTCCTCTGTTGTTTGGATCGATTGTTGCGGTTGTTGTGGCGTCCTTGGGCCTGAGTTATGCTATCGGGCGCGCCTTTGGACTGGATGACAGGCTTGCGACGCTTGTATCATGCGGCAATTCGATCTGCGGCAATTCCGCGATTGTCGCTGCAGCTCCGGTAATCGACGCCTCTTCGGAAGATGTCGCATCCTCTATCGCCTTCACTGCGGTGTTAGGTGTTGCGGTGGTTTTACTGCTGCCGGCCGCATTCAAAATCCTAGGCGTGACACAGTGGCAATATGGAGTCATCGCTGGGCTAACAGTTTATGCGGTCCCACAAGTCCTCGCCGCGACAGTCCCTGTCGGAACGGTGAGCACTCAAATCGGTACACTGGTAAAATTGGTCCGCGTTCTTATGCTTGGACGGTTATTGTTTTGCTTGGTCTGAAGTCGGGCCGCCGCGGATCAGTTCGAATGAAGATGGGACATTTAGTGCCGTGGTTTATCGTTGGCTTTGTTGCCATGATTGCTTGCCGTTCCATCGGCCTCATCCCGGATGTGGCAGTTAGCTCCTTCAGAACAGCTTCTACAGCTCTCACAACTGTATCGATGGCTGCCCTTGGGCTTTCGGTCGACTTGCGCAGTGTGATGGCGTCCGGTGGACGTGTGCTCATTGCCGGCTGCGTATCAATCGCAATGCTGCTCTGCCTAGCGCTTGCCACTACCCATTTTTTGCCTCAGCCAATTGCTTAGTATGCTCGGCTGTTGAACCATGACTCTGTTTGCAGATTTCTCGCCGCTTCGGGTTTGACAGCAGTCAGGTAATTTCAGAAAAGCTCGTTGTAGCGAGTGTCGTAAGCCCACGGTGAAGGCCGTCTTGCGCTGACGTCCTGCTGACTGCCAGTCCTAATGGTAACACTAAGAGTAGTCATATGACGAAGCATCCAATTCAGGTGATCACGTCTGCACAGCGGCAATCTAGGTGAGATTCAGCGTCAATCAGGATGAGACTCGCGCCGGGGTGTGACGGAGTGAAGGCGGAGCCCGATTGTAGTCATATCCCGGAGCGGCGCAGATGATTTTAGGCGTCTCATGATCGCGGTCGGTTCGGTACATTTGCGGTTCTCGGGAACCTTGAGTGCTTGACATCGCTGGTAGGCGAAGCGATGCTGCTGAGATGTCAAAGTTGGAACAGTCCGTGCCCTTCCGCTTGTGCCCGATCGCAGGATCGTAGCCCGCTCCCGGTTGCCGTCGCGCCCCGGGCGACGGGTCTGTTTCACGTTCTTGCGCGACTTCCACCTTTCCAATTTTTCTGCCGCGGTTGTAGAACCGTGAAAATGGAGGCGCTCGTGACTAAAAGCACGCTAACTTCGAACAAGCCAGTTATTCTCGTCAGACAAGCCGACTATGGACGCCTTACGGCTCTGGCGCAGGCTTCGATGGACAAAGATATGGCCGTCGGAGATGAACTCATGGCTGAACTCGAGAGAGCAACTGTCGTAGTCGATGATGCGGCGGCTCAGCGGACGATCCAGATGGGATCAACAGCCACATACCGGACCGGGACGAGCGAACCTCGGAATGTGACGCTCGTATATCCGGGCGAAGCCAATATTGAGGAAAACCGAATTTCAATCCTGACGCCAATCGGGGTAGCGTTGCTTGGACTATCGAAAGCACAATCCATAAGCTGGGTAGCTCGCGACGGAACGACGCATACCTTGAAGGTTGTGTCGGTTGGAAAGTGATGATCGCTGGATGGAAATCTCAAGCGTGACGATGTCAGAACTGCGTCCAACGATCGGTTTCGACATTTGACTGTCAAGGAATTTGCCGGTAACTGATCCATGCGCAGCACCGGTGATATCATGTCAAACGCGATGTATTGTCTCGGCATGCGTGTTTTCGATTAGGAAATGGCCCGCCGCCTAGAGGGAGATGGCAGCGGGCCAGGAATGGCGACTGACATTGATCGCCACGGGTTTGCATCGTCCGGAATTTCAAATTTCACGCCTTGCCGCCTCGCGCGCCTTGTCTACAGACCTTCTGAATGTCCGAAACTCATAGGGGATCGGCCATCGACTTAGTCGACGCCGCCAAATAACCTCAAGCCAATGTACCCCGTCGTCCTGAGGTCTCACTGGATACCATGCATACCATAATCGCCAAGCATCCCTTTCCGATCTCACATCCATGGCGGCCCCTCCAAAAAAGCCCTTGAGCAACCCTGGTTCTTTCTGTAATGGAGAACCATCCATTGGAACCGTTCCGAGATAGAGATCAAATATTTGGACCTCTCGTCAATCGAAATCTTTCTCGCCGTGGCACGAGAGTCGAGCGTCACCAGGGCTGCGGCAGAGCTCGGTCGTGTTCCCTCGAACGTCACCACGCGTGTCCAGCAACTCGAAGAAGACCTCGGCGCTTCTCTTTTCAGCCGTGACGGTAAGAAGATGACGCTAACGGCGAAGGGCGAGGTGTTCTCAAAGTACGCCACTCGCCTCCTCGCTCTCGCGCTCGAAGCCAGACAGGCCGTTGGGCCTTTTGCTCCGAGCGGAGAATTGCGAGTGGGTACGATGGAAAGCACCGCGGCGAGTCGGCTCCCCACTGCGCTTGCCGAGTTCAATCGGATGTGGCCGGAAGTTTCCCTCCAGCTGAAGCTTGGCGCGTCCCAAGAGTTGCTGTCTGAAGTTGTCCGGGGGACGCTCGATTGCGCTTTAGTAGCGCGGCCGCCCAAGCAGGTCGCGGATGCAATTGCTTTCGAAAAGGATGTTTCGAAGCTGGACGCGAGATCCGTTTTCTCGGAAGATCTGCTGGTAGTGCTGCCTCTTGGACATAAGCCGATAAAAAACGCGAGTGACCTGCGTGTATCAGGCGTTGCAGCACTGGAGCCCGGATGTACCTATCGCCGGGCTGCCGAACGGTGGCTTGAACACTCCAGTGTTCGCACCATCGAGCACGGCTCCTACCACGCAATAATGGCCAGCATCTCGACAGGGGACATAGCCGGCGTGATGCCACGATCCGTCTACGATCTCATGCCTCATGCTGCCAGCACGATGCCGATCTCCCTAGGCGCGATCGAAACCATCCTGGTTTCGCGCAAAGATCATCAGCCCCAATCGCTGGCTGCCTTTGAAAAGGTGCTTTCGAGCACCCGAGACATCAATAGACATCATAGCACCTAACCTCCCGAGAGACACCCTATGCCCCAAACACCACTGCACAGTGGCGGCGAACTTCGCCCGCGTTACAGGATCTTTCAGCCAATCCTCGCTGGCGCGACGCTTCGCGAACGAATGGTCGGATGCTTGGGAGCACTTATCTGCATTGGATTGACGGGCCTGGTCAGTGGCTACTTTTTCGGAGCGGGTCCTCATTTGCCGTTCATCGTTGCCCCCATGGGGGCTTCGGCTGTACTGCTTTTCGCGGTGCCATCAAGTCCGCTTGCACAACCCTGGTCGATCATTGGCGGCAACACAATCTCGGCGTTTATGGGGATGGCCGCAGCTTATTTCATCAGCGACCCCATCATCGCCACGGGCGTCGGCGTCGCGCTGGCGATCGCAGCCATGTCTTTCACCAAAAGCCTTCACCCGCCGGGCGGGGCGGCCGCCTTGACCGCCGTGCTTGGTGGACCGGTTGTTGCTGGATGGGGCTTCCTTTTCCCGTTCATCCCTGTGGCCTTAAACTCGTGCATTCTCGTCGGCCTCGGACTGGTTTTTCACAAACTATCGCGCCGTAACTATCCGCATGTAGCGCAAAATGCGGCGGAAAACCTTCACAACACGCGGGACCGCCCGTCCTCGCTTCGCGTGGGATTCCGCGAAGAGGACCTTGATGCGGCCTTAGACACGCTTGAAGAAACGTTCGACATTGATCGCGACGACCTTTCGCGGCTGTTGCGTCAAGTCGAGTTCCAGGCCGCTATAAGGTCGCATGGTGAGATAAGCTGCGGAGACATTATGTCCCGCGATGTAATCTCGATCGATCTTAACGCTGACCCATCGGCCGCGCGTGGCCTCCTTCTGAAGCATAACATTCGAACCCTCCCGGTGAAGGACGAGCTCGACAAGCTGGTCGGCACCGTGGGACTGCGGGAGTTGCTTGAGGACGGCCATGCGATCACCAAGGTACGTGTGGCTGCGACCGCAAACGAGCGCGACCCCGCGATGTCCGTTCTACCAACACTAACCGATGGCGAGAGCCATGCCGTTATTGTGGTCGACGAAGAGCGTCACGTTATAGGACTGATTTCGCAGACAGACCTGTTGAGCGCGGTTGCCCGTTTGCTGCCCACAGACAAGACCACACAACAAAAGGCGGCGTGATAGCGAAGTCCTTCGCTTGATGTTATTTTCTATGACGTGTCGTACCCTGACTGGAGTCGAGATCCGTCAGAATACCATCGCTCAGGCTGTAAACCCATCCGTGGATGCGAAGCCGCGCTCCGTGATCCCAAGCTTTGCGGATTATCGGGGTCCGCGCAAGCTTTGCGACCTGATCAATCACCGACGCCTCGCAGAGCTTGTTGAGCCCCTCGTCGTCTTCAATGAGACAATCTTTGCATTCGAATGTCCTGCTTGCGACGTCACGGATGGGTTGCAGCCAGTGGTCGATGATGCCATGTGACCTGCCGTCGACTGCGCCCCTGATGCCGCCACACCCATGATGCCCGCACACGATGATATGCTCGATCTTCAGCGTCTCGATCGCGAATTCCAGCACCGAAAGTAGATTCAGGTCACTCGGGTGAACGAGGTTTGCGACGTTGCGGTGCACGAATACCTCGCCCGGCTCCAGTCCGGTGATGACATTGGCGGGAACTCGACTGTCTGAACAGCCGATCCAAAGATATTGAGGTCTTTGTATCGCAGCGAGCTTTTTGAAGTACGCGGGGTCCTGTTCCAGTCTGCCCTGCGCCCAAAGTCGGTTTTTTTGAAACAAATGGTCTAGCACTGAGATCTCCATCACGCTGCTTGGCTGCGCGGCGCATGATGCGTCGCGCAGCCCTTTCTGGACGCTATCGCGCGGGCTCTTGATTCCTGGCTCCAAGATATGGCCGGCGTTCAAGCTCGCTCGTCCTCAGCGAGCTTCTCAATCGCAGGAGATCCTTTCTGGCGATGAGGCCAAGAAGCTTCCCGCTCTCAGGATGGACTATCGGTATCCGCGCACTATCAGTTGAGAGCATTAGGTCGGCGATGAAGCCGACTGTGTCATCGGGATGTCCAACAGGAAGCGAGGCGTCTGATACCCGCTCACCGAGCGTTTGGCTGCCGAGCTCAGGGTTGCTTTGCCAGCCGAGAACGTCTCCACGGGTAACCACGCCTTCGAACCGCCCGTCGTCAGTCGTCACAGGATAGACGCGATGCGTCTTTTCCTGTCCGGCGAAAAACACGCAGGCTTCCGCCACCGTCATCTTGGCTGAGAAGGTGTCGACACGCTCGATCATGATTTCGGCTGCACGGGTCAGCTCAAATGGATCGATGCCGTATTCCCGCGTGATGTGCTGACCGCGGCGCGCGATCTTCTCGGTGAGGATCGAGCGGCGCAACAACAGAACGGTGACCGCGTAGGCAGATACCGTCGCAACAAGAAGTGGCACCATGACACTTGCGTCGCCAGTGATCTCAAAAGCGAAGAACGCTCCGGTCAGGGGCGCGCGCATCGTTCCGCCCATCATCGCCGCCATGCCGAGTAGAGCCCAGAAACCGGGCTCGCCTGGAAAAGCAAGTCCGACGATCCACCCCAGCGCACCGCCCAGGATCAAAAGGGGCGCTAGAACGCCGCCAGACGTTCCGGAGGACAACGCCACTAGCCAAATGCCTGCCTTAACCAGGAGAATGGCTATAACGGCCTTGGCCACGATGTGATTGCTGAGAAGATCGGAAATGATGTCGTAGCCGACACCGAGTGCTCTTGGCTCGATCAGTCCGCCCAACCCGACGACGAGACCGCCAACGGCCGGCCACCACATCCAGTGAAACGGAAGTTTTTCGAACGCGTCTTCGATCTTGTATAGCAGGGTGGTCAGCAGGCCGGACTGAAGGCCCGATACAATTCCCATCACGACACAGAGCAGGATACCCCACCATGCGAGATGAACATGGAACTGCGTGGGAAACAGTGGGCCGTCGGCGAAGATGAACGGACGCCAGCACACAGAAACGGCGGCGGCAACTGCGACGGGGATGAAACTGCGGGGCTTCCACTCGAATAGCAGCAGTTCGACCGCGAGCATGACCGCCGCGATCGGCGAGCCGAATATCGCGGTCATTCCCGCTGCCGCGCCAGCGACCAGCAACGTTTTACGCTCTGCCGCACTCATGTGAAAGAACTGGGCAAACAGCGAACCAATTGCCCCGCCGGTCATGATGATCGGGCCTTCCGCACCAAATGGTCCGCCTGTGCCAATGGAGATGGCGGAGGACAGCGGTTTCAGGAGAGCGACCTTCGGCGACATGCGGCTGCCGCCAATGAGGATCGCTTCGATTGCTTCCGGAATCCCGTGACCCCTGATTTTTTCCGATCCGAAGCGCGCCATCAGACCTATGGCCAACCCACCGAGGACTGGCGCAGCGACCATCCAAGGCGAGCGCGCCGCCGCCGCAAGAGACGACGGTGTAATGCTCCATTGTCCGAACCAGACCAGGTTCGTCACCAGAGATATAAGGCTCACGAGAACCCATGCCGCCATAGCGCCGCCGGAACCCACGATCACAGCCATGCCGATGAGTAGCAGAACGCGCCGATCGGTCGTGAAGTCGCCAGCTTCGCGTCGTGCGAGGCCGCCGGTAAAATCGTGCTGCGGATAATTTCGTGGGGGAGGGGGTATTGGCAATTCTTTCTCCAGAATGAAGTTCGTTCTTGGCACGCACATATATCGTGTTACGATACAAAGCAATTGGAATTCAGAGTGGAGTGCAAAATGACGCAACACGATACAGAGCTCCTTTCACCCGGAGACTACGAGGCGTTGGCAAACCTGCGTTACGAGCTTCGACGGTTCACCGATTTCAGTTCCTATGAGGTCCAAAAACTCAGTTTGACGCCACAGCAGCATCAGGCGCTCCTTGCGATCAAAGGCCTTTCCGGATCTCAACGGATGTCGATTGGAATGCTCGCCGATCGTCTGTTGGTGGCACCACAGACAGCGACTGGCCTGGTCGATCGATTGGAGGAAGAGGGTCTGGTGGAGCGGCAGGCAGTGAAGTCTGATGGCCGGAAGCAGACTTTGGCGCTGACTGCGAAAGCGGAGAAAATTCTCGAAGGCTTGAGCGGCGTGCACCTTCACGAAATTCGTGAGATGGCACCAAAGCTCATGCTTGCGCTTCGAGCCCTGCAGGACCGCCGAAAGCTGGAAAAGATCGCCTGGATGGCGTAATCGTCCGTTCATAACGAGACAAGGCAACACGAGGACGGATGACCCGCGGTAAAAAAACATTGAGCGCCGCCGATTATCAGACGCTGGCGACGCTCCGGTTCGCATTGCGCAAATTTTCGGAATTCAGCGCCTCGGCCGCGCAGGAGGAGGGGCTTCCTTCGCAGCAACATCAGGCTTTGCTTGCTATAAAGGGGCATCCAGGCCCGGAGCCGATGACAATCGGCCTTTTGGCGGGACGATTGCTGATCGCGCCTCATACTGCGACCGAACTCGTCAACCGTCTGGCCAAAAACGGCCTCGTGGATCGCAAGGTAGATCCCGTGGACAAGAGGCGGCAATACCTCGAGCTGACCGACAAATCACAGGAGATCATGCTTAGGCTGAGCGCAACGCATATGACGGAAATCAAGGAGATGGCCCCTGAGTTGATCCTGCTCCTGCAACATCTGCAGGACTGCTGAAATACCTCTTTCAAAGATTGTCAAGGCAATCGGAAAGCTCACCAAGCAAATCCATCTCGGCTTCAAGCCCAACAGACATCCTGAGAAGACCGTCTCGTATTCCGGCGACTTGGCGCGCCTCGTTGCCCATTCCGGCATGGGTCATAGTGGACGGATGTGCGATCAAGCTTTCCACACCGCCGAGTGATTCCGCCAGAGTAATAATCTTGAGGCCCCGCACGAAATTTCGCACTGCTCCTATGCCGCCGTCGAGTTCGAAGCTCAGCATTGCGCCGAAACCCTTTTGCTGTTTCGACGCAAGCGCGTGCCCTGGGTCCGAAGGCAGTCCGGGATAATAGACGCGGCTAACTTCTTTCCGGCGGCTTAGCATTGTTGCGATCAGGCCGGCCGTTCGTTGCTGCCTCTCTATCCTCGCGAAGAGCGTCCTTACACCGCGCAGTCTTTGGTAAGCGTCGAAGGGCGAACCCGTAACACCGATAAGGTTTGCCCAGGATTTGAGTTTCTCGTCGTCATCCGGTGATGCGGAAACCACTATACCTCCGACAACATCCGAGTGCCCGTTGAGATATTTGGTGGTCGAGTGGATGACCATATCTGCGCCGAGCTCGATCGGTTGCTGTAGTGCGGGCGAAAGAAAGGTGTTGTCCACCGCGAGTTTCGCTCCGGCTTCCTTTGCAAGGCGCGCTATCGTGCGAATGTCGACGACGCGCATCAGTGGATTGCTCGGCGTCTCCACGAGTACCAATGCCGGTTTTTTATAGAAGGCTGAACCAAGAGCTGCTGGATCGCTTTGGTCGACGAAGTCTGGGGCGAGCTGTCCCTTGTCTCGTAGAGATGTCAGCAAACGGTGAGTGCCGCCATAGCAATCATGGGGAGCCAGGACGCGATCGCCGACTGCCAGAGAGCTGAGAACCAGATGCAGTGCCGCCATGCCGGAAGCTGTGACGACCGCGGCGACGCCGCCCTCAAGTTTTGCGACGGTGTCCGCCAAGAGTTCACGCGTCGGGTTAGAAGTCCTCGAATACTCATATTGCTGGGCGGCTTCGAATTGCTGGAAAGCGTAATTGCTCGAGAGATAGAGTGGCGGTGTTACCGCGCCGAAGACGGTGTCGGCGGCGATACCGTTGGAGACGGCTACGGTCTTGTTGTCCTTGTTTTCCGGCATGATACGAACCGTCCGGCTCCCTCGGATTCTTAGAGTTTTACCATGCGCAAATACGGACGCAGCTCACGCCAGCCTTGAGGAAAGAGACTTTCGGCCTGCTCTTTGGTCAGTAATGGCGAAATAATCACCTCCTGACCGGGCTCCCAGTTGACAGGCGTCGAGACCTTCTGGGCGTCGGTGAGTTGGAGGCTGTCGATGGCACGAAGGATTTCGACAAAATTTCGTCCGGCGCTCGGCGGGTAGGTTAAAGTCAAGCGGACTTTCTTTTGAGGATCGATGACATAAACCGCTCGTACGGTCACAGTCGGATCGGTCTCCAGATGGATCATGCCGTAAAGTTCCGCGACTTTTTTATCGACGTCGGCGATCATAGGGAAGTTGAGCGCGTGACCCTGCGTCTCGGCGATGTCGCGCTCCCAGCTCTCGTGAGCATCCAAATCATCTACCGACAACCCGATAGGCTTAACCCCCCGTTTGTCCCACTCCGGCTTGAGCCGCGCGACTTCCGCCAGTTCGGTTGTGCAAACGGGCGTAAAGTTTTTGGGGTGGCTAAATAGGATGCCCCATGAGCCTCTCAGCCACTCATGGAAGTTAATCATACCTTGGGTGCTGTCCTGTTGAAAGTCCGGCGCTGTCTGTCCAAGTCGAAGAGTCATTTTCAAGCTCCTGTGTTGCCGACGCGCTCGTCGGCTGGCATGTTCTGGTTTGATACCATGGGCTGTCCGAGCTGGTGCGGAAGCGGCATGGAAATCCGTTTCTCTTCTTCGAAGATGTAATCGCGGGAAAGCGGCAATGTCGCGATGTCACGTGTCAGCTGCACCTGCCAATTCATATGCCCGGCCCGACGGAATGCGAGCTCTGAGGCTACCAGATAAAACTCGAACATCCTGCAAAACCGTTCGTCATAGATATTGGCTAGTGCCGCCCGATTTTGTTCGAATTTTTCCCTCCATAGCGCGAGCGTTTTTGCGTAATGAAGGCGCAATATCTCGACATCCGTTGCCCATAGGCCCGATTTTTCGACGACGGATAGGACCTCCGAGATTGCCGGCGAATAACCACCCGGGAAAATGTATTTAGCGATCCATGGATTTGTACTGCCAGGGCCGTCTGCGCGCCCGATCGCGTGAATTAAGGCAACGCCGTTAGGCCTCAGCATAGAGTAAATTTTGTCAAAGAAAGTTCGGTAGTGATCAATGCCTACGTGCTCGAACATTCCCACGGAAACGACGCGGTCAACCTGACCCGTCCAGTTCCGGTAATCAAGAAGCTGAAATGTTACTCTATCGGCGAGGCCGGCTTCATGTGCTCGCTTTCTCGCAACATTCAATTGCTCGGTCGACAACGTCAAACCAGTAACACGAGCACCGTATTCCCGCGCGAGGAACAGCGCCATGCCTCCCCAACCGCATCCGACATCGACAACCTCCAGGCCGGGCTGATCAAGTTTCAGCTTTGCGGCTATGTGAATCTTTTTCTTGAGTTGCGCTTCCTCAAGCGTTTCGTCTCCTCTCGGAAAATAGGCACACGAATACTGCATGTCCTCATCCAGCATCAGTGAATAGACGCGGCCATCGAGATCGTAGTGATGAGCTACGTTTCGTCGTGAGGCGCTTATCGAATTGAGCTGGTCGATCCAGCGCCTTACCCAGCGAAATTTCTCGAACGCCTTGTCGAAGAAATGTTGCCCTCCCTCCATCCAGTTGAGGGTTAGAATATCCAGTACTTCGAACAGTGTTCCCGATCCGGGCGTTATATCGCCGTCCATGTACGTTTCGCCAAGGGCTAGCGCTGGATTGAAGGTAAGCCGTCGCATTGCGCGCCGGGTCCTAATGACGAGTGATGCTCTCGGCTCGCGCCCGGAACCAAATTGCTTGCGGGTGCCGTTGGGAAGGGTGACATCAAGAGTTCCGATCTGAATAAGATTGGAAAGGAGGGCTTCGAATAACACTTTTGGCATGCCTCATAACAAGCTGCGACTGCTCGCATCACAGGCACTATAGTTCTTGAAAAATGAATGACAAGAGACGTTAATTCGGAAAAAGGGAACATGAAGTGGGAGGCGCGATGTCAGCCGGCAAGATCCGACACGCCTTTAAGAGCCATGATAGCGGTTTGTATATCGACGTTGTCTTCAGATGCTTCCGGGTAGACCGCGTAAGCAGGATATGAAAATTCCGGAGCTCCTTCAATCTGCTCCAATCTGCCCTGCTCAATGAGCCGGGCCACCGCGCCCTTTCTGAAATAGCCTGTGCCGCCGACCCGAAGGATGTAATTCAGGCCGAGCGGGCCGAGGCCGACCATCAAGCCGGGGTCTCCCCGGCTACCTGAGACCGCTTCCAGGTGGGATGAAAACATTGGCCCCCAATCCACGTGAACAAACTCGGCGACACCGGTTGTCGCTGCCTTGTCGACCGTGCTTCGTACAAGAACCAAGTGTTCCTCCTCGACGAGCTCGACTTTGTATCCGGGAAGAAGTCTGGGAGCGTACAGGACGGCAATGTCGAGTGTCCCAGTGCGCAGTTGCTCCATCAGGTGCTCAGGTACTCCGACGTGTGCCTGAAGGGAGACGTGGGGTGCCATATGTTTCATTTGGATCAACCAATCCAGGAGCAAAGGGTCCCACAGACTTAGCTCTCCACCGAGCGCTACCAAGCTGGTCTGGCCTTCAGGAAGAGAAAGCTGATGACGGGCGCGCTCCCAGACCTGAAGGAACGAGGCTGCATATTTCTCGAATTCGCGCCCCGCAGGGGTGAGTTGGGCACCATTTCGATTTCGCGTGAACAACTGCCGCCCAAGGGTTTCCTCAAGTGTCTTGATGCGGGCACTGACGGTGGTCTGCGTGACGTTCAACCGTTCAGCAGCTTTCCAGAAACTTCCGGTATTGATGATCTCAAGGAAGGTTCGCGCCCGGTCGACGTCCATTGCCGTATTCCTTTCAAGCAATAATTTTGCTTGAGACTAGCATTTAAATCAGTTTGCTCAATCATCAAATAGGGGAGAGGTTCTTCTCAAGGTCATGGTCCGCGAGTTTATGAAGCGGAACCTGGAAACTGTTTCCTTGGCATCGTAGCACAAAAAAACCAATGGCCTGCCAGCAACGAAGGAGGCCACCATGCACAACACTCCCAGCGACAGTATAACTCTCGTAGCAACTCTCGTCTTCTACTGGATGATTTTCAATCTTGCCGCTCCCGCCTTTAGTCATAGAGGCGACGAGAGCGAGCCGCCAGACGCGGATTGTAAACTCAAAGCGTTTACCCGCGATATGCTTGAGAAGCGCGGCGAACACTTTTCGGAGAGTGATTTTCTGTATGGCGCACGTGAGGCACGCAGCCTCATACTCCAAGATTTCGCCCGAGGCGACAAGGACGGATTGCGCCCTTTGATGACATCAGAAGTCTTCGACGCTTTCTGCAAAGCCATTGACGAAAGAAATTTGCGGCAAGAAACGTTGGATATCGCTTTGAGCGAGACTACAAGCGCCTGCATCACCGATGCAAGAAACCTTGCCGATTGCTCTGAAATCACCGTCATTTTCGTTGGCGTTAAGACTGAGACGGTGCATAGACCCGACGGCACCGAACATAGCTGGTCGTCGGATAAACGACTGGACCGCTGGATCTTTCGAAGGGAGCAAAACGATCGCGGTCAAAATTGGTGTGCAGCGGTGATTGATACCGTGGGAATCGACGAAGTCCCCGAACGGCCTAAGGCATCCACAACGACCAAAGCGGCCTAGCAAATAGGAAGCAGTCAGTTCGCGGTGATCAGATACAGACAAAAGAATATCGCGGAAACGGAAACCAGCGAGCCCCGCTCTCGATATCGTCGGAGCGAGTTGGCCAGGCCAAGGGCGGTAACAAACAATCCGCTCCCCAACCAGACGCCGCAGTTCACAAATAGTAATCCGCTCGCGCTGACCGCGATCGATGCTGCGAAGTTGATGATGACAATCCTAGCCTGGTGTCCAGCCTTCACGGGTTCGAACATCAAGAGAAAGGCGTTCCAACTGAGAGCGATGCTTGCCAACAGTAGTGCGGGCATCAGAAACATCGGGCCGGTTGACAGCAAATGCGGTCCCAGAGCCTCCATCACCGGACGCGGACCCCTACGTCGGTCACTATCATGTCCATCGGAATGTCGTGCTTCAATGGATGGATCGTTTTAAGTTTTTGATGTTCAAAGCCGACGCCCACAGCCATGGGTCGGGTGATACCCGCCAGCGTTCTGTCATAATAGCCACCCCCGTATCCAAGTCGATAGCAGGATGTGTCGAAGCCGACTAAGGGCGCTATGATGAGGTCTGGACGAACTTCCTTTCCCCGGTGGGGATAGGAATATCCCAAACGCCTCTCGTCAGAGCCTCTCCGGTGTTCCACGTCCGGAAGGCAAGCGCCTTTTCCTTTCCGACGACAATAGGCAAGGCACAGGTCGCGCCGCGTAGGACTGCGGCTGCCATCCATGCTCTTAAATCCGGTTCGCCCCGGAACGGCCAGTATAAGCTGACAATCCTACCATCGATCTCGGGAAAAATCTCGTCTAGCGCGGTCGCAATGGCAAACGTGCAACGCTCTCGGTCCTCTCGCGAAAGGCTTTTCCTCGCCTCTATCAGTCGAACCCGCTCCGCCTTTCGCCATACAGCGACATCGGTGATAGCATCGCCGTTCTTATCCGATCCCATGTAGGACGAACTCACCTCGTGGAGCGAGCAAGCTGGAGACGAGAACTCGTTTGGCTCGGAATCATTTATCACTGAAGCCAAGATGACGTCCTCCACTAATGTCTATGTGCTAGTCGGCGTTCGATAGTTGCGATCTCCAGTTGGATGTCTTTTATCTCATCGCGTAATTCCGTCTCGGTACCGTCTCCTGCATCCTCGTCGCTGGACGAGTGAAGGGATTCGCGCCAATCAAGCGCGGCTTGGAGGCTCTCACGCCGGCGATAAAGCTTGTCAATCAGTCCGTGACTTCCATGCATAGCCTCAACCTACCATCTTGTCGACAGAACAAACCCGTCATATTGTTCTCGCAGAAAGAATGTGATCTTATGTTTGTCGCTCGTCGTAAGAGGAGGTCCGCGTTCAGAATGGTCGAGGGAAAGTACCATAAAGCCGACGACCCGATTATAGACGGAAACGTTGTTTCCGACCGGTTTGGAATTTCGGAAGGTGAATTTCGCCGCTATATGCGCGAGGGCTTTATAGTGGGCCGTGTGGAGAATGGTGTGGGCGACGATGAAGGCACTCGTCGTATCTCTTTCGTGTTCGGAAACCGTCAATGGCAGGCGGTTATCACGAATGAGAATGCCATCCTTCACGAGATCATGACCTTCCGTAGGCCTTCACCTATCGCGCTCCATCGAATGCAAAACCTTCGCTCCGATAAAGGCTAACGCAACCACACCCTGATCTCGGGACTCCCAATGCGTTTTCGATCGCGTGCAAGCGTCTTCCTTACGAGCTTGAGGGCCGCCCGCCTAGCTGCCTCGTGATCTCGGTATTCGCCGGGCAGAACCCTTTCCTGGCTGCTCCAACAAGCCCGTGCACGATGGGAACGGAAATCGAAGAAGACGTCGATGTTTAAAGTTTCCATTTTATTGCCCTTTCATCAAAAGGCCGCGAAACTGAGGTCCAGGAATTCGCGGCGATCGTCGACATGCCGAACCCCCCGAATGTTTTCCGCCAATATTGCGCTGGCCTTGCGTTCCGCTTCGCAACGATATGTGCCCTCGAGCAACACAATGCCATCGCTGACCTTGACCCGAGTGCTTCCGGAAATCGTCCAGTTTGCATCTCGCAGGGAGCTGATGACATCGTCTTGGATCGTCGAGTCAGCGCGCATGAATGAACGATTCAGCACCGGCTTGGAAGCAAGCGCGCGCACCAGATCGCTTCTCGTGACGATGCCTGTAACGCGGTTGTTTTCGAGGACGGGCAACCATTTCACTCGTCCCGCTTCCAGAAGATCAGCAATGTCTGCGAGGGTGGTCGTGGAGGACACCGTCGTCACATTGATGTTCATCACGTCTTCCACGTAGGAGGAATGACATTTTACGTAGTCTCTTGCGATGGCCGTTGATGTTGTAAATAGATCGCGCCACCAAGTCCGAATGTGGTTCTCTGTTGAGATTTCAACACGGTGCAGAAGATCGTTCTCTCCGACCGCACCCAGCAGCCGCCCGAATGAAATCACGGGGACGGCACTGATCTTGTGTAACACCAGCAGGTTCGCCACTTCCCGAATGGTCGTTTTTGGTCTCACGGAGATAATGCGGGTGGTCATTACGTCTTGCGCATACATGGCTAGCTCCTTCGGAACGGCCTGTTTTAAAACGACTTTGCTCGCTCGTTTGGCGAAAGACAACCGAGGATAATTGTCGGTTAAGTGCAAAAAAATCGCTTGAACGCATTCGTCCACGTAACGGTCCGGATCGAACCCGTACCGACATTTGCTTGCACACAGCCCGTGACGATGCGATTAGGGTGACGCACGCATAATGTATTGGGGGGACGCCTGTGATCGTCTCCGAAAAAGCTGCGCGAACTCGCCGACTTACAGACATCGACAAGTTCATTGGCGCTCGCGTTAAATCAGCGAGGTTGAGTCTTGGTTGGTCTCAAAGTGACTTAGCCCAAGAACTTGGGATCACATTTCAGCAAGTGCAGAAGTACGAGAACGGCACAAACCGAGTGCGCGGCGATGTTGTTCTCGGTTTCCAAGTTTTTCAAAGTCCCGCTCCAGTACTTTTTCGACCAACCAGTGCCATCTGAGGTGGACGTCAGGCTTGGTGCAAAGGCGATGGCTGTGACCAGTAGTCGGGAGGTACGATTATTGAGAGCGTTTAGAGAAACCCCCGGATGTCTTCGGAAACGGTTCCTTGCTTTACTTAAGGTCATTACGGGGGAAGAGCACGAAGAGACGTCAGATTGACCGAGAAAAAATGGAGAGGGGTTTTTGGTAGCAACCTCCAGAGCGATCGGGATTTAGGTTTACCGCAGTCACCCGGAATATGGCTTTACGGAAAACTATCGGTATGCGATAATTTTCCTATATCTGCAGGTGCGGTCGAGTGACAAGCTCCCCATAGTTAGGTTCGCACCCGGTACTTTTCTGGAGATTAGAGATGTCTCATTCCGACGCAAGCGTCCCAAACGGAGTTCATGAGCATCCGCACAAGCCCTCCTTCGTCAATCGGTGGTTTTTCTCGACGAACCACAAAGACATCGGAACTCTATACCTGATCTTCGCTATCGTTGCTGGTATCGTCGGAGGCGCTCTCTCGATCGCCATTAGAATGGAACTCCAGGAGCCCGGCATCCAAATCTTCAACGGTCTGGCCTCGATGGTTTACGGCTTCGAAGGTGACGCCGCGATCGACGGTGGCAAACACATGTTCAACGTCTTCACCACCGCTCACGCCCTCATCATGATCTTCTTCATGGTCATGCCGGCGATGATCGGCGGCTTCGCCAACTGGATGGTTCCGATCATGATCGGTGCCCCGGATATGGCGTTCCCGCGTCTGAACAACATCTCCTTCTGGCTGATCGTTCCGGCCTTCCTGCTGCTCGTGCTGTCGATGTTCGTCGAAGGCCCGGCAGGAGCCTACGGGTCGGGTACCGGGTGGACGCTTTACCCTCCTTTGTCGAGTGTTGGACACCCTGGGCCCGCGGTAGATTTGATAATCTTCGCTGTACATATTTCGGGTGCCTCGTCGATCCTCGGCGCGATCAACTTCATCACCACGATCCTGAACATGCGCGCACCGGGCATGACGCTGCACAAGATGCCGCTCTTCGCCTGGGCTGTTCTGATCACGGCCTTCCTGCTGCTTCTCTCGCTGCCGGTTCTGGCTGGCGCCATCACCATGGTGCTGACCGACCGTAACTTCGGCACGACCTTCTTCGCGCCGGAAGGCGGCGGTGACCCGATCCTCTACCAGCACCTGTTCTGGTTCTTCGGTCACCCGGAAGTCTACATCCTGATCCTGCCGGGCTTCGGCATCGTCAGTCACATCATCTCGACCTTCTCGCGCAAGCCGATCTTCGGTTACCTCGGCATGGCCTACGCCATGGTCGCCATCGGTGCCGTCGGCTTCGTCGTCTGGGCTCACCACATGTACACGGTCGGCCTGTCGCTCGACGCACAGCGCTACTTCGTCTTCGCGACGATGGTCATCGCCGTTCCGACGGGCGTGAAGATCTTCTCCTGGATCGCAACGATGTGGGGTGGCTCGATCGAGTTCCGCACGCCGATGGTCTGGGCGATCGGCTTCATCTTCCTGTTCACGGTCGGTGGCGTCACCGGCGTTCAGCTGGCAAATGCTGGTCTCGACCGCTCGCTGCATGACACCTACTACGTCGTGGCTCACTTCCACTACGTTCTGTCGCTCGGCGCCGTCTTCGCCATCTTCGCTGCCTGGTACTACTGGTTCCCGAAGATGAGCGGCTACATGTACAACGAGTTCCTCGGCAAGCTGCACTTCTGGGTCATGTTCATCGGCGTCAACCTGGTGTTCTTCCCGCAGCACTTCCTCGGTCTCGCAGGCATGCCGCGTCGTTACATCGACTATCCGGATGCATTTGCCGGCTGGAACTACGTTTCCTCGATCGGCTCCTACATCTCGGCCTTCGCGGTGCTGATCTTCCTCTACGGTGTCTTCGAAGCCTTCGCAAAAAAGCGTTTCGCTGGAGACAATGCTTGGGGGGGCGGGGCAACAACATTGGAATGGCAGCTGCCTTCGCCGCCGCCGTATCACCAGTGGGAGAGGCTCCCAAGGATTCGTTGAGGGTATTTCATCGGCCGACTGCAAAAACGGCGCACTCATCGCCCTAATGTCGAACTGGACTTTTTACGGTGCGGCCCGCGATTTTTATCAGGCGAACCTCGGGAGAATGTAGCACGTTACGATAGAACCGTGAATTTGGTGACCGTTTGCCCCAGGCAATAGCAACTGCTGGAAGCCGAATCCATTGGTCGCCAACATCTTATCTTCCTGCGGGATAGGTACGTCAATTCGGTAGCTGAACGCAGCGAGCGACTGCGATCCCTACCGACGGCAACTGTGCTTTCTCGATTGATAGCGAGCATGCGGACCGTCATATGCTCAAAGGCACACGACCATAGTGCGGCGGGAGTGTTGATTTTGCGTCTGTCCCATACTGTTTGCATCCGACTGTCCTGACCCTGTCCCGAGAGAAGCTTCCGTTGACGTCTGCGCTGCGCTCGCAGCCGGGCACAGCGGAGCCAGGTCGAGTTCCATAAGGTTCGCGCAAAACCGCCCATAAGTTCCATAAAATAGCATTATGCCACAAGCCGTGAGTATAATGAAGGGCGCCTCGGGGCGCCCTTCATACAAAATTCACATCCCATTCCGGCGATAACGAAGCCGCTCCTGTTCAATTTGTTCGGCATTGTAGGGCGCGAGTGTATCGTCGAAACGGGTCCATCCTTGCTTCTCGTAGGCGGTGCGCCGTTCTGTCGGATCAACCCAATTCGAGCGCTTCAGAATAGCTTCAGCCTCTGGCGCCAGTGCCTCATCCACCTTGGCGGTGACGAGGGTTCCACCTCGGCGCACACCTTCGGCGTAGAAATGAGCATCTCGTTCTGGTACGCCGGAGCTCGTCAGTGCGCCGATAATTCCACCAGCGGCCCCACCTGCCACCGCACCAGCTGCGGCCCCGCTGCGGTGGCAGCAAGCCAACCGGCGGCGACAACCGGGCCAACACCCGGAATCGCCATTAAGCCGAGACCAGTGAGCAAACCGCCTGCCCCGCCGACAACAGCACCGATCCCGGCGCCAGTTCCGGCCCCTTCGGCGGCATTCGACTCGCCGTGCCGTCGATCACCATTGTTGGATACAATGCTGATATCAGTAGATGGAACACCAACAGCTTCGAGTTCACTGACAGCGGAGCTGGCGTCCGTATAGTCGTCAAAAAGTCCGGTAACAGTTTTCATGATAACCTCCTTGCGCTTGCGTTTCGCACTCACTTGGCAACAATATTGCCCTGATAATCGAGGGCGATCGAAACGGCTTTGCCGTCCTTCATGCCTTTGGCGTTCCAAACGCCTTTGTCGTCTTTGCTGAGATCTTTCACCTGCGTGTAACCTGCTTTTTCAATCCGATCCTTAGCCTGGTCCTCAGTAAAGCTGTTTGCGCCTTCCACCGGAGCCGTCGGATTTTTGGTGTCGGGGGTAGCAACTGCCGGCGTGTCGCCGTTGCTGTTGGCGGCTGGCGCGGTCTGAGCCAGTGCTGAAAGAGACGAGACGGAGACGAATGCGGCTGCGAGAACGATTTTCTTCATGGTTTCCTCTCTAGTTTAGATCGTCATATTGAATCTACCCAACCAACCCTCTGACATTGCATTGGTTCCAGCATCGGACCTTAGTCCGATAGGCTGAAGTACCGTTGGACAGCGACAGGAACGCCTGGACGGGCCCTGAACCCGATACCGCGCAATGGCCCAGCGGATAACAAATCGAAGCCTGCGCCGGGAAGCGACAACGAGCTGCCGCAGCGCCCGTGAAACCGTCCTTCCAGGCCAGCACGAAGCCTGCTGCTGACGGTTCTGGAATGGTTCCAACTTCCGCCATGGTGATGACCTGGACTTAAGTCCGATCGCGGAACAGCACGCGTTGAAGGCGCGTTCAAGACAAAATGGAGATCATGTCCCAGGGCGTGGTGTAGCTTAGACGACCACGGCTCATCCCAAAGGGCCGGATGAGTGTCAGCTTGCTGCTGGCAGGCTGATGAGTGGATCATCGCTCATCGTGGCGATAGTTTCCAGTGTCATGTAGCGAGATCGTTGAACGGCCCACTCGTCATTCTGCTCGAGCAGCAATGCTCCGACCAACCTGACGATGGCATCGTCGTTGGGGAAAATGCCGACGACTTCAGTGCGTCGCTTGATCTCGCCGTTAAGGCGTTCGATTGGATTTGTGCTGTGAAGCTTTGCCCAGTGCTGCTTGGGAAAGGTCATGTATGCGAGCACATCCTGTTCGGCACTATCCATCAGCGTGGCGAGTTTCGGCACCTTCGGCCTGATCTGGTCTGCTACATTGCGCCATTGGGTGCTTGCCGCGTCCGGGGTGTCCTGTGCGAAGGCGGTGGCGATGAAGGCGGAGACGACCCGCCGTCCGCTCTTACCAGCATGGGCTGCGCATGAAGTGGACTCTGCAGCGCTGCCAAGTGGCGCAGAGCACCTTCGATACTGCGGCTTTGATGCCCTCATGCGCATCGGAAACGGCGAGCTTGACGCCACGCAGACCCCGCCTGGTCAGCTTTCGCAGAAACTCGGTCCAGATCGCCTCGGCCTCGGAAGTGCCAATCTCCATGCCGAGCACCTCGCGCCGACCATCAGTGTTGACGCCCACGGCGATGATGACCGCGACCGAGACGATACGACCGCCACGACGAACCTTCAGGTAGGTGGCATCGATCCAGAGGTATGGCCACTCGCCCTCGGTGGGACGGTCGAGGAAGACCTTCACTTTCTCGTCGATCTCTTCGCACAGGCGGGACACCTGGCTCTTGGAGATGCCCGACATGCCCATCGCCTTGACGAGGTCGTCGACGGATCGGGTCGAAACGCCCTGGATATAGGCCTCTTGGATGACTGCCGTCAGGGCCTTCTCGGCCATTCGGCGTGGTTCGAGAAAGCTCGGAAAGTAGCTGCCTGTGCGAAGCTTGGGAATGCGAAGCTCGACTGTGCCAGCTCGTGTTTCCCAATCCCGGTCGCGATAGCCGTTGCGCTGGGCAAGTCGGAAGCCGTTCTTCTCGCCATAGCCCGCGCCGGTCTTCGTCGCGACCTCCAGCGCCATCAGCTTCTCGGCAGCAAAGCCGATCATCTCGCGCAGCAAATCGGCATCAGCGCTCTTCTCAACAAGCGAGCGCAGGTTCATCATGTCGTCGGTCATCGGTGGTGTCCCTCAGGTTGGCTCTAAGCAACCCGACCCTAGCGGAAAACGCCGGTGACCACCCTGTCAGCTACACCACGCGGCGGGACACGATCAAAATGGAAAACAGAGGCAGGGAAAGAAATGTCGATCGAACTATGGCAATCAACAATCGAGGTGGCGATCGACGGCGGTGATCATTTTAAGAGCGTGAGCAACAGCCGAGAAGCGCTTGCGTGCCTGATGACCTGTTGGCCCAGCCGCGGCGGCAAAGCTTTTGCCGCCGCCCGGCGGGCCTGTATCGGCGCTGTGGACGGTCGTGTGGACCCGTCGGTAGCAGCGGAAGCGTTCAAGAACGCGGCCTTGGAAGCCGGCCTGCTACGGCAGTAAACCGGTGCCAAGACGTTTCGATCGTGTCGCAAGTAAACAACATTGGGAGCTCTGTCGACGTATAACCGGACTATGGCGATATAACGCTCCCACAACCGGTCGGCGCATGAATGCCGCATGCCGGTTTGGAACTGTCAATCAGCATCGGGAGCTGAAGCCCCCCTGTTGCTTTTCGGCGTTGGCATGGACGCAGGATCTGAGGGGACTTCTAGGTCGACTGGGCGTCCCAGCGCCAGTGCCTCGTCCAGCGGTTCCTGGTACGATGCTTTGGAATTAGCCGTGACCGATCGAAGTCGAGCCTCCGTCATTGCCATCGATCGCCGAAACACGCATATTTTGTGTATCCAGATCGATTCTCAAAACACCATAGGAGTAACCATGGCCTTCCTTTCAAACATGGTCGCCATCGTAACTGGCGGCGGTTGAGGATAGGTCTAAGAGTTCGCTCCATAGCAGGGTAGGGATGGGGCAAAAGTTGTCGTGTTGCGCGGAGGCCACCGAGTTAAGGAAACAGCCTCTCTCATTGAGGAAGCGGGCAAAGAAGCGATCGCCCTTGCGGCCGACCTGATGACCTTACCGCCTTTGAACATGCCTTTGTTCGCGTCGCGAGCGAATTGGGCCTAATCGACGTCCTCATCAACAACCACAGCTCGTTTCCTGGCTTTAGTCCTATTTGGGACTGCGATCCCCTTATTTGGTAGCCGGATGTAGAGATCAATCTGCGTGGCACGTTAACACCTGCCGCCTGGCCGGCCCTATGATGCTGGCCCAGGGCAGCGGCCGGATCATAAAACTCGTTGGTGGCGGAACGGGCAACAGTTTTCGTCATGGCTGGCTCTGGTTACGCGCCCAGCAAATCCGCCAGCGATGCTCTCGCAGAGGAGAGGGATGCGATCGTTCCGGCAAACGACCGAGCACTGCGTTTTAGCTCCGCCGAGCAAGCGAAGATTTGAAGATATTCGGGAAGGTTGGAGAGCGAGGTTTGCAGAGTGCATGAATGAACGGGCGGCGCCGACGCCGTCGAAGCCCTTCACGTCCTATGCGGCGATCTTCATGCAAAGGAACCTCGGTGATGTAGAGGGATGACCTCAGATCGCCGATGGTTCCTGTTGCTCTTCCCGGCGTTTCGGTGAAGCTATACCTTAGTGCGAAGTTCGCTACGCATTTTCAAGTGGGAGCGCGCGGTGCTCGTAAACCAGCTGTTTCTGCGCTTCCCGGAAAACGCCCCGACCTCTATCGCCTCGGTGATGACGGTTGCCTAATCCTGACTGTATTATAGTGAGCCTTTCAGCTGGGACCGCTTATTCGGTAGGGGCCGGCTCGCTCGCTCGTTACGACAGATTTCCAGGTCAGGGTAATTTCGCCGCGCGCCAGCAACACATCTACCGCTTCATGGACGACCGGCATGAATTTGCGCCAGTCCAGCGGATCGTTGTGATCCCGCGCAAGACTGCGCGCCACTTCGCTCGGACAGGTTGTGCCAGCAGGTCGGCTTGCCACGAAACTTGAGATCGTCGATTCAGCATCTTTGGTCATCGCGCGACTTCATTCTCTCGAACCCTGAGTGACTCTATATGGGATAGCGCTAGCGGCTGACGATGGGCAAACTGTTCATAAGCCGCTGTTTTTCTCAGGTTGCAGTTAGCCCCTGACAAACCAGGAGGCTAAGTTTTCAATTTTCGTATCGATTGGTTGCGGGCCGCCGGTCAACATCCTTCAAGGCCAGCGTTTGGACTCAGGTTTACGTTTGATTGGCTGAACTGCCGTGAGTGCATACCCTGGTCCGATTGCGGCCCTCTCTCTTTGCCGCATAAAGTGCTGCATCGGCTTCCCGCTGAAGGTCGTCCACGCTCTTTGGCGCACGGTCCAGGGGGAGGGTAGCGACGCCGATGCTGAGCGTTACTACTGGCGCCGCCCTCGATGCGGGGTTGGGAAATGAGGCAGCCTCGACGCGCTGTCGGATCGTCTCGGCCAAGCTGAGGGCCGTCTTTGCATCGCAACCAGGAAGAAAAATCAGGAACTCCTCCCCACCAAAGCGCGCGACCTGGTCGTTGTCGTTCCTCAAGCTGCTCTCGATGATACCGGCCACCTTGACGAGGCAGCGATCACCTTCGGCGTGGCCGAGACTATCATTGAGGCGCTTGAAGTCGTCGACATCACACATCAACATCGCAGCTTCCAGGCCGCCAGGTCCATTCTTCCAATAAGCTTCAAGCGTTGCCATCATTGATCTTCTGTTTGCAACACCTGTCAGGGGATCGGTGCGGGCCAGTCGTTCCAGACGGCCGTTAGCATCTTTCAGATCTGCAAGGCGTTTGCGATCGCGTAGCTCCAGAAGAAAAGTTTTCTGCGCCAGAATAATTGCGGTCCGGCGCGCTACCAGGGTTGCCATTATGCCAGCCGCAAAAAACAGCGAGCCCGCGATCGCGCTCCCCGGTCCTATCATCGGATTTCGGAGCTGGAATATCAGGTAAATAAAGATCGCTCCCACGCCCACCATAGTTGCAAGGGTGAGCGGCACCGGGAATATCACTATCGCAGTCACAGCCACGAACAACATGATCGTTAGATGCCGCTCATAGAATTCGCCCCCGGAAGCTACCCCAACCAGGGCGACTGACAGCAAGATGACCAGGATGCCACCGAGCAATACTGAGAATTGTTGCCGTGGCCCACGCGGCTTCGAGAAAAAAATGGCGGTCGATATTGCGGCGGGAAGAAGCAGTGATGCCGGCAAGAACATTGCTGTAGCTGTTTGCGACGGAAGGAGGAGCAGATTTAGCGTGAGAGTGACGACATCCAGCAGAACAACCCACACCATCCATGCACGGATGATCTTCGCTGCCTGCGTGGCCGAACGTTCACGGAAAAGCTGGGCCAGTTCTCCTTCGAGGCGTATGTGCCGCGTCCGGCCGTCTAGCAACCGTTGGACCTCGGCCCAGCCCCCTTCGGTAACAACGGGAGTTTCTCTCGGCGGCGACGGCTGGGCGCCAGTGCGGACTCTTTCCATACCCATGGTTGTGAGTTAGGTCGCGACAAAGGATGAGCAAGGCCACCGGTCATCCCGACTGGAGCCAAGTCGTGAAAGTGTGGGTACGGCGGTTCGGGTAGATTTCTGATAGTTCCGACCGCAAGCACGGTTACTATAGATCCGACTAGGCGGGTGTTGATTGAAGCTGTGAAGGGCTCGGCAGGTCGTTACTCTGCTGCCTCGGTGCGATTGCCAGACTGGCTCAACCGAGCTTTCTGGCCGCTTGCCCAGCTGCGGGCGTGGCTTTCAAGTACGAAGTCTCGTTCGGTCACAGCACCGTTCTCAACGACACGTACCCACCATTTATTGTCTTTGAAATCAACATTGACAGAGTTCAGCTCCATCGTTGCGTCCTCCGCGTCTCGGGGCGCAAGGTGCCAATCTCACAGCGGCAACGAGCCTCGTCATTTCTGCTGCCGATATCCGATAGTACGCTAACGTACTCTGGCTTGTCCATCCGAAAGGTTGGAAAAGGTCAAGTCAAAAATCGGCGCCATCACCCTGGCCGACGACTCGGAAGATGAAATGCGGCTTGGAGAGGCCCCTTCGATCGCGCCGAACGTGGGTGCCGTCTGGTATCAGTAAAAAGTGCCCTGCGCCCCGACCTTGATGTCGTCCGGCACATGGATCAACATCGACCGGCCGTCCCGGACGCTGTGGAGGCGGCGGTCGAGTGGCGAAGTCATCTGGGCGGGCGCTTGACTTCTTCTTTCACACGATCTCGGGCTCTGAAGGCGCTTCTTCTAAGGTACTATTCGACCTCTATGTGTTTGCGGGTTCTCGAACCGCCTCGATCCTCGTCAGCCCTGTGCCCAGCGTCCTGACGGAAAGGTCGTGCAATTTGCCAGACAACCTTACTGCATGACCCATTCTCGCAACGGAGCGGATGTTGCGCAGACAAAGCAACCGAACGAGCTGTCCGCTCCGACCCGACGGGGGCGCGGCTGCGGGAGCCACGACCGCGTTTTTCTTCTTCATCGGCACGGTGTCTGCGTGACCCTTGCGAAACTCCAACGAATGGCGGCACTGATAACTGATCGGCTCCGGTCGCACGAATCCCACGGCTAGCCGGGCACGGTCGCACGCGCCATCGCGAACGAGCAACTGGAACTATCGGTCACCTATGTATTCTGACGGCATGAGAATCAATATCGCAATCATATCAATGGCGGGCGCCGTGTTGGCTGCGTGCAGCCCGGCTGGACCTTCTGGCAACTCGTCCGTACCTCAGCCAGCCAAGCCTGTCGAAATCGAGCAATACCTAGGCCATTGGTTCGAGATGGCGCGCTACGGAAATCAGTTTGAGCGCGGTTGCGAGGCCGTTACTGCCGACTACTCGCTTGGTGAAGATGGTATGGTCCGCGTGCTCAACACTGCCGGGAAGGCGGAATAGACGGTAGGCGCAAAGAATCCGAAGGCAGGGCAAAAACTGTCCCGGATAGCGGCAACGCCAAGCTCAAAGTATCGTTCTTCGGCCCGTTTTACGGGGATTACTGGATCCTTGATCGCGCCGCGGATTATTCTTGGTCGATAATTGGCGAACCTTCGGGTCGATATTTATGGTTCCTGACTCGGAGACCCGACCCGACAAAAAAGACCCGTAACATGCTTGTCGAAAAGGCCAAAGCGCTCGGCTACGATGTCGACATGCTGCGGTGGACGCAGCATTAGAAGCATTGTGGATGCTCGCCGCTCTGAGGGGCGCGTCATCTAAACTAGCTGCAACTGATCCGTCCGGAGGTCATCTGCCCTTTCGAGAGAGGATAGCGTCACCCCCAGCAATCGTATGCCTTGCGGCAGCGGAAAGATTGACTTCAAGAGCGAGGCGACGGCCTCGTCGATTTCGCCGGCAGACAGGAAAGACCGCTCGACTGTCCTTGCGCGCGTGATCTGCGTGAAGTCAGCATATTTCACCTTCAGCGTCACGGTTTTTGCCCTGATCGAGTTGGTCTCGCAATAGCGCCAGACCTTGGCGATGAGCGGGCGCACGCCCTCGAGCGCCGGGTCATAGCTGTGAATGTCCTGCGCGAAAGTATCCTCGGCGCCGACCGATTTGCGGATCCTGTCCGGCTTGACGCGGCGCTCATCGATGCCGCGGGCAATGCCGTAAAAGTATGGACCAGCTTTCCCGAAATGATCGGTCAGGAACTGCAGCGACTGCGCCTTGAGGTCGGCGCCGGTCTGGATTCCGAGGCGGTGCATCTTCTCGGCGGTCGCCGGCCCGACGCCGTGGAATTTCTTCACGGCCAGCCCTTCGACAAAGGCAGGGCCGTTCTTCGGCGTGATGACGGCCTGCCCGTTCGGCTTGTTGAGGTCGGAGGCCATTTTGGCGAGAAACTTGTTGTAGGAGATTCCGGCTGAAGCATTCAGCCCGGTAACGGCCTTGATCCTTGCGCGGATCTCCAGCGCGATCTCGGTCGCGATCGGCATATCCTTGAGGTTTTCGGTCACATCGAGATAGGCCTCGTCGAGCGACAGAGGCTCGATCAGCGGCGTGTATTCGGCAAAGATCTCGCGGATCTGCTGCGAGACGGCGCGATAGACCTCGAAGCGGGGCGTCACAAAAATCAGGTCAGGGCATTTGCGAGCGGCCGTGACCGAAGGCATCGCCGAGTGGACACCGAATTTTCGTGCTTCATAGCTAGCAGCCGCAACCACGCCTCGGGCGGCTGCACCACCGACGGCGAGCGGCTTGCCACGCAGTTCCGGATTATCGCGCTGTTCCACTGACGCGTAAAACGCATCCATGTCGACATGGATGATCTTTCTAATCGTCGAAGCTGCCGTCACATCCATTGGTGCGGCCTCAGGTGAAGTTCGAAGTGTGCCGGTTCATGTCTATTTCATCTATCTAAATGAATAGAACAAAGTAAGAACTTTTTTAGCTGGAGTCAAATAGCTGTGGCGATCCGTTGCCTCGGCTAGCGCCCTGCCAGCCCATCCTGTGTTCATTTTTTCTGAAGACACCTCCCGGAGTGCGGGACGGCCGGACTGCCGCGACTGCTGCCGAGCATCCCTGCAGGCCAGGACGAGCGGGGCACCTGACCTGCGATGGACAACCTGCGCTGATCGCGCAGGCGGCGATTGAGCGACAGCCGGGGGCAAGAGGATCGAGCTGCGACCGAGTACGCTTTGTTTTCTCCTTTGCCATCTCAATTTTTTGGCTGGACGGCAGCTCCGATATAGACGGCGTGCCTTTCCGGATTGGCCGAACTTGAAATCCGGATTGGACGAAGATATCTTCCGGATCAGACGAATAGTTACGGTTAGTTCCAAAGGGGCCAATATTTGATCAGCAACAACAAGGCCGACCTGCTGTTTCCCAGAGGTGCGTCTCAACGCGTGGCCATAGCCATGACAGATACGCCGGTCGTCCTCGTGAATGGACCCCGACAATGCGGCAAGACCACTCTGGTACGATCTCTCCTCAAGACAGACCGGCCGTATTTCACGCTGGATGACGACACGACGCTCGCATCGGCAAAGACCGATCCGGTCGGCTTTATCAGGCAAATCGATACTGCAATCCTCGACGAAGTGCAGCGGGCTCCCGAACTGTTGCGCGCCATCAAAAGCGCCGTCGACAACGACCGACGTCCCGGCCGATTTCTTTTGACAGGATCCGCCAACATCCTTGCGCTTCCGACCGTCTCGGAAAGCCTTGCCGGCAGGATGGAGGTTGTGACCCTGCTGCCCCTGGGCCAGGCAGAAGTCCTGAGAGGGAAGGGCAATTTCCTCGACAAGGCATTTGCCGGAGAGCTTACGGCGCCTGGGAGCGTTATTGTCGGGTCTGACCTGATCGAACACGTCCTCACTGGCGGATATCCGGAGATGATCGCACGCCCCGATCCTCGCCGTCGTTCTGCTTGGGCAAGAGAATATATCCGAGCGATTGTCGAGCGCGACGTTAGCGAAATCGCCGATGTCGAGCGTCTCGACCAGATGCCTCAGCTACTTCGCGCACTCGCACATCACTCGGGACAGCTCTTGAATTTCGCGCAGCTGGCAGGACAAATCGGTCTCGATGATAAAACCGCGCGTCGCTATATCGGCATCTTCGAGAACCTGTTTCTGGTGCGCAGGATCGAGCCATGGTTCCGCAATCCACTGAAGCGTCTCGTGAAGACGCCGAAGCTGTTCTTCCTGGATAGCGGACTTCTTGCCGCATTAACGGGATTGACCCAGGATCGTATTGCAAGAGACCGCTCGGCCTTCGGTGCCCTGCTCGAAACCTTCGTTGCCAATGAGATTCTCAGGCTCGCCACATGGAGCGATGCTCGACCGACCTTCCATCATTATCGTGACAAAGATCAGGACGAGGTCGATATTATTCTGGAAGATGAGAGCGGCGATATCATCGGGCTTGAGGTAAAGGCTGCGGCGACGGTCACAGCGCCGGATTTCAAGGGCCTCCGGAAAGTTGCGGCTGCCACCGGAAGCGCCTTCAAGGCAGGATGGGTTCTTTACGACGGGGACAAGATCCTACCCTTTGGTGATAGACTGGCGGCGGTCCCGCTTTCCTGCCTCTGGGGCGAGTGATTTCGGAAACAGCCCATCGCTTGCGGGAATGCTCACACAAAAAAGGTCGATTCAACGCAGAGCTGCATGCTGCGGCGGCGCCGTGTGGCTTTCCGTAGCGAAGGCGCGGCTTCCGTGCGTGCTAACTCGTAAAGCCAGGTTGAAGAGCAGGCTATTTCCTCAGTGGAAAGAGTCTCGTGAGACTGGGCGCGGGTACCATAGTGCCGACATCCGCCACCACATGCTAACGTGTGCGGACCTGTACGTGGCACCTGATGCTCGTGCGCAAACACGGCTTCTTTTCGCAGCCGAGTTGCAGAACGAAAATATATTCCTTTAGCGCCGGCGCGCCGTAGAGAATATTGGGCCGAACCCAAGCGACAACCGAGTTCCCACGCCGCCGACAAGTATCGGCACCGGGAGCCGAGAAGGTGAACGCAATTGACCGAACGGCAACTTCATCTGGGCGCCTTCATGCGCCCCGTCAGCCTCCATACCGGAGCCTGGCGGTATCCGGGGTCTTATCCGGACGCGAATTTCAACTTTGCCCATATCGTCGCGTTTGCGAAGAAACTGGAAGCGGCGAAGTTCGACGCCTTCTTCATGGCCGATCATCTTGCCGTGCTCAACATGCCCGAGGAGGCTTTGAAGCGCAGCCACACGGTCACGTCGTTCGAGCCGTTCACGCTGCTTTCCGCTATTGCGGCGCTGACGAGCCGCATCGGTCTCGTCGCCACGGCATCGACCACGTTCGACGAGCCCTATCATGTGGCGCGGCGCTTCGCATCTCTCGATCACATTAGCGGCGGACGCGCCGGGTGGAACATCGTCACGACTTCCAATCCCGATGCTGCACTGAATTTCGGCCTTGATGCGCATGTCGCTCATGGCGAACGCTACGAACGTGCGCGCGAATTCTATGACGTCGTCACCGGTTTGTGGGATAGCTTCGACGACGACGCCTTTATCCGCGATATCGAAAGCGGTGCCTTCTTCGACCCGGCGAAGTTGCATGCCCTCAACCATAAAGGCACTGAACTGTCCGTACGGGGTCCGCTTAATATCGCCCGCCCTCCACAAAGATGGCCCGTCATCGTTCAGGCCGGTCAATCCGACCCGGGCCGGCAGCTTGCCGCTGAAACGGCTGAGGTCGTCTTTTGCTCGCCGCGCGACTTGCCCTCCGGACAGGCGCTCTATGCCAATATCAAGGGGCGGATGGGAAAGGTGGGGCGCAACCCTGATCATCTGAAGATTCTGCCTGCGGCATTCGTGGTGATCGGGGATACACTTGAGGAGGCGAGGGCGAAGCGCGCCCGTCTTGATACCCTCGTGCATTACGACAGCGCTATCGCTTCGCTGTCGATCGCGCTTGGCCATGACGCCTCGAAATTCGACCCTGACCAGCCGCTTCCCGAGGTGCCTGAGACCGATGCCAGCAAGACCGGCCGCGAGCAGGTGCTGAGGCTCGCGGAGCAGGAGCGTTTGACCGTCCGCCAGCTGGCGCAGCGCTATGGCGGCTACTCGGGTCTCGCCTTTGTCGGCACGCCGCAGCAGATCGCCGACGACATGGCCCAGTGGCTTTATGAAGGGGGATCCGACGGTTTCAACGTCGTCTTCCCCTATCTGCCGCAGGGGCTCGACGATGTTGTCGAGCGGCTGGTTCCGGAGCTCCAACGGCGGCGGCTCTTTCGCACGGATTATGAGGGAAAAACGCTACGCGACCACCTCGGGCTTTCGCGGCCGAAGAGCCGCTACGCTTGAAGCCGTGGGAACTCGATCCTGTCCGGACGCGTTTGCTGTGCGCATGCGAGGGCTATGAATGATCTATGATGCGGTTTTGGTCGGGTCTGGGTTCTCGGCGATTGCGACACTTTGCAATCTCATTGAACGCCTTCCGGCTTCCGCGGCGGTGGCTGTTATTGGCGATGACCCGGGCTTTGGCCGCGGCACCGCCTACAGGTCGGAGCTTTATCTTCACCGGCTGAATGTCCCGGCAGGGCGGATGAGCCTCTTTCCCGACAGGCCCGATGGCTTTGTAGAGTGGCTTGCCGAGCGCAAGCGGCCGTTGAAGGAGGGTGATTTTGCCTCCCGACAGGATTACGGCCTCTACGTTCGCGATAGCCTGGCAGCACTGCTGCGCAACAAGAAGCAGCGATGCAGGGTGGATTTCATCCGGGCCAAAGCGACAGGCTGCGTCGAGCGTTACAACGAAACGCTCGGCTTTCTCCTCGACAATGGCGGCGAGATCGCAGGCCGGAATGTTGTGCTGTGCCTTGGCGTTGGCAATGCACCGCTGCCGGTCGATGTCTCGGGATTGGCCGCTTCGGCCAAAGAGCGGATCATCGAAAACCCGTGGCGGCTTTCTTGGCTACGGCGTGTTGGGCGAGAAGACGTCGTCTGCATCCTCGGCTCCGGCCTGACGATGATCGATCAGGTTCTGGCGCTGCAAGCGCGCGGTTTCCGTGGCAAGATTGATGTACTTTCGCGACGTGGGCTCGTCCCTCATGGGCATGTGGTGGCGCCCAAGCCGCCCGCCGACTTCGATCCGCAGACCCTGCCGGTTAAGATGAGCGCGCTGCTTCACCGGCTGCGCGAGGAAAGCAGGGTTACAGGCGACTGGCGCTCGGTCATGGACCGCCTGCGCCCGCAGACGCAAGCGCTCTGGGCGCGCCTGCCTGCGGCCGAGCGCAGCCGATTTCTTCGTCACGCCCTGCCGTGGTGGAACATTCACCGCCATCGGGTGGCGCCAGATGTGCACGGCCGTTTTCGCGAGCTGGTGGAAAATGGCCAAGTCGTTGTGCATGCGGGCTTCCTCTCGGCAGTGGAGGAGGCAGGAAAGGGCCTGTCGATCAATTACCGGGCCAAGGGAACATGGGACGGAAAGCGAATGAACGTTGACTGGCTGATCAACTGCACCGGCGTCGAAAGGGCGGGTATCGCGCATTCACCGCTGCTTGCGGAGATGAAGCGTCAGGCTCTGATCAAGGCAGATCCGCGGGGTCTCGGCATCGTTGTCGATCCGCAATCGAGAGTGCCCGGCGATACCGCAATCCGCGCGCGGCTCTATGCGGTCGGCGCGCTGACCGCAGGCCAGTTCTGGGAGATCACGGCCGTGCCGGATATTCGCGTCCAAGCGCAGGCCGTTGCAAACGAAATTGCTTCCGTGATCACAGCGAGAGAATGACCGGCGACAGCCGGCTGCGACTATCGCCGCGGTTTTTCGGGCCGTTGGCGTTGGCAGCACCTGCTCCCTGATCCCTGCTGCTTATCTCGCCGAAACGTAGGCATCAGTGCTTGGTATTCGTCCGACCGTACCGCCCTTCGAAATCTACACGGCAACTTGGTTTCGTCCGGAAGAGGCCGGGATCAACCGAGTGCTTCGCGAGGGAAACCAGACGCGAGGCTGTCGATGAACTTCCTGACAGCCGGAGGAAGGCCGCGCCGCGTCGTAAACACCAGATGCACAAGTCCTTTCATGCCGCGCCAAGCAGGTAAGACGCGAACCAGCCGTCCCTGCTCCAATGCCTCTCGGCATGTGTGGTCAGGCAGCAGCGCGACGCCCAGGCCAGCGAGCGCTGCCGTTCGAACGGCAGTAAAATCTGCACACTCAATACGCGGTTGATGAACAAGCGTATGTGAACAGCCATCGTCGGTTTCGAGAAACCAGTTCACCTCGCCATGGTCATCCGTCGTCGACAGGGTCGGCTCCCGTGCGAGATCTTCGATGCTGCCAATGCGGCTGGCGATCTGCGGAGCCGAAACGAGGATTCGGATTGAGCTTCCGAGCGAACGCATGGTCAGCGACGCATCGCCGTCGAGTGACGTTCGAACTCTAAGTGCCACATCGACACGCTCCTCAATCAGGTCGACGGGCCGATCCACGGCAACGAGCTGCAGGCGGACCTTCGGATGCTGTGCGAGAAACCTGGCCACCAAATCCGAGATGGGTTCAACGAGCCCTGTCGGGCAGCTTATCCGGATCAAGCCATGCGGTTCGGACTGGGCTTCGGCAACGAGCGCCTCGGCCCGCTCTGCCTCAGCCAGCATCGCCTTGCAGCGCTCGTAGAAGGATTGCCCGACGTCTGTAACGCGAAAGCGGCGGCTTGATCTCTCGATAAGGCGAACGCCCAGCCGGGCCTCAAGGCCCGCCACGCGCCTGCTCAGCTTTGACTTCGGCTCGCGAAGGGCACGCCCGGCCGCAGCGAAACCGCCGTGGTCGATAACCTCGGCGAAATAGAAAAGGTCATTGAGGTCAGATTTCATCATCGTTCTCGAGATGGAACGATGGGTACCATTTTTGCAGACTATGTGCATCAGCGTTCTGCTGTCATCTTCTTTTCAACGGCAAAACGCCGCAGACATAAGGAGCAAGACAATGAGCAAGAAGTTCGAACAGAAGGTCGTCATCGTCACTGGCGGCACCAGCGGTATCGGTCTGGCAACAGCCAAGGCGTTCTCGGAGCAAGGCGCGGCCATATTCATAACGGGTCGCCGCAAGGAAACACTGAACGCCGCCGTCAAGGAGATTGGCGGCCGGGTGACAGGTATCCAAGCCGACATGAGCAAACTGACCGATATCGATCGTCTGTATGACGCGGTACAGCAGAAGCACTCGCAAATCGACGTTGTCTTCGCCAACGCAGGCGGCGGCGAGTTCGCAGCGCTCGGCGCCATCACCGAAAAGCACTACCAGAACACCTTCGACACAAATGTGAAGGGCACGCTCTTTACCGTGCAGAAGGCCCTCCCTCTGCTGCGGGACGGCGCATCGATCATTCTCACTTCTTCGACGACCAGCGTCTCCGGCACGCCTGCGTTCAGCGTCTACTCCGCCACGAAGGCGGCGATCCGCAGCTTCGCCCGCAACTGGATCCTCGACCTCAAGGATCGCCACATCCGCGTCAATGCGATCAGCCCCGGCGTGACCGATACCGCAGGCCTGAACGAGCTCTTCGGCAACGGCGACAGTGCCGAAAACACGAAGAGCTACCTCGCAAGCCTCATCCCGGCAGGCCGTATCGGCAAACCGGAGGAAATCGCGAAAGCCGTACTCTTCCTGGCGTCTGAGGATGCAAGCTTCGTGAACGGCGTCGAGCTGTTCGTCGATGGCGGCCAGGTTCAGATCTAAGCCCGCAATAGGAGAACGATCATGGCCGACATTGCAACATTGCTTGAACGAAACCTTCAGGGAATCTTCGGGGAGGGCGACGAAGCCCTCCGCCGCAAAGTTGCCGAGGAAATCCTGCATGAAGATGCCGTCTTCGTCGAACCGCATGGCATTTATCAAGGACGCGACGCGATCGTTCGCGTCGCCGGCGAAATTCGTGGAATGCATCCAAGCTTCCGTTACACGCCCCTGGCTGACGCTGAGATTCTTCATGATCGAGCGGGCAGGGTGAGATGGGTAGCTGGTGTACCAGGAGAGGATTCAGCCTACGCCGGAACCGACTTCGTCATCGCCAGAGACGGCAAGATCGAGGGCCTCTATCTGTTTTTCGATGGAGCGCCTGACCCGACCAGTCCTCCGATCCCTGCCTGACGCTGAAGTGGAGCCGTCGCCCACATAACATGGGCGGCGCGTTTCGGCGCGATGCCATGGACCGCCTTGGGCGCTCGTGCATGAGGGCGATTTCTTCACTTGGGCTGCGGAGAGGAACGCTTCGAGTGCGCAGCCGGCAATCCGCCATTCATCCGCTATCAGACATTTAAGGGCGCCATGCGCAAGCGAGCTCTCGCCCATAGCTTAACGCATGGCGCCCAGTTCAGCGGCCTGACCTCATCATGGGCGCCGTTCCTGGTGTCGACAGCAACGCTTTGAAAGGCCGGCGGCACTCGAACGTGGCACGGATTGCGCCGGCAGCGTCAAGAAAAAGAAAGTCGATGCCTGGCAGATTCAGCTCGCGATCATCGGCGGCGAGGAACTCATTTACATCATGACGCCAGATCCCGACGGGTTTGTGACCGTGGACGGCAATCTCTCCCTTCACCGCGACGAATGAGAACCGGCGTCGCCATCCCGCTACTGCGTCAGGGGTCGCCAGTGGATCGAAGTCAGTAGCGACCGTCCAGCCGGGCGGCCAGCATTAGTCGGTAAAGACCACGACAACGCCAGGCTTGACCATGCTTGCCAATTCCTCGACGTCCCAGTTGGTCAATCTCACACAGCCATGTGAGCCAGCCTTGTCGATGAGGGATGGTTCAGGCGTTCCGTGGATGCCATAGGTCGGCTCCGAGAGATCGATCCAGACAGACCCCACCGGATTGTTCGGTCCGCTTGGCAACGAAAGCTTCGTCTTGTTCTTGCCTTGCTGGAAATTGACACGCGGATTGTATTCGTAGGTCGGGTTGCGTGCAACGCCGTTGACCTTGTGCTTTCCGGAAGGCGACGGATTGTCTTCGCTTCCAATTGTCGCCGGATAGATCGCCAGAACATCCCCATTATCGGCAAAGGCGACGAGCTGCCCAACCCCGCGGCGCGCTTCGATCCGCTTCACCTGGCCGGTTCTGGGTGCTCCGACAACGGCTACAGAAATCGTCTCGCCGGGCAAAAAATTTGCGGACGGGTTGAGGGCATGGAGAAGGTCGATATCCATGTGAAAGCGCTCGGAAAGCTTTTCGGCGACGCTTGTATAGTCGAGGTGATCCATCTTGGCTTGTTCTGCATAATTTCTCGGCACTTCATTGACGAGGTCGTCGGCGTCATCCGGCGCAATAATATACGGGCCTACAACATGCTTGTCGTCGCCGAGCCGCTCTACCACCTGAGCGTCGAGCTTGCCGTCCACCGGCAGATGCTGCATTGCTTCAAAACCGGCAACCGCCTTGCTGACATTGGCGCCATCAAAACCATCGATCACACCAGGCGATGCGCCTGCCCGGTCAAGCAGGACCTGAAGATGGATTATTGCGGCATTCGGGACGGGCGGATCCTGCGCAACCTGCCCGTTGAGCCCTGATAAGACATCCGAGTTGTTGATTGCATCGGGCGACAGTTCCTGGGCGTGCGAAAAGCCAAGCCAGCCGAGAAAGATCATTGAGCCAAACAGAAGTCTTTTCATTGCACTAAAAGGGCTGAAAAGCTCAATTGTTCCATTGGAGGCCAGGAGCGCGAAGATTTGCTGACACCACTGCGACGATGCTCTGTCGGATGATATGGTCGAGATAGAAAAGTCGCTGGTTCCGGCGCGGCCAGCATCAGGTCCATGGATTTCATCGACAGCCCCGGAGTTAAACTGTTTTACAAAAACAGTATAACTGGTGGGCGACCTGGGAAGAAGATGAGATACGCGGGAGAGAGGGCTGCTCCAATCGGCGTGCGCTACATCCTCTTGTACCTGATGCCCTTCAGGGTCAGTCGGCAAGACCCGGCCGGGTGTCGCACCGCGCACTCAAAGTATCTACAGGCTTTGAGTACAAGGCTCTTGGCGACAGGCAGCGGAATTCTTCCCGGTTGTGCTTCTTCGCGACGGTCGAGCGGCCGGCGAAGGCTCTTGCGATTTTTTCCGACTCTAGATCGAGCAGGCGAGGGATCGATGACGATGCATGGGGCCGGGAATTCAAAGCTCTTGCAGTTCGGGAGGGCGTTGTCCGGGCCGCCGCGGTAATCCCCTTGGTGCGAAGCAAGCGCCACAGCATGGCTCTTTATGACAGGTTGCTTCTATCTCTCCCGTTCACGGGTAAGGAAAGGAATTTTCCAGACGATGTCGACGGAGCTTGTGCCTGTGGCAGATCGTTTACTATGCGGAGGTAGGCCGCAATGACGTCAGGATCCGTCACTGCAATGACAGAGGCTTACGGGAAGCGCTTATCGTGTGACTGTGACAGTGCCTATCACCTCGGGCAACCCCAAGGAGTACGTCAAGCTTGCCGCCAACGGCCTCAGAGGGATGCAGTACTGCTGTGGACTTTGCGGCTCTCCTATCTTTATAACAGCAGAGATGGAAGACGCAGAGCAGGTGGGCATCCGGCTGGGAACAATAAACCCTCGGCGAAATCTCGAACCGGCCGCGCAGTTCTGGTTTTCGTCATGTTTCCGTGGGCTAAAAATCTCAGCCAGCTATCAAGGCACGCCGAATGAAGTATGGCTTCGGAGACGCCGCCGCCAGACCAAGGGTCTGAGGCTATTTACGACTTTTGAACCGCGGTGGGTTTTCAGTGAGCAATCGGGGGCGTCGTAGAACTTACCCGCCGAAAGGCAGTTGGAGCCGCGTGAGCAGCTCCGCGGGCGCGCCATAGTTAATGAGCATGTCTTTCATAATTCGCTCCATGCGAAATCTTTGTTCGATTATCGTGTTCCAGACATTGTGTTGCTGGTTGGGATCGGACTTGCGATGGTACAGGAAAGGTTCGCTATCCATGGCCCTCCGATCCTGGGGACCGTCTGAAGCGATCGGCAGCTTCCATTGGGGCATTTCGACACCCGGAATGTAAAGGCCGTGCTCGATAGCCGTGTCTTTGGGATCGATCGTCGTCGGCACCATCGTAGAATAGGCGTAAAGCGGCTTTGTTCGATCCGGGGGTTGGATCAGGGTCCAGTCGCCATCGGTGCAGCAAACCCCCTGTCCAAATGTGCCATAGATCACAGCATCGCGGGCGGATGAGAGGTCTCCTGCCAGGAGCGGAACAAATGACTTCGAGTGCGAGCGGTCCGGTCTCGCAACTCCGGCAATCTCCAGAACGGAGGCAAAAATATCGACTGTCGACGTCAGCGCTTCTACCCGCCCCTCATGCGATTTCAAATGCGGGTGCCAAACCATCAACGGGATGTTGGCGTGACTATCGAAGTGCGGAAACTGTTTGCCATAGCCACCACGCTCGCCAAGGTCGTGCCCATGGTCAGTCGTCACGATAACGGCCGTGTCGTTCCAAAGGCCCTCTTCATCCAATGTCTGAAGAAGCCTGCCGAACCATTTGTCGGTCATCGTCAGCTTGGCGCCGTACTGTGATCGCACATAGGCGATTTCCTCGGCCGTAGCTAGCGCAAAGAACTCCGCCTGCCGCGCGGCATCCTGGTAGGGTGGCCAAAGCGTAAAATGGTCTCGTCCACTCGCATCCCCGTACATGGAGGCATAGGGCTCAGGCACGTCGAACGGTTCATGGACATCGAAGGATTCGACCTGAAGGAAGAACGGGCGCTTTGCCTTGGGTTTGCGCAGCCAGTCGCTGGCGGCGGTCATCACCTTCGCAGGAAAGAAGTCCTTCTCGTCGCTGAAATCCTTAACGTTGGAAAAGTAGCGGTGTCCGTAGCCGGGCCGCCAACGCTCGATGTTTGTTACCCACTGCGGCAAGTCTTCATCTGCGACAAGCGGTTCCCAGAAATCGAGTTCGTGTCCGCGGATGAACTCCGCGCCCTGGAAGCTCTGTATATAGCCATTCGCTGACTCCTCCCAGTAGTGATAATGATCGGTGACAATAGCTGTCGTGTAGCCAGCCTCTTCGAGCAGCTTAGGAAGACGAAGGTCGAATGGTTCAAGCGGTCCCCACGGCCGCCATTGCATACCGCTGAAGCCCGCAAAGATTTCTCGCCTCGCCGGCATGCATGGAAGGCTGCCGACAAAATGATTATCAAACCGCCACGCTCGCTTGGCGAACCCTTCGAGGTTCGGCGTTTCGAATTCGCTTCCACCGTAGGCGGAGAGCGCGTTTCTGTTAACGCTGTCGATGAGCACGAGGATGATATTCATGGCAGACCTTCGCAGGGGTTCGAGGAGCGTTCCTGACTAGAGTTTGACCGCGCCGGCGGCGAGATCGGAGGCCAGCTTGCGCTGCAGGAACATGAAGAGGATCAGCGTAGGAAGCGTTGTGATGACTGATGCCGTCATCACTAGGTTCCATTGCGTTGTGTACTCGCCGAAAAAGCCTGCAAGGCCAACGGGCACGGTCTTCTTTTCGTCCGAGGTCATCAAGGTGAGCGCAAACAGGAACTCGTCCCAGGCGGACACGAAGGCATTGACCGCGACGGTGACGAGGCCCGGCCACGCGATAGGGAGAATAACCTTGAAGATGATCTGCAGCGTCGATGCACCATCCAGCTTGGCGGCTTCGTCCAGATCCTGAGGGATGGTGTCGAGATAGCCGAGCAGCAGGTAAATGGCGAAGGGCAGGTTCATCGCCGTATAGGAGATCACCAGGCTCACGGGGTTGTCGATCAGCCCCAGATGAAGAAACAGCGAGTAGAGCGGCGTAATCAGGATCACGAACGGGAATAGCTGCGTACAGATGACCAGCATCAGCAGAACACCGCGCCCTTTGAAGTTGCGGTTCCTCGAGAAGCCGTAGGCGGCAACCAACGAGATGATGACAGCTGCCACCGTCGAGATCGAACATACGAGCGCGCTGTTTATGAGGGAAAGGGCGAGTTCTCGAGCAGGGTGTAGTAGTTGTCCAGGGTGACACTGGTGATCAGTCTGAATGTCCGACTGAAACTCTCCCTGTCTGGGCGGAATGAGATAAGTACGACCCAGATGAAGGGAAAGGCCAACAGCAGCAGTATGATTAAACTAAAAATAACGGTTGCCAGATCCCGGGCAAACTGGAGCCGGCTCTGGCGTGTGGACAACGTGGCCATCAGCCTTTTCCTTTGTTCTGACGCGCCAGGATCGTCAAATAGGCGAGCGCGAATACGAACATTATCACGCTCATGAGCACCCCGATGGCTGCGCCCTCGCCAACGCGGTAGTCGACAAACGAGACCGTGTACATCTTAGTCGCCAAAACCTGGGTGTAATCGCCAGGCCCGCCGCGCGTCGCCAGCCATACATAGACGAAGTTGTTAAATGTCCAGATGGTCGTCAACAAGGCGACAACCGCGATAACGGGTTTGAGCATCGGCAGGACAATGCGCATATGAATCTGGAATTCCGATGCGCCATCAATGCGCGCTGACTCTTTCAGCTCCTTGGGAATTGATTGCAGCGCGGCGAGAAAGGTTATGACAACGAACGGAAGCTCGCGCCAGATCAGCATCGTCTCGACAGCGCCCCAGACCGTAGATGTCCGCGACAGGAACGGGATCCCGCGTTCAATCACGCCGATTGAAATCAGTAACTGGTTGACTGCGCCGTACCGCGGATCGAGGAGCCATTTCCACGCAGCCACAGCGACAACCGGTGGCGTGACGAACGGTATGAGGACAAGCGAGCGCACAAGCCAGCCAAGATGCCATCGCCGGAAGACAGCCGCATTGAGGAGAATCGAGAGTGCCAATCCAAACACCAGCCGTAACAGGACCGTGATGAAGGTCTGCATCACAGCGGTGTTGAAGAACGCGACACCGAGGCCGGCGCCGCTCAGAACGGCAATGAAGTTGTCAAACCCGACCCATGCGTTCGGCTTTCCGAGATCGAACAGGCTGACCTGCTGAAAGCTGAGCGCAATATTGTAGATTGCGGGTCCCGCAAAAAAGAATGCGAGGACCGCCATCGCCGGTAGGATCAATCCATACGGTTCCAACCAATGGAAAGACGTGCTGGCCTTGCGGACAACGCCAGCGGCGCGCCTCTGTTCAGTCACGGTCGCCGACATGCTCAGCCCTTGCCACGGGCAAGCAGGTCGTTCAGCTCCTTGATGATGATAGAAGCCGCTTCCTCAGGCTCGCGCTGGCCGGAGAAGACAGCACCGAATTCCCGGTTGATGAGCGCCGTCATGCTGGAAACCGGGATCGGTGATGAAATATAGCGCTCGAAGGTCTGGGCGACCGGCAGCATGGCCACATAGCCTTGCTCGGTTGCGGGAAACTGAAGCTTAGAAAGCAAGGATTTTTGGGCGGGATACTGGTTGTATGTCTTGAAGGTCTCCGGCCCCGTCAAGTATTGGACAAATTCCCAGGCTTCCTGTTGATGCTTGCTGTTCGGGTTGATGCCAAGCGCGCGACCGCCGAGATGCGAGACGCGTTTTGCCGAACCCTGCGGGATGGGAGCGGTCAACAGCGGTTTCTCCGACTGCTTCTCTGCAGCACGGAATGTCTGCGGCGGGAAAAATGTGATCGCGCAGTCGCCGCGACCGAGACCGCCCACCAGTTCCGGATCACCCCATGCATTGACGGTAATCAGGTTTTCAGGGGCGGTGGCATCGACAAAGAATTTGTTGAAATAGTCGATTGTCTGGGTGAGCTGTTCTGGCGTGACCGAGACGGTCCATTTTCCGGAACCGTCCTGGTTTACCAGTGTCGCGCCGTTGCTCCACAGGTAGTAGTTCGCCAGGATCCACATCCCGCTGTCAGGTGAGCTGCCGGCCGGAAAGCAAAAGCCGTACTGGTCTCCGTTCGTCAGTTTCTTGGCTGCATCGGCGAGAGCCTGCCAGGTGTCTGGAAACCCTTCGACGCTGCTTGCCTGAAGTAGATCGGGGCGATACGCCATGGAGAAGGTATCGGCCGTCCATGGAACGCCGAACAGTTTCCCATCGAGCTTCGCTAGGTCGACGGCAAGGAAGTCGTCAATGCCTGCAGCGGGTGCGGCGCTTTTGATCAGCGGGTCCAGATCCAGAAGGAGCTTCGACTTCGCGAGATCACGCGTCCACACGAAGGCGAGCTGCTGTACGTCAGGCCCAGCCCCGGCAGGTACCTCACGTGCCAGCTGCGCGAGGGTGTCACCGCCCGTCATCGTCTGGAGTTTGACCTGGACATCAGGATGGCTGGAGTTCCATGCATCGACAGCCGCGATGAGCCCCGCGATTTCTGTCGGCGGATCGAATTGACGGAAGACCAGCTCGATCTTTTCCTGCGAGAGTGCGTTCCCGGCCAACATCACCGCTGAAAGCGTGGCAACACCTGCTGCCAGTATCGCACTCGCTATGCGCATCTTGATCATGCTGTCTATTCTCCCGTTGACCGTGCATGTGGCCAAACTTCACGGCCTCGCTGTTTTTTGCTTACCCTCGACCCAAGCCATCCGTATGCTATTGTTTTCACGTCATTGCGCCGCATCCGGCAAACCAAACGTTAATAGTCTACTTTTTGAGTGTAGAATGATGCGATACTACCGTCTGGTCAAATGCAAACATGCTATATGTTATGCGGATTTTGCATGGGGGAGAGGATGAAGGAACTGCGTCAATTTGTGGAGGTCGCTGATCTACGCTCAATCTCACGTGCTGCGAAAAAGCTGAACATCTCGCAGCCGGCGCTATCGCGGGCCATCCGCCAGCTGGAGGATTCCTACGGCGTTCCATTGTTCGTCCGAACGGGTGCAGGTGTGGAACTGAGTCCCTATGGGTCCGCGCTCTACAGCAAAGCTGTCCAGATATTGCCAGCGCTTGCCGAGGTGCGCGAAGAAATCGAGCATCTTCAGGGGCGCGCCAAGGCGGTGATCAGGCTGGCCACTGGTGATCTTTGGGGACTGGTCATTCTGCCCGAGATCATACGCACATTCAGCGAGAGCCATCCGGACGTCGTCGTTCAGCTCACGATCGCCGACGACGGTACACGCTTCGAGGGGTTGAGACAGGGCATCTATGATCTCGTCTTCGGCACGCTCTCTTACAAGTACGAGGCGGTTATGCAGGTGGAGTTCGAGACCTTTGTACGACAGGCGACCTATGTCTACTGCGATGCGGGACACAGGCTTGCAAAGGCACATGATATGACGATCGAGAAGTTGCTCGAAGAACGCTGGCTGAGCCCTGGCTACGGGGATGACGATGGGCCCGCAGGTCAGGTGGCATCGCTTCCTCGAGATTATGCTGTCCGAGCGGAGTCCATGACGCAGGCGCTTTTCCTCTTGCGAGGATCTCCGTTTTTGATGGCCGCGTCGACCGGCTTCGAGCGTCTCTTCAAAAGCCTTGGTATCGCGAAGGTCAACATTCCGGAGCACGGCGGTATCCAGGCATCAGGAGCAATCTGCACCGCGGCGGCATCTGCAAAGCCAGCTGTCAGAGATTTCCTTCGTCTTGTCAGAGGATCTGCTCATTCATTCGATTTGCCAGCGTTAGAATGACAGGCAGCGGGTCTCACCAACCGGCGTAGCCCCAACCTCGTCGCAAGCTTCCATCGGCTCTCAGCATCGGTGCTTCTACGCTACCCTCAACGAGAGCGCGTCGGCGATCTCAGCGGCCTCCATCCGGGCAGAAGTCTTGTAAGGGTAGTGGCTCCAGCACCACCATTCCTCACGCTCGCCTTTCCCGAAGCCGAAGCCCGCCCAATCCCCGCAACTGCATTTGCGGGCTACGAGAGTAGGGGTGCGCTGAAGCGTGGGACGGTCGAGGTCACTCATTGAATTACTCCTTGTGCGGTTTCCGTGGCCCAGAGGCAGCCAAGCTTTAATCGAAATTCCTATGTTCACATTTTGTTCTTTTTGCGATATATGTCAACCGGACTTGCCGACAACTCAATGGAGTGCGATGTGGCGAAGAAGCTAACTCTTTCGACAATCAATCGGGGCTGGCCTCATCAGATCGCGCTCTTGAAAGCACTGTCGGAAGGCGGCTTGGCAGACGAGCAAGCGCTTTACTGCAACCGTCTGCTACGCTGCAGTGTCATCCCATCGGTGACGTGCGACGGGCAGATGTTCAATATCCATTGTTTCGCCACGCGAGCGGGAGCTTCCGCATTCATGTCGAAATTTGGTGGAGAGTGGTTCGACCCTGCAAAGCGTGGCCGTGGCGAGGACGCTGACCGCTGGATCCGGAAATCCGTCGACGACCATGGTCCCGGATGAAGGCTGCTGAGCTTAAAGATATTGGCGTTCAGCAGGTGAGGTCAGCATCCGGAGCCCGTAGACCACGCATGCAGTCAACCTCTGGTCTCGGAATGCCCGGGGCCGCCTCCAATGACGCCGAACCAGATGTAAGCATCTCACGGCCGGCATAAGGACAGCTCACTCCCTGCCGGAACCCTCGAAGGAACCCGGGGGCGTTTGCGATGACTGCCAGGCCTGGTTCTTGATCGCTCCACTTAGCCTTCGCGCAGGCCAACATCGTCGGGCCTCTGCAAGGTCGTGCGAGCCTCCGCATGTCACTCGTCGTGATTGCTGGCAAGGGTCTTTACCAGCGCTATCAATGAGCGTCTCACGCCGGCATCTTTGATCCTGATGAACGCCTGGTTCAGCGCAATACCCTCAGCTGTCCCAATCATGTCTTCTATCGCAGATGGCCCGACCGCCCCGTGTCGGTTTTCCTCCTCTTCGCCAAAGAGCCAGGCCGGAGTCGTGCCAAGAATATTGGCAATCTGCTGCAGACGGCTGGAGCCGATTCTGTTTGTGCCCTTTTCGTACTTCTGGACCTGTTGAAATGTGATGTCCAACTTGCCGGCCAAGCTGGTCTGCGACATGCCGAGAAGCTTTCTGCGGGTTCGTAGACGGCTTCCGACGGCAACATCGATATGAGAGGGAATAGCGGGAATTTTCGGCATGACTTTCCTGGAGAGTTGGTGTGCAACGGTTGCACTAGCGAGCGTGCGCTGTCCATGCTTTTCAGCTGGGTCGGACCTTAGTCTGATGCATGAAACGGAGTGGAGCAGCTCACGAGGCCAGAGAGTGGCGATGACGGTATGGCCACCCCCCCGATCGGTTCTTTCAGGAAGAAGCCGGTCGCGGCTTTCGCGTTGTCCGGGTGTGGCTTTGCGGCGCCTTTGTTGCGATCGATCTCATGTATCCGCGCCTTCGCATTACGATGTTCGCGTCGTTTTCTGCTCTTCGGCTCAAGTCGAGGCAAACCTCATAAGGGTATAATATCCCGAAAGTTCCGGGATCATCGCCGCCATCACGTCGAAGCGGGGATCGTCCTCGACCAGTTCGCCGGCATATTTCGCCTGCAGGAACAGCGCGTGGGCGGCGAGCGCATCGTCATTGGCCCGGTGCAGAATGGTGAAGACAGGGGCAGGGACGGTCTTGCCCTTGACGATGACGCGGTCGAGCTCGGCGATCGTGTATCTGCCGCTGACCAGGAATGCCGTGGTCTCGCCGAGCAGAAGCGCGACGCCATAATTCTTCGAGGCGCCCTCCAGCCGTGAGGCGAGGTTGACGCTGTCGCCGAGGCAGGAATAGTCGAAGCGGCGGGTGGAGCCCATATTGCCGACGACGCATTCGCCGGTATTGATGCCGACGCCCATCTTCAGCACATGCAGCGGCGTGCCAAAGGCCTTGGCTTCGGCTTCCAGCTCGCGATTGAGCTTGGTGATCTCCTCCTGCATCGCCAGCGATGCGGTGACGGCATGCATGGCATGATCGGGATCGTCGAGCGGCGCGTTCCAGAAGGCCATGATGCAGTCGCCCATATATTTGTCGATCGTGCCGCCATGGTTCATCACCACTTCGGACAGCGGCGTCAGCAGCCGGTTGATCAGCGTCGTCAGCTGCTCAGGATCGTCCTTCATCGTCTCGGCGATGGTCGTGAAGCCGCGCACATCCGAAAACAGCACCGACAGCGTGCGCCGCTCGCCACCGAGCTTCAGCTGCGAGGGGTCTTCCGTCAGCCGCTTGACGAGTTCCGGCGAGATATATTGCGAGAAGGCGCGGGTGATCTGCTGCTTGTTGCGACGCTCCTCGGCGAAGTCGAAGGCAGCCTGGCCGAAGGCGACGGCGATATAGGCGATCGAGGGCCCAAGCGGTGAGACGAAGACATGGCCGAAGCGGATGCCGGCGAAGCTTGCGGTAGCGAAGACGCCGATCGCGGCAATCGCGGCTGCGAGTGTCAGCCAGCTGGTGGAGCGCCAGACCGTTGCCGCCGCGAGGATCGCCGCGACGAGGATCGCCAGTGCCACGAGCGGCAGCGCGCCCCTGGCGATATAGAAGCGATGGACGATATTGTCGTAGATCGTTGCCTGGAGCTCGACGCCAGCCACCAGCTTGCCGGTGTGGACGGTATAGGGTGTCGCAAAGGTATCGGCGCCGCCCTTGTCGATCTCGGGTGCGTTCTGCAGGCTGAGGCCGACGAGCACAACGCGATTCCTGAAGAAATCAGGGGGCAGGAAAGTCGGCGGATCGAGCGCCTGATAATAAGAGACCGTCGGGTAGCTGCGGGCCGGGCCGAAGGACTGGATCATTGCGCCCGCGGGCGGCATCGCGGCCGCCTTTCCCGCAGCGGCCGCCAGCATCACGGCAAAGCCGTCGCGATAGGCGGGAATGGTGCGGAAGGTGCCATCGCCGCCAAGCTCGATCGAGGCGATGCCGGTTCTGGCACCGGCGGCCGTGAACTGCGGCATCGGCGTGGTGCGGATCAGCTGATCGGCCTGCGGCGCCTGGATCAGCGTTTCATCACCGGCGAGCACCAGATCGGGTGCAGAGGCTGCGGTGATTGCCGCGTCATTCTCGGGAGACGACGGCTCGGCCATGATGATGTCGAGGCCGATCGCCTTGGCGCCGGCGGCCCGCAGCGCCTTGATCAGGTCGGCATGCAGGCGGCGCGGCCAGGGCCATTGGGCGTTGATCTGCGCCAGCGCCGGTTCGTCGATCGCGACGATGACGGGCGCATCCTCGGGCGGCAGCGGATCATCGACCGTCGAGAGATAGTCGAAGCTCCGGAGTTCGAGCAGCGACCAGGCCGGCAGCCGCGACAGAAACGAAATCGCCACCAGCGTCGCCAGAACGAGCACGGCAAGCCTGACCGGCCGGCTGCTGAACGGCCAGCCGGGAGCGCGGATGGACTGGCGGGGATTGGAGCGCATCAGAAGCGGATCTTCAGGCTGCCCTTGACCGCACGCCCCCAGCCCGGCACGCCGGGCGCAACCTCGAAATCCTCGTCGAGAAGATTGAAGGCAGACGCTTCGAGGGCGAACCGCTTGTCGAGCGGCTCCCAGATCATGTTGGCGTCGAGGGTCCAGTAGTCGTCAAGTTTAACGGTCGTGAAGGGACCGAGTTGCCCCTCGCGTGTGCCTATGTAGTTGGCCGCGAGTGTTGCTTTGACATTGGCTTCGTTGACCCAAGTGACAGCAAGCTGGGCACTGCGTTCCGGCACATAAGGCAAAGCCTCACCGAAGCCAATGTTGCTCGCATCCTCGTTTTTGGAGTGCGCATAGGCAACCGTTGCAGAGATACCAAAGCCGTAGGAGAGAGCAACGTTGGCTGTGGCACTTAGCCGATCAAGTCTACCATCACTGATGCTGATGCCCCCTGGAAGATAGGGAACAAAGGGGCTGGTGATCGGATAACCCAGGTTCAGATCCTTGATCTGCTGATGCTGGTATTCGACACTCGTGAAGAAGCTATCGGTCCACTGCGCGTCCCATTGTACCGCAATGGTGTCGGTGTATCCGTCGTTGCCCGAGTATAGCTGGTTTGATTGCAGGCCCAGAACGCCAATCGGCGACAGCGTCGGGCTGCCAAGGTCGAAGCTCTGGCGCATGTAGGCAACACGTAACCACTGGCCGTCGGAAGGTGTCCAAGCGACACCAAGGCGAGGCTCAATCCTAGCCGTGTCTGTTGTCTCGCCATCCACTAACGTTCCGAAGATTGCATACTCGGCTTTCAGCGTGGGAGTGATTTCATGAAGCAGGTCGATATAGGCACGGCCAAGACCGATTGCTTCATCAGTTCCGGCCGCGAAAGGAAATGAATCCGACGCCTCTGCATGGATGACACCGCCTTCCAGGCCGTACCGCCAAGTTAAATCATCACTTCCGTAGAGGTGGTTGATCGCAACTATATAGTTCTGTTGAGAACTTGTCGCAAAGCGCCCTGTAACTGGTGGTATGCCAAAACCTTGGGTAATGCGCTGTTCACTATCGGTATAGAAGAAAGCTGAATTTACAACGTTGCGGTACCCGAAGGTATGGCTCCAACCAATCCCGGCCGCAGTCTCCCTTGAGTTGACCCTGTCGCTTTCGTTGTACGGCACACCGCCCGGTGCGAAGGGGAAATCGATAGTTTGATCGATCCGGCTATCGCTATGATTGGCGTAGAGGACGAAGCGATCGTCGGGATTTGGCGTTGCGGTCAAATACGCATTACCGGACCAGTTTTTGATATCGCCATTGTTGGTTCCAGGCCCGAGCAAACCGACTAGAGATTGACCATAATCGCCGCCATACGGCGTCTGCACCCACGTCAAGTTCAGATACCCGCTCACCGGGAACGGGGCATTGGCAAAACCCTGCAGTTCCGCTTCACCTGTCGGCTTCGTCTCGCCAGCCGAATTGATAAAGCCCGCGCCAAGCGACCCTTCAAGAAAAGGCCGCCGCAGGAGGTTGGCAGAGCGCGAGCGGCCGGACAGCATGTGTGGATCGAGCAGTAGACCCTGCAAGAGCGCCGAGAAGCTGTTCGAGTTCAGCTTGTAGAGATCGATCTCGTCGTCGAAGATCTCGGTATTGGCGAAGGGGCGGATGTTGCCGCGGATCGACTGGTCGACATAGCCGCTGCCGGCGAAGGGGTCGAAGACCGCATCGCCGTAATAGCGGCCCCAGGCGTTGAGGCCGCGCAGGCGGAAGGCGTTGTTGAGCGTCGAGCCGGCATCCTGATTGGCGCCGAGCGAGCCGTAGTGGCCGCCGCGGGCCTTGGAGCGGCGCAGGAATTCCTGGGCATTCTCAAGCGCGCCATCCGGATCGTAATCGTCGATCGCGACGGCGGTGCGGAATGACGAGATTACCGGATCGTTCTTGTCCAGCCGGTCGGCATTATCCAGCGCCTGTTCGGAGAGGACGCGGTCGCCCTTTTCATAGTGGCCGGCGGCGAGCATCAGCTGCGCCTGCGAATGTGCCGGATTGGCTGTCGAGGATGCCAGGAGATCGTCGATCGCCTTGTCCATCTCGCCCATCTGCAGATAGTAGCGGCCGCGGGCGAGAAGGGCGATGTCGAAGGCCGGGTCGGCGGCGAGCGCGAGGTCGATTTCGCGCTTGGCTTCCTTCATCCGCGATTGATCGAGATAGAGAATTGCCAGATTGGCGTGGCCGATCGGATCGTCGGGATCGAGCTCGATCGCTTTCTTCAGCGCGGCTTCGGCTTCGCGCGAGGCGCCGCGGGCATCCTGCAGCAGACCGAGGTCGTTCCAGGCCATGGATGAGCCGGGCGCCACTCCGATCGCCGCGTTCAAGTCGGCGAGGGCGCCTTCGAGATCGCCCTGATAATCGGCGCGCATGCGGGCGCGGGCCTGCAGGGCGTTCGGGTCCTGCGGGTCGATCGCCAGCGAGCGGGCGATTGCATCCTGCATCTGGACGCGGTCGTTGATCAGAAGCGCGAGCTGGGCGCGCAGCGCCGGAAGCGTCGAGTCGTCAGGATAGCGCGCCTCGGCTTGCTTCATCGTGGCGATCGCTGCCGGGATGTCTTCGAGGAAGCCTGCCGTATAAGCCTTCATCACCGCGGCGTAGGGGCCGGTGACGCTCGCCGGCGGCTTCTCGTTGCGGGAGGGATCGCGGAGCGACCGGGCGTAATAGCCGCCGTAGGCTGCGATGCCGCGGCGCAGCGGATCGAGGGAGCGTTCGGCTCTGGCAAAGAGTTTTGCCGCATCGTCATAGCGCTTCTCGGCGCCGGCGATCAGCGCCTCGATGAGATCGGCGCGGGCGCGCTGGGAGGCGGAGAGACGGGAGGCGCGGGCCTGCGCCAGGGATTCCAGCGCTTTCCTGCGGCCATCGAGCGAGAGCTGCACTTCGGCAAGCGTCAACCAATCCTCGGCGCTGCGGGTGCCGGGCGCCTTGGCCTCGATGCGGCTGCGCTCGCTGCGCATCTTCTGCACCGGAAGCGGCGAGGCGGGCATGAAGGTGAAGCCGCTGCGCAGCGTCAGGTAGAAGAGCATCTGCTCGCGATCATCCGGCGTGACGATGACGAGCTTGCGCGGCGCCTGGCCGATGGTGGCGACCGCGCCTTCGCCCTCGGCCACCTGGACGCTGCCGTAGTCGTTCTTTAGCTCGACCTGTCCCTCGAGAACGATCAGCGAGGTCTGGTCGCCCTTGACAGTCAGCGTCCAGTCCGTGCCGCGGATCGCGGCGGCCGCTGCCGGGGTCTCGACCGTCAGCCCCGTGCCGCCGCGCTGGGCGCGGGCCCACATGGTACCGGATTGCAGGTTGAGGATCGTGTCGCCGTCGCGCGCCATCTTCTTGACCTGCAGCGCCGAATTGCGGCCGAGGCGAACCTGGGTGCGGTCGGCAAAGAGGATAGCGAGCTGGCCGGATGCATTGGTGCGCAGCACGTCGCCGCCGAGCAGATCCTGGTGCAGGTCGACATTCTGCCAGTTCGACAGATCGACGAAGCGGACTTCCTCGCCCATCTTGCGATCGATGACGGAACCGGCTGCCGGTTCGGCGCGCAAAACAGGGTCGGCCGCTGCCGGCCGCGCAGCAAAAGACGCCGCCACAGTCAACGCCATCACGGCGGACATGGAATTCGTAAATCTACCCCTCATAGAAAAGCGTTTGTCTTTGGTGCCGCCAAAAGTCAAGCAGAGTTCTACTTATGCTCTTGCTTTGGTTGTGAAGTGTAATATCAGGGAAACACTTTGCGGCGGAGGTAAGTGCGTGGCGGATTTCGAAAGTGCGACTGAACTGATGATGAGCGATCCCACGACAGGGGATATCGGATCGGAATATTTCGACCATATCAAGAAGATAAACGACATCTTCTACGATCAGATCAAGATATCCGATCAGAAGGCGGCTTACATCTTCACCTTCATGCTTGCCTTTCTCGTCAGCTCCAGCGAGGTACGCGCGGTCTTTACATGGACGCGCTATGCGGACGGAAACCTGCAGCACATTCTGTTCTCCGGTCTGCTTGCAGCGGCGTCCGTCTTCTCGATCCTGTCAGCGATCCTGGTGGTGCTGCCGCGCCATCTCACGAAGTCCACCTCGCTATTCTGGGGCACCTGGGGCGAGCACCGGCAGCTCTTCTGGGACGCGGCGACACGGCGCGACGAGCGCTATCTCTTCGCCGAATATCTCGACAATGCCGATATTCTCTCCACCATTGCGCGCGGCAAGTATCGCTGCGTCACACTCGCCTTTCGCGGATTGATGGTCACCGTCATCGCTTATGTGCTGCTTCTGATCGCCGGGTGAGGGTGAAACTCACACCCAATCTCTCGATAAAATCAATTTCGAAGAAGGGCTCCTTCTGGTCTTAAACCGTATCTGTGTGCTGCCTCGACGCTTCGGCTGCACGACACGTCCCAGCCGGCATCGGCAGCGAGTTGCTTAACAGCAATGTCTCGCAGGTGAGGGCATCGATGGATTAGACCGCGCCGCGAACGAATGATTAGGAGGCGGTTTCCGGTGAATTTGTCGGATCGTTTCCGGAACACGCTCTGGGGCGGAGGTAAAAGAGCTCTCAGTCGCCCGCGCCACAGACTGGCGAGCAGAGCGCACGCGCGGGCAATCAGGCAGACGGCGAGCCGCTGCTAGGCTCTGCAAGAATTTTCGCCTTATCGAAGCGCTGACAGCATCCGCGCGTCGCGGAAATCTCGCGGAACTTTTTCACATGGCGCTCATTCATATGGGACGCTGGAGAAATAAAATGTTCGCCCTTCTGACAATACTGACAGTCCTTATCGCGACCATGTTTGTGGGACTGGTAGCCTCGACCTTGAGAGAATTGCGCAACGAAAGCGCTGATCCGGGCGAAAGAGCGCTCTGGAAGACGAGCCGCTAAGCTCGACTTCGATCTTCGGTACGATCTCCGCTGGCAATTGACTGCAGTCGCCCTATCTGAAAGTCAGGCGGTACCATTTCCGGTCCTCCCTCGGAGGAATAGTATGGACCGACCAGAGCTCGAAACCGAAAAGTTTTACTGGGCTCGCCGACGAGGCAGCAGCCGTACCGAGATTGTCATGGTTTCATCCGTTTTCGGTGGAGAGCGCGAATTTTGGACTGTCGCGGTGATGGGCTCTGAAAGCCACGCGATGCTTGATAACTTTGAGTTCTTCTCCGCCGTTGATTGTCCGGCTGGTCTCCACTACAGTCCCTCCCTTCAGGATCTTGATGATCGACATTAATCCCGATCAGCGCGCCTTGTTCCGGGCGCTACTTTCCCATCCCCTGAAGCTTAGGCTCGCTAAGGCGGTATCGGAAGGCGAATTACGTGCCGAGCAGATTGTTCGGCTTTGCGACCGGAGCCGATCGACTGCAACCGCTCATCTTCGCGAGCTGCGCAAGGCCGGCCTGATCAGAACGCGGAGATGCGGCCGAACAGTATTCTACCATTGTGCCTCCGAAGAGATAAGATCTTGGATCGACAGCTTCCAGCCAGACTCCTCGGATCGACAGCCTGTATGACCGCATTAACCGAGGTCGTCATGGGCCTTCTCCAATCGGCAGCGGCAGCGGTGTGACAGCCGGAGAGCGGCCTGTCGGTCGCAGTTGCAGCGCCTGATCGACAAGCAGCTTCGTTGCACGAGATCTGTGGTTCATTCCCTCGCATTCAAAGCAGCCAACCTCAGTTTGCAAAGTCGCGCGCTCTCCTCCCGGAGATGCCGCTCTTCATCTGCGGCGTCTGCTACAATCTTGTTCGTGCGTTCGAAGGCCGCTGAACGCTGTTGCACGGCCAGCGTCTTCCTGATCCTGGTTACCATGACAGCCATTCGTGAAGGTTTCCTCAGATGTGGGGAAGTCGAGAGGGCGCTTCAACGGCTTCGGGCCCCGTGTCCAGTAGCGTATGGCCAGCCTTTCCTCCTTGCGGAGGCGCTGCATGTAAACCATCTACGATCTGCCACCCCATCATCACGTGAGCTTCCGCAGCGGTATCCGCCGCCGTCTGCGTGACGGCTTATGTGTGGGGTGAGACGGCTGCTCGCTTCCTTAATGTCGAGCGCCGTCGGGCCATTCCGCAACCTCCAGGATCGGTCATGTCATCCCTCGACCACCTCGTCATCCTCCTGCATGGCATCGGCGCGTCTGGCGGGCAGCTCATGCCGCTGGCCAAATCATGGCGCGTCAGTCTGCCGAAAACGCGGATCGCTGCCCCAGACGCTCCCCTGCATCACTGGCGCGGCCACCAGTGGTTTTCGACGACGGCAATCCGCTTGAACCAGCGAATGTCATGGCCGCGCGTGAAGCATTTGACGAACTGATGATCGAGGCGGGCCTTCGCTCCAAACGGCGAATTGCAGAGGCATCGGACTAAGGTCGAATTGACCCCGGACTGAGGTCCGGGGTCTGGAACGAGTGCGCGGTGCGAAAGTTTGGCCTTCCCGGTGGAACGGTCCATCAAAAAGGAGGAAACATCATGAATATCAGAGCAGCAATCGCCGCCGCCGCGCTTATGACTTCGAGCGTTGCATTTGCACAGTCGGCCATGCCGTCGGAGAAGGTAATCACCTTCGTCCAAAAGGCTCCTGCTCCCGAGGAACGCGTGGTTGTCAAGGAGAAGATCGTTGTCGGACAGGCTCTTCCTGACACCGTCGTGGTGACGCCGATCCCCGACGAAACTGGCTATGCCTACGCCATCGTCAACGATGAGCGCGTGATCGTCGAACCTTCCACCCGGAAGGTCATCCAGGTCATCCAGTAAGACAGTTCCGCCGTGATCGTCGGGCGGCGACAGCCGTCTACCATCAACAAGTGGCCACGCCTGCCGCGACACAAGCGTTCGTTACGGCCGGCGCTGCCTCTTAGAATTTGGAGATTATGTCATGAAACGAACCCATCTCGCCGCTGTGCTGGCCGCGTTATCTCTAAGCGTTTCGCCGTTAGCGACCACTCCGGCCGCCGCACAAAGCGGCACGAAAACGCAGTCAGGCGCTCAATCCGGTTCCCAGTCAGGCGCGACCTCGACCAATGCCGTCTCTGGGTCCCAGTCAAGTCAGTCGGATGCCGGCTCGCATGCCTCCGGCACGGATTGCACTCCCGACGCGTCAGGCGCATGTCCGCAAACCAAGGATCAAGCCAAGCAGAAGAGCGACGAAGGGTCCGATGGGCAGGAGAGCAGGACAAAGCAGTCGACCGATGGTGCAAGCGGAACTGAGCCCGGGAAACCCTCTGCCGACATGAAGAAGACGTCTGCATCGCAAGACGCCTCCAGCGGCACGATGACCGAGCAGAAGGCGAAGTCTGGCACCAACGACGCGGCGACGGACGCGAATAACGGCACCACAAAGAACTCCACCACGTCTGGCACGAGCCCTCAAGGTGGTGACGCTTCCAAGAGTTCTGCCGATCAGAACACCTCCACTCATAAGTCAACCGAGGCGAACGTCAATAACAGCACGACAAGCAACGAGACGACCAATTCCAAGACCAACGTCAACGTGACCGTCGAACAGCGCACTGAAATCCGACAGGTGATCCAGGAAGTCCACGTTGCACCGGTCAAAGAAGTCGACTTCACGGTTTCCGTCGGCACAACTATCCCTAAGCGGGTTCACCTTGAGAGGCTGCCGCCGCGAATCGTTAAGATCGTACCGGCGTATGAAGGCTACCGCTTTTTCCTCCTTGCGGACGGCCGGATCGTCATCGTCGATCCGGACGCGCTGACGATCGTCTACATCATCGAGGCCTAGCAGGCAGTACCCGGCGGCGTCACTTTGCGCCGTCGGGGCCGCTGGAGGAATGTCCATGATCTACGGTGAAGAAAAATCATCAGGTATCGGTTTCCCGTTAATCGTCATTGTCATCGCTATCGCCTGCGTCTGTGGGGGCTTGGTGCTGACGACGGAGCGCCCGTCGCCCGCCCGCGTCTTCGTCCCCGCGGCTGGCATATCACCGTGATAGGCTATTAACACAAAGAGCATCAGACCCCAATCCGAGCTGATGAGGGATGCCTGACCACCTCACCGTGGAACATGATCATTGACCGATAAGGCACCCTATATGCGACAACAAAGGCGAGCGGCGATCCCATGACGAGCCGCTCGCCACGCGCGTTCACAAAGCGCTGTCGAACTTTGGGCGACGATCTACCCGAGGTCCCGCGCTCCGATTTTCTCGTTTTCTACGTGATCGGCGTGACTATTGCGCACCCCGCCGTTGAGCTTTTGGAGAGAAGGCGTCCGGTGACAGCGGCCTAATCGTTGTGATGTCGGAGCTTACGAGTCTCGCCTGAGTGCAAGCGTCCTCGTAGATAGGGTGCCTCGCATCGGCAACGCAACACACGTGTCGGCATTGAAGGGCTGGAAACTGAGATCGTCCTCGACAGATGGCGACGGTTGGTCTCAAAGGCTGCTGCCACATCGATCGGAAATTCCTTCCCATGCGGCTGGAGAAGCAATTCACCTAGTGAGAAATTGTAGTCCCGGTTCAGAAATCGTTTTCGTTTTCATCTCAGTGATGTCTGTCACGTATAAGGACGGTCAATATGTCGGATGTGAACATCAAGCGGCCCTTGTGGCTCACGATTACGGCCTGCGGTTTCGCAGCGGTTCTGTTTTCAAGCATCGCAATTGGAGGAAGTGCTTGGTATCGGCAATCGGTCGCCGTTGACGAAGCCCTTCACCGCGAGGCAGCAGGAGACCTTTCACTCATTCAGACCGATATGGCTGCCCAGCAGAAGGCCGCCTCGGCATTGGCTATCGCGCTCGCTGGAGAGCCTGAGACGGCGACATTGGTTAAAGGCGGCGACAAAGACAATATAATCGCCCGCTATGTCTCCGCGATGCCGGCGATCAAAGACGCCGGCGGCCTTCAAAACATTACCTTCATCGATGCGAAGGGTATCGCGCTCGCGCGAATTCATTCACCGGACAAGTTTGGCGACGATATGACCGGCCGGCGGAAGACCGTCGTGGAGGCGCTAGCGAGCGGTAAGCTTGTTGCAGGGATCGAGCCCGGTCGGACGGCGGTCTCGATGTTCGCGTCTGCGCCGATCGTTGCCGATGGAAAGACGGTCGGGGTCGTCGATGTCGGCACGGGGCTCACGAACGACTATTTCAATACGATTGCCGACCGGATCGACGGCGCGATCACCGTTTACATTCTTAATGACGGCAAACTGGCGGTCCAAGCCTCGACGGGTTCGAAATCCAAGCTCTCTGCCGAAGAACTCAAGGCGGCGATGGATGGAGTGTTCAGCCCACGGGAGGTCGCCGACGGTGAGACGACAGTGGTCGTCAATGCCGTGCCGTTCAAGAACTTTTCGGGGCAAACCATTGGTGTGCTGGAGGTGGCGTCAAACGTTACCGACGTCGCTTCAAATGCACAGGCCGCCCTTTTGACGACTGTCTTGGGTACGGTTCTTGTCGCAATCATTTCTTTGCTCGGTTTCTATTTCTTTGCGCGCTCGCTTGCCGGGGTGCTCGCCCGGCTAACCGCAACCATGTCGAGGCTGGCCAACGGCGATCTCGCTGTATCGATCGAAGGCACTGCGCGCCGCGACGAAGTCGGCGCAATGGCGCATGCGGTGCAGATTTTTAAGGACAATGCGATCCGCACCCTTCAGTTGGAGGAAGATGCGGATCACCAGCGGAAAGTTTCGGATCAGGAGCGCCGCCAGATCGCTGAACGCGACCAATTACGGGCGGAAGCCATGGCTCAAGCGACCGAAGGTCTGGCACGCGGCCTGGAGAAACTTGCTTCGGGCGATCTCAACGTACGTCTTGTTGATCGATTTGCCAACGAGTTCGAAAGCCTTCGTGTCGACTTCAATCGCGCGGTCGAGCAGCTGCGCTCGACGTTGGCGGCGGTCGCAACATCCACGAGCTCCATCGAAAGTGGCTCGCGGGAAATCAGCCAGAGCGCCGACGATCTCTCGAGACGGACAGAGCAGCAGGCAGCTTCGCTTGAAGAAACGGCCGCAGCGCTGGACGAGATTACGGTTAATGTGGCGAACTCGTCGAAGCGGGCGGATGAGGCGCGCTCGATCGCAATCCAGGCAAACAGCAGCGCCAGCCAGTCGGGCGATGTTGTCCGTAATGCGGTCCAGGCGATGAGCGAAATTGAGAAATCGTCGAGTGAAATTTCCAACATCATCGGCGTCATCGATGAGATTGCGTTCCAGACGAATCTCCTCGCGCTCAACGCTGGCGTGGAAGCTGCCCGTGCGGGCGAAGCGGGGAAAGGCTTTGCGGTTGTCGCGCAGGAAGTCCGAGAACTGGCGCAGCGCTCTGCCAAGGCCGCAAAGGAGATCAAGGAGCTCATCCGTGCATCCGGTGACGATGTTCAGGACGGTGTCCAGCTCGTCAGTGCAGCTGGTGAGGCGCTCCAGAATATCCAAGCCTATATCGTCAGCATGAACACCCACATGGATGCCATTGCTACTTCCGCCCGTGAGCAATCGGTCGGCCTGGCTGAGGTGAACACCGCTGTCAATCAAATGGACCAGGTGACACAGCAGAATGCAGCTATGGTCGAAGAGGCAAATGCCGCAGGTGCTACACTTGCCGCAGAATCCGCGAAACTGAAGTCTTTGGTAGGACAGTTCCGCTTATCCGACGCCCCTGCGGCAACGGTCAGCATGGCCCAAGCCGCAAGGGTCATCACGGAACCAAGCGTCCGAGCTGTTGCCTCGCCAATACGAGCGATGACGGAAAGAGTGACCCGATCGTTTGGGGGCGGTCGAACTGCAACGGTGGTCGCTCCTGATCAGAACTGGGAAGAATTTTGACCGTCGTACCTCCCACTGCTCCAATATCGCCGACGCTGACGAGCGTCGGCCGATAACAATTACCAGAGCGGGCTCAGTAAACGTCTTTAAGAAGCTGATGGGATGGGCGAGTTGTCAGCGACGGTGTCTCATTCACCAGGGCGTGCGCAATCGTAAAGGTTGACGACATCGGTCAATCTCTCCCCTCCTCGTGTCGAGCAGATCCAGTGAACAAAACATGTTCTCTGACATGTGCGGAACGATGCCGGACTTGTGCCTGTTTGAAATGCTTGGAAGTGGGTGCCGACGTGCGTGGTTTCGCGACCGAACGCGTTAAGTGGATCGTTTAGAACGATTGTCGCGCTTCACGGACAGCGGCGCGGCCCGCCAAAAATCACGATCATTTCTTGACCAACGGCAGCCGCGAAGCGTCAGTCCGGCCTTGTCCCATATTCCTAGATTCCGGATCGTGGAAAATGACCGTGGTGTCTTTGCAAGGCCTCCCGATCACGTCGGGCAGAAGACCGGCGACACTCTTGTAGACGGCAGCCTTCGTGTCTTCCGTGAACTGACGAGACTTCTGCTCCCGCCGAGCTTCTTCCACTGCTATTGCAGACGATGTCACTCACGCCTCAGGGTCATTGTCACAGATCATAGGGCTTCTGTCGTCGCGCCGATCGACCTCCGGACAATCTCGAGTTCTCTCGCAACCGTGACACGGAACTGAGTATGCGAATGGGCATTTCGCTTCGAGGCGAGTTTGCAATTGAGAAACGTCGGAGGGTAGGGTCCACCCATGATGGAGATTTTCACGCCGGCCGGTCTGACCGCAATGCTGCAGGTGATTACGATTGATCTTGTGCTAGCTGGCGACAACGCTGTAGTCATAGGTCTCGCGGCTGCTGGTCTTGAGCGCTCGCAACGGGGCAAAGCCATCCTTGTCGGTATCTCGCCGCTACTGCAGTTCGGATAGTTTTCGCCAGCGTCGCAGTCTATCTTCTTGCGATCGTCGGTCTTCTCCTCGCGGGTGGACTTTTACTGCTGTGGGTGTGCTGGAAGATGTGGCGCGAATTGTGGTCAGGCCACCGCCGCGAGGAGGTCCCAGACGAGACGAACACTCCCCGAACGACATTCCTTCAGGCTGCAACGCAGATCATCGTCGCCGATGTGTCCATGTCGCTAGACAACGTGCTCGCAGTCGCCGGTGCGGCGCGCGAGCATCCGAGCGTTCTTATACTTGGATTGATGCTGTCGATTGCATTGATGGGGTTGGCCGCGAACTTCATTGCCCGCCAGCTCAACAGTCATCGCTGGATAGCCTATATCGGCCTTGCCGTCATCCTCTACGTAGCGCTTGACATGATTTACCGAGGAGCGGTCGAAGTCATGCCTTATTTCATAAACCTGTCGACGGCGTAGATATGCGCATGGATCCCGGCCCGGCTTTAAACGGGCTGCGAGCGGTCACCGAGGTTGAAAGCGATTACGCTGATTGATGTGAAGGCTCCCGGTGCAGGTATATGTGCTGATGGGCGCTTCACGACGCGCCTGTGCGTCGGTGGATGAGACCGACTTGTCAAAGCTACGCTCGGACCTGGTTAGCCCTTCAAGTCTCGTGACGAAAGGGGCAGCCCGAAGGGCAATGGCCGCGACTAAAGTGTCAGTGCAAGATCGACGCCTTTGCCTGGTGGTCGAGCATGCGCTCGACGCGACCAATCAGGCGGCAAACCCGCCGCAGCAAGCTTAGACCAAGCTCGTCGGTTGCGTTGGCGTCGGCCATGTCTTCATCTGGTGGGCGACGGAAAGAAGGCTGTTAGCGAGCAGGGGGCGGTCCATCTTTCCTGCTTCGCGTGCAAGGCGGCGAAGGTTTTCAGCGTAACGGACGGCGAGGTCTGCGGGTGTGGTTGCCAAGCCCTTGCGTCGCCCGTCGGGCGAGGTGACAGCCGACCGTCTCATGGCAGCCCCTCCACCTTCGATGAAGAACGTTTCGAGTCACGAAACGGTGCTAATCCCTGGATGCTCATGATGCGTCTCCTAGAAAACGGATGAAAATCCTCAGGCGACTAGGAAGATCGGCGCGATTGACATCAACGTCAAGACCGAGCGGAATGTGCTCTAAAATTTTTTCGTCAGATCTCTTGACGCTCGAAAACCGCGATCCCAAATCGTCGGCGCGGTCGCCCAATGGGGGCCAAAAACCGGAGGCGTGAATTTGCGTCTCCTTCCAACTCGCTTTACGGAGGTTTTGGTATGAGAACTGAACTTGATTTTTCACCGCTGTACCGGTCCAGCATCGGCTTCGACCGCGTCTTCAATCTGCTCAACAATACGCAGCGCCTGCAGGCAAACGACACCTGGCCTCACTACGACATCATCAAGGCAGGCGAGGACGAGTATCGCATAACGATGGCGGTTGCTGGATTCGGCCGGGGCGACCTCGACATTACCCAGGACCGCAACCTCTTGGTCGTCAAGGGAGGCAAGGCCGAGGACCAGCAAGGTGAATATCTACACCGGGGCATCGCAGCACGGAGCTTCGAGCGTCGATTTGAACTTGCCGATCATGTACGGATCGAAGACGCTTCGCTCGCCAACGGCCTTCTGACGGTATCGCTTCGTAGAGAGATCCCGGAGGCCCTGAAACCGCGAAAGATCGCAATCGGTCCGGGCAGCCAGGAGACCGTTTTGCGGATCGAGGCCGATCAGCACGCAGCGTAATCCCTGATTTAGAGGCCGCGGCAGACCGCCGGGTGTCCGTATACGGGACCCGGTGGCGGGCGCCCCGCCTTCCGCAAGTAAGAAATCCTTCCATGCATCATTCTTCAGACATTGCACAGTTGTCCGTCGAGGAGCGCGAGCAGCTCTTTATCGCGGTGGGCCGTCTGCTGGACGGCGCTGCTCTCGAATCCATGGTCGAGGGTAATCGCAAATTCGGTGTCTTATCGAAGACGATGGCCGAGGCCATCCTTCTCAACGCCGACGAACTTGCTCGCGACGACATTCGTCATGCGGAGAACGTGCTCAGGCAGGCGAACGAACTTATCAAACATTTCGGCGCGAGCCATCCGTATAGGATGCTCAGCTACTCGGTTCACTGACGGCCGCCTGCGTAAGGCGCGAACCGTCACGGCTGTATCCTCGTGCATCGTCATGTCGCCCTGCCGATCGCTTTATCAGCCTCCAATTGATCTTATCTGGAGCCGCCGCGCTAACAGCGAACAAGTTGTTATCGGAGGCGGCGACCCGGCCCGCACGGAGGCCTTGACCGTTCGGTGCCCGAGCGCCTCGACGCACTTTCAAGGCAGCTTTTCCCCAGTGACAAAAACCACTGTGGAATCTTCGGTTCCTCAAGAAGGCATTGACGGCGCGCGCACCGTTTCTCCGAAGTGCCGTTGGTGCTGGTCAGGAACGGATCCAGCGGTGAGATGATCTTGAACGCCCGCGGCCTGAACGCGAAGGGACCGCCGGTGCCGGATTCGTCATCGACTATAAAGTGGACATTTCTGTCAAGCCCATGGAAAGTCTCGTTCTCGCCATGGTGCACATGCGGCGGGACGAAGAAGTCCTGCAGCATGTGATGCTCCATTAGCGGAATGCCGCGAAGCTTTCAGAATGAGGAAGAGTCACTGCTGGAATACACGTCGTGCACCCCTTTTGGACATTAAGAAGCGCTTTCTGTGTGAGGGGGCTCGATCCGCTGCGGGCCCGAACCGAGGAATGTACGTCTGTATCGTCGAAGGCGTTTCGTGCTTCCGACACCGGCCGGTTCTTCTGGCAAATACGTCCGAAATAAAATTGACGATCAATAACACTGTCCAGATTATCGACATGAAGACCTAGATCCACTGTTAGTATCCTTGCCTTCATCAACGTCGCCGCGACCTCGAGCTTCTCGAATGCGGTTGAGGTTCCTGTCCTTTCACGAGCAACGGGAAGCGGCCAGGTACAGGGCCTTGCGCGCCGACTGCTCGATTGAAGGGCTTGCGATCCTTATCATTCGAGACCAGATCCGACCAACTCGTCAGTTATCTACGACATCGATATCAAGTCGCTTAGCGAGAGCGGTGACCCTGTTCGTAAAGTCGTCGACCATCGCTTGAACCTGCGCGTCGATTTGTTCGATTTCCTTCGGCGATTGGGCGCTTCGCAATGCTATCGCGCCGATGCTGAGCAAAGTCCGCTGCATGAGGTTTATGTGCTGAAACAGGCCCGCTATGTCATCAACCGTTGCCGGTGTGTCGCCCTTCCGCAATTTCGTCAAAATCTCCCCGCTGCTTCCTGTGTGCTCTTGTGAAATAGTCCCAGGACTGGCAAAGGCCCGAACATCCTTGTCAGATCGGGAAATCTCTATACCGCCCCATGACTCAAAAGACCGCGACGCGCAGTCGGTAAGGGGTTTGGCGATGACCGTCAAGGTGGGTGAACGTGAGGATGTGATCAGGCGCGAAGGGGAAGGGCTCGCTACTCAATACATAGGCGAGCCCCTCCCTGCGACACAGAGGTCCGCCAGGTCGCACATTACATCGCTGACCTAATCACATCGGATGACAAGAGTCCCTTCAAATTATCAGTACGGTTGCAGACAAGCATACTTCGAAAACCGATTTCCCCCTCGCCGGCATCGGGGAACCAAAACCTTCTCTTGCGCGTTCAGTGCGCACAATTTCACAAGAGGGTAGCTATGGACACTAATCTCGCCATCGCAGCATTTGCCGCAACACTTTCGTTCGTCTTCATGGTGTGGGCAATCGGTCGTACCTACTGACTGGTCACAAAAAGTCTCAGCGTCCGCCTGGAGCGAATCCGAGGAAGTGAGTGTGCTAACAAGGCGAGCTGACCGGCACCTCCGAAACGCTTGCACCTCGGTTTTGGTTCCAGGCATGTCAACGATATCGTTTGCTCCGGCCTGCGCACCGTTGGGCGTTGTACGGGTTGACGCTTTCAGAACCACCAGCAAGGCCCAACTCCGAGTTGGCCAAGCCTATAGCCATCAATGGCCTTCGGCTCCCGCTTCGGCATAGTGGCGGATCCAGCATAAAGAGCTTGTAGGTCAGTCAGCGCGTCTGGCCGCGGAGCCTGATGGTAGCGACGGCTCGGCATGCTCGGATCGCCAAATTCAAGCAGCAGGTCATCTGCGATGCCGCTCAGCCGCTCTCGCATTTGATGGGAGGGAGTTTGAGGTCCCGACCGGCATATTTTAAGCGTCACCACGAGGCACCGAGCCGCTCGATACGTCAACCTCCGGCAGACACCTAAGTCCTGGGCAAGACTTATAAAGACCGGCCGTATCAATGATCGTGCCCATAGGAATGAAACGGGGTTATGCGCAGTCTCACGGACGCTATGTCTCTCGGGCGCTCAGATCGTAACCAAAGTTGAAGGTTGTTCGGCGCCGACGCCATATCGCGTCGTCGAGCGTGAATTGGGCCATCAAGCTCCCAAGACCGTTGAAGAAGCCGACTATCTATACTCGCCCAGCCGGTAATGACGCGCGACGACTCTATCCAGGAAGCGTGCAATTAAGAATTTTTCAATCTTGCTTCGGCACTCTGGGTTCGTCGAGAAGGTGAGATATCTTGACGAATTACCCAGACCAAATAATGCTGATATGGTCCGCTGCTCGCCAATGCAGCGGACTTTTCATCCGCTATTGACGGCTCGTGATAGGACTCAACGCAAGGCTTCGAAACATGGCAAAGTCGCGCGGAATACTCACAGTGAACCGCACCGGGTTTGCCGGAGGCTCCAACTTCTGAGAGAGTGGAGCCGATATGAGCAAGACAACGAACAAGTTTTCACCTGAAGTCCGCCAACGCGCCATCCGTATGGTGCTTGATCACGAGGCTGACCACCCGTCGCGGTGGGCTGCCGTTTCATCTATTGCGGGCAAGATCGGTTGCTCGCCAGCCACGCTGCATGAATGGGTGAAGAAGACCGAGGTCGACAGCGGCAAACGAGCAGGCTTGCCGAGCGACGCGGCCGAGAAGATGAAGGCTCTTGAGCGGGAGAACCGCGAGCTTCGTCAGGCCAACGAGATTTTGCGCAAGGCGTCTGCTTATTTCGCGATGGCGGAGCTCGACCGCCCCTTCAAACGATGATCTCGTTCATTGACGAACACCGTGGCGTGTTCGGGGTCGAGCCGATCTGCAGGCTTTTGCCGATTGCCCCGTCCACCTATTATGAGGTCATCGCCAAGCGCACGGACGTAGACCGTCTGTCGGCCCGCGCTCGACGCGACATTGCCATGAAGGTCGAGATACGCCGGGTGTTCAACGAGAACTTCCAGGTCTATGGCGTGCGCAAGGTCTGGCGGCAATTGCAGCGGGAGGGCTTCGACATCGCTCGCTGCACAGTCGCTCGGCTTATGAGGGCAATGGGGCTGCAGGGCATAATTCGCGGCAAACCGATCCGCACGACGGTCAGTGACAAGACCGCGCCATGTCCACTCGATCGGGTGAACCGGCAGTTCTACGCTCCCGCGCCGAACATGCTGTGGTTATCCGATTTCACCTATGTCGCGACTTGGCAGGGCTTCGTTTACGTGGCCTTCGTCATTGATGCCTTCGCCCGCCGGATCGTCGGTTGGCGGGCAAGCCGGACTGCCCACGCGGGCTTTGTGCTCGATGCCCTCGACCAGGCACTTCATGATCGGCGACCCGTCCACCGTGGAGGACTGATTCACCATTCCGACCGCGGATCGCAATATGTGTCCATTCGCTATTCCGAACGGCTGGCGGAAGCGGGCATCGAGCCGTCGGTCGGGAGTGTTGGAGATTCCTATGACAACGCTCTCGCTGAAACGGTCAATGGTCTTTACAAGGCCGAGGTCATCCATCGGCGAGGACCGTGGCGAAACTTCGAAGCCGTGGAGTTCGCCACGCTGGAATGGGTAGATTGGTTCAACAACCGTCGCCTTCTGGAGCCCATCGGCAACATACCGCCAGCCGAAGCCGAAGAACGATATTACGCCATGCTGGACGCACCGGCCGTGGCCGCATAACTTAAACGAAATGGCCTCCGGCAAACCCGGTGCGGTTCACAGCATCGCTCCTCGTGATCCTAGTCGCGCTCGTCGCCTTAAACCCATTCGGACGGAACCTCGTCGACCCTCGCCCGACTTCTGCGATCACTCAGGCACCCTAACGGGGCTGTAGGCGGCTACCCGTGGCTTCCGAGATCTGGCCAGCGATCGTCCTGTATCGACGAGGTTCGCGGACTCAGAGAGCAAATTTCGCTTTCCACCATTTCCTTGAAAGCGAATGTCGAAACTTGTCTCCTCAACGCGGCGGCGAGTCCGATCATGACGTTGTTCTTCAGAGACCTGCTGCCGATACAACCGACCTCACCGAGCACGATCGCAAGGACCGCGGCGTTTGGTCCGAAGAACAGCGCCTGGACTGCGCCGACGTTTTCGTAGAGCGCGTAGATCCAGCTCAGGTCCATGATCGCGATCGCGCCCGGCAGCACGAAGAGCGTTCCAGCGATCCTCGACGTCGAAGGGCGTTGCGCCGAAGCGTTCGCCGACAAGCGCAACCTTGGAAGCCGGAACGACGGTGAATACGGCAGAAGGATCAACGAAGCGACGAATTAGCCAGGGTCAGGCGGTGCGGTCGATCTTTCAACGAGAGCGCGTAACCCAGACCGTTCGACCCTGCGGGTCGCGCGGGGGCAACTTGTTATCCGGCACCAGGTTGCCCTCTGTCCTTCTCCAAGCCTCGAAGCCGCCTTCAAAGTTACCTCGGCCTGAATTCCGACATGCCTCAGGTGGGCGGCGACGCCGTGGCTAAGTTTCTTTCCCCGCTGGCAGATGATCTCGGCCGCTTCGGTAATTGCGGGTCCCTGGAATCTTGAATGTGGATCTGCTCTAGCTCTACTGGCCGTCCAATAGCCCTGTCCTGTCGTCTTTCCTCGCAGGGAACCGCACAGTCATGTCCTGGTTCGGGTCCAGGATGAAATCCCGGATTTTCTCCGCAAGGCAAGTCATATATAGCGAAGTGGATGACCTGAAATGAAGTAAAGAGTTATGGGCCACGGGGATTGGACGAGGTTTTCCAAATGATCAAATCCGAACTGATTGAGGCTGTTGCGGCTCGTAATCCTCACCTGTATCGTCAGGACGCAGAGAAGATCGTCGAAACAATCCTCGAGAGTATTGTCGAGGCGCTCGAAAGAGGAGAACGCGTAGAGATTCGGGGGTTTGGTGCTTTCCAGGTTCGATATCGACCGTCACGCGCTGGCCGCGACCCGAGCAACGGCAATGCGGTCTTCGTCGAAGAAAAGTGGGTGCCGTTATTTCGCCCAGGCAAGGCGATCAGTGATCGGCTGAACGAACCCAGGAGGGACTAGGCTTCCTTCGCCGTCGGTGTGCGGCCGCTAGCTGAAGACGCCTCTATCGCTGACCAGCCAGCCATATCTGGTATCTCCGCAGACAAAAGAAGCCAGACCTGACCGTGCCGTCGCGTCGCGATTTGCTCCGAAACGGTGCCGCGACCCGAATTGTGTTGCGGTTGTGCGACCGTTGAAGCCCACTGAGCGCGTCCTCGGATCGAGCACGCGCAACGCCGCACTTCCGAGCGGTCATCCCCAATTTCGAATTTGCCCCGGCAAGATTATCGGTATCGGATGATGGCAGCTTGGCTCCGAACAACGCAACTCTTCCGATAGGCAGGAGGGCTTTGAAGACACCAGTCCGACGGCACGCTCATTCACGCGCCTGTGGCTTTGCATGCCTGGGTTCTTCTCGAAGAGTTAAGAACGAACAGAAAACGGTGTTGGAGCGTCTGGGCTAATATTGACATGGATGTTTACCAGGCGACACACGGCCCGACCACGCTTGGGAAGAGCACTGGTACGCTCCAAGCCGGTACGCTAGCGGACCATATCCCGGCTTTTGACGTTTTAAAGGCAATATGCAAGTTTCACGCAAGCCTCGCGCCACAGAAGTTGCCCGGCTGCAACGCTCGAGCGTAACGTGCAGCATGGAGATCCGGATGGGCTTTGACGTTGACGCGATACTCGACTGGCAACAGCGGGGCATTAATGCGAGGATATTGGGGCGCTCCGAACGCGATAATCCTGTTCTCCCTTATCTCGAAAACGCCGGATCGCAAATCGAGAAGGAGAGCTGGCTCTTCCGGGCAGAGGCATGGTTCTTTGGCTGGCGAATAGAGGACGCGTCCCGCGTTAAGCTGGGCGCATGATTATTCTGCGGTCAAGGTGCGGGCACACCATGGCAGCCTGTTACAATGACGTCACGACGGATAGGAGCCCCACTTCTCCACCTGCTTGTGACTCTACGGCCGGCGAGTCTTCAAATGGTGGATATTGGTTCTGCCAAAACCTGTTGGCGCTCGTCAAACGGGAGCGCCTTGTTGCTGCGTCAAGCTGCGCCGGCTTTTCGGTCGAGAGGCTGACGGGATCCTTCAAGATCTGGTTTACCAGCAATCGCTTGATTGGGATTGAAGCCTTTGGTAGATAATCGAGCACCGCTTTTCCGTGGTTCGTGAAGCGGTTCTTTTTCATGAAGTGCTACTTGGGCCACCGCGATCGGCGCATTCCTCGCGGTGGCCTTTTTGTATACATGATAAGCCGGCGGTAACGTCGAGGACTTCCGAGCGCCGGTGTCTGTAGCGAGCCGAGCAGGTTTCAACGAGACGGTCGAGATCTAATTGCAGCGCGCTCTCCTGATGTGTTCGCGATTTTGATACCGTTGACGAACAGTGGGCTCTGGGGCGATGGGATCTTGGTTGGAGGCGGTCGGTGACAACGAAGGCTATTAATCCCGTACTGCGATAAGCCTGCGTGCTTTGTTGCAACACCCTGCTGCGCGCGTGACGCTCATGGCGCTGGCACGGATGGACGGCCGGCATGTTGGTACGGTAGCGAACTCTCGACATCACCCGCAGAAGGTGTACGTTGCTCTCCGGCAAGTGGTTTGAATCCAATTGCCACTGAGATCGCCCTGCAAACCCCAGGCTTCAACCCAGCCCCATCCGTGGGCCAATCTCCTTTAGGTGTGACAGAGCACTTACATTTGCAACCATGTTAATTGCGCCTCAGCGGCATCTCCAAGACTGCTTCACGCAAACGCCATCTTGCATGCGGAGCGGGGGCCTCGAGCGACACTGGGAAACCTGCTGCCCGCAATGGCGGTTTTGCGATTGCCAAATCGCACAGGTTTCTTTGAGCCGATCTGGGTGCATGCAAAAAGGTCAGCGCTGAATACTAACTTGGACGCCGCTGCCCTGCCCAGGTCAAAGACGTGGGCACGCTCTTGCATCGACTGAAAGAGCCTGACACCCGATCGTGTCACCAACAATCAGATGCCGATGACCAGACACACCGAACGTCTGTTGGTTCCGCAGGCCTAAAGGAAAAGCCCGCGCGAGGCCGGCGCGCGGACTTTGCTAGACACTGCCGACGGGTTGTCGAGGCGAGGCAGAGCCGAACGCGTGCGGTTGGGTTTCCCTTCGAAAAAGTCCGAATTCGCGTCTCGGGCGATAAAGCAGTTTTTGCTTGCTCGCAAAGCTGATCATGTCGTGCAGCACATCTGCATCCGCCTTCTCCTCAAAGAGCGGGGCCATGTTCATCATCTTCCTCGCGGTCTTTCTGGACAGCCCGCCCCAGCGGAAACGACCGATGACCTTCCCAAAAAGATTGATCTGCAACAGCGCTACCGAAAGTGCCGGGCGCTCAATCCTGCTAGCTTCCGCCACTTACGCCGCGTCACGTGCCGAGCTTGTCTGATGGCCGTCTGATCGGATGCAGCAAATCAATAAGCGGTTGCAAGGCTTTCTGCAAAGCGCCTATAGACACGAAGCGCTGAAGAAGTCGGACGTTGACTGATGCTTTGCGCCGCAACTGCACGCCCAACAACAAAAATGTCCATCATGCATCCAGATCTGATTGAAAAGTCGAAACTTCTCTCTGCCATGGCCAACCCGGTCCGCCTGAAAATTCTTTCGATCATTTCCAACGAGGAAATCCGAGTAAGTGAACTGGGTGAGCGACTTGAAATCAACCAGTCAGCCTTATCACAACATTTGTCGATCCTGCGGGAGGGCGGGCTTGTCGTCACCCGCCGTGAGGCGCAGAGCATCTTTTACTCAACTGGCCACCCGGGTGTGTTGAAGCTCTTGCGGTCGTTGAAGGACATCTATGCCGCACCCATGTCAGAATAAGGTGCACAAAAAGTCCGGATCTTCGCGATTCGCCGCCTTGAAGTTGTTATGCGAGATGGCATTCTCACCTGGAAATTTTGGTGGTGGGGATGACGGACAGCTTCGAATTTTCGACGTCGATTACGACCGAGCGCATGCCTGACCCGGGCCTCTTCACCTGGGACCTTTCTAGCGATCTTGTCTATGCCGACAGCGCCGTTGCGTCGCTTTTCGGGCTAGACCCGTCCATGACGGAGAGGGGGCTTCCTATCAGAACCTACCTTGAGCGTGTGCACCCTGACGACCGGGCGTCATCGGCGAAGCAGATCAGCGATGCAATCATCGCGGAGCATCCCACGGAGCAATTTTACCGCACGCTCGGCTTGCTGGGAAAGTACAATGCCGTGCGCGCCTTCGGGCGTTGCTTTCGAGACAAAACCGACAATCCCGTCCACTATGCCGGAGTGGTGATACCTGCACCTTCCACAGCTCAGGTCGCCAGCAACTGAAGCCGGGGAGCTTGGTCGAGGATGTGCAGTTGGCCAGAACTCAATTTGCTCCAAATCCCGACGCAATAAGAGCTTCTCTAAGGTCTTCAACCTTGAACGGCTTCGTCAGCCTGGGTAGATCCGGTGCGATCCCCTCGACGTCGGCATATCCAGAGACGATCAGGCAAGGCAGATTAGGCCGCAGCAGCTGAACACGCCTCACAAGTTCGACCCCATCCAGGCCCGGCATCAAGTGATCCGTCACGACGAGCTTTAAATCTGCGATGCTGTCGAGCGATGCCAACGCAGCCTCGCCATTGGAGGCTTCAACGACATCAAAGCCGATCTCCTCAAGCATATCGGCCGCGCTAATGCGAACAAAATCTTCATCGTCGACGAGCAGCACCGTCCCTCGATGGCCGATCGACGTCGTGCCGCCGGGGTCATTGGTCGCAAGACTGACAGGGGCGTCACCGGCCTCTGGTAACCAGAGCTCAATATTCGTGCCAACACCCACCCGGCTAAAGATGCGGATGCCGCCGCCAAGTTGCTGTGCAAGGCCGTGCACCATTGAAAGGCCCAGTCCGGTTCCTTGTCCTAAGCCTTTGGTCGAGAAGAATGGCTCGATTGCACGCGCTCGGACCTCATCACTCATTCCCTCGCCGGTATCGGCAACAGAGATAACGACGTAGCGGCCAGGCTTCAGATCTTCAGGCTTCTGCGGATGGATTTCGCGAGCGCTCGCGCTGATGCGCAGCGTGCCGCCTGTCGGCATGGCGTCCCTGGCGTTCACGGTGAGGTTCAAAAGGGCCATCTCGACCTGATTTTGGTCGGCTCGGGCCGCCGGAAGGTCCTGGCTTGCGTCAATGACAACCTGGATCTGAGGGCCAGTCGTGCTTCGGATTAACTCTCCCATCCCGGCGACAAGCGTCGTCACGTCGATCGGTAGCGGCTGCAGCGGCTGGCGCCGAGCAAACGCCAAAAGTCGCTGGACGAGTATTCTGGCGCGCTCGGCCGACTGTAATGCGCCACCAATCAGCTTGCGCTCGCGATCGGTCCCAATTTGCCTGCGCACCAGCATGTCGAGAGAGCCGATGATCGGGGTCAGCAAGTTGTTGAAGTCATGAGCGACGCCGCCGGTCAACTGACCGAGCGCTTCGACCTTCTGCGCCTGTCGAAGTTGATCTTCCGCCTCCGCCAGGCGCCTTTGCTCCGCCAAGCGCCCTGTGATGTCATACACAATCTGGTAGGCACCGATCCGGCGACCCGCAGTGTTTCGCAGCACGTTGAAATTGAGTTCGAACCAACGCTTGGAATATGCGGTATCTCCGAACTCGTCTACCAGCGTGAACTCCTCGCCGGCGAGCGCCCTCGACCAGGTCCGGCGCACATGCTCGCGATGCTCGGGGAGGTGATCGAGCGCCTCTAGCATAGATGCTCCGATCACCGGGCGCACGCCATAGACCTGCTCGAACGCGGTGCTTGCCGCCCTGTTCATCGCCAGCCAACGGAAGTCCTGGTCCGCCACGAAAATGATTGCTGTCGTGTTCTCAACGACATCAGCCAGAAGCTTGCGTTCGGCCAGCCCCTCGGCCACCCGCGCTTCCAGCGTCTCGTTGAGGTCGCGTAGGGCAAGCTCAGTCTTCTTGCGCTCGGTAATGTCAATCGCGGTTCCGATCACTCGTAGACAGCGCTCCCCTTCAAATACGCCACGCCCTTTCGCCGCGACCCAGCGGACGACTGAATCTTCCTTGCCAATCGTCCGATACTCCACGTCGTAGACGGCGCGCACGGCGGGATCTGCCGCTGCCGCGTAAGCAGCCGAAGTTCGTTCGAGGTCCTCAGGATGAAGGCCGCTGTAGTAATCTTGCATCGAAACGGGGACGTCGGGCGAGATGCCAAACATCGCTTTGACCCTGGGCGGCCAGAACAAGGTGTCGGCAACCACGTCCACATCCCAAAGGCCGATTTCAGCTGCATCGACGGCCAGGCGAAGCTGTTCTTCACTCGCGCGAAGGTTTGCTTCAGAACCCACACGCTCGACATGGGCCCACGATCGCTCCGTGACCTCGCGGATGACCGTCAATTCGTAGTCGGACCATCGATGCGGTGCCTTGTCATGGATTGCCATCAAAGCGGTCAACCGACCGTTTTTCACCAGCGGCATGCAGATCGTTGCAGTGATCCCGATATCCTGGAAGGTTTTTGCCTCCTCGGGCGCGATCTCGGCAAGATTGTCATTGATGATCAGCGGCCGGCCGGCGGCCAGCTCCTGCACCGCTAGAGTTCCGAAATCGGAAAGACTATAGTGCCCGACGATCGAGGGAGACCCAGGTGCGTGCCAGTTACCACGGATGGTGAAGCCATCCTCATCAGGATCCATATCGGCATAGGCGCAGTTTGAGAGGCTCAAATGTGCGCCTATTAGGCGCGTCGTGACGGCGAGAACTTCATCTGCATCATGCAGGCCCGCAACTGCCTGACCAAGTTCGTCCAGGAAGCGGTATAACTCTTCACTCTGCGCCAGGCGACGCTCGGCGAGCACGCGGTGGGTGATATCAAACACCATCGCCAGGGAGCCGATCGGCTTGCCCGCGGCATCTCGTATCGGCAGATATTCCAGGTCCATCCACACCTGCTCAGCTCTGCCATGTCGCCAGAGTTCGAGCTCTTGGCCATGGAAGCTAAGCGTCTCACCCCGCAATCCAGCTGCTATCACATGAGCGTTGAAGTCTGCAGCCTCAGGCCAGACCTCAAGAAGTTTTCCGCCAAGAGCTGCGGGGTGACGAGGGCCGCATACAGCTGCATAACCGTCATTATAGATGAGAATGCCTTCCGGTCCCCACAGAACCACCATCGGAACCGGTGACGCTAGCACGGTCTGGACATTAGCCTTCAATTCCGCTGACCATGCTCGGATTGGTCCGAGCGGCGTCAGTCCCCAATCCATCTGCCGGATGGCATCGCCGGCTTCACCACCACCAACGAATGCGTGGCCTTCAAGATATTGTTTCGTATCATCCATTTGGCGAACCTAGCGCGCATCCTGCCCTATGGACAGCATGCATGCGAAATTATTCTCGGCTGATTGACTTCAGCCGAGCAGCCTCTGCGACGCGGGGATCCGGCGAGGACCCGGAGGAGTGGCAAAAGCGGAAAAGGCTCCAGAACACCCTCCTCTTTCGTCGGGGTGTCGAACGATATCGCACAAAGTACTAAGTCGATCCGAAGCCCTGTTACCCGGGGAGACGCGATTGCCAAAGTCAATCCGCTGAGCTTGCCGATCAGGCCTGTCGAACCGCTAGCCGCGTTTTTCGCTTTCAGTCGCTGCCGGTCACACTGTTCGCCTGGGTCGCAGCGTCTTGACGCGAATTGTCGGTGTGGGCGCGCGGGGTTCGATCCGATCGCGGGACGATGACATATGACAACAAAGCGATGGCGAGCGCCAGGCCGGTCGCGGCGAAGATCAGGCGATAGGTTGTTGTTGGCGCCAGCGACAGTCCTGCGATCTGCCCGAACACCACCGAGGCTACCGACACGCCCAAGAAGACCAGCGTGTTCAGCACTCCAAGCGCAATGCCGCGCATGTGCGAAGGGATGCGGGCCTGGGCTTCTGTCATGATGAGCGGGTGCACGTTCCCCATAGCATAAAGGAGGGACAGCCCGGCACAGGCTGCAGGGAAACTGCCATCCGGCCCTGCGGACAGCATGACGGCACAGATGACGCCCGCGACATAGGCGAAGATCACAATCCTGCGTCCCTCAACACGGGCGAGGACTGCGGGAAGGACGACGCTTGTGACGATGCCAACAATGCTGATCGCTGTGAGGATCTCACCTATTGCCGTATGTGTGCCGAAGACGGACGTGACATATGGCGCAGCCCAAGCATTGCGAAACGTTCCGCCAAGGGAGAGCGTCATGCAGATGGGAACGAGGTAAAGCAGTGGCACAATCGATCTGCGGTGCTCAGCGGCCGGCGCTTCGCTCGCGGCTGAGGGCGTCTTGCCGAGCGCGACGCAAACAGCAATTGCGCTCGCCGCCATTGCTGATGCGGCCGCCCAGCATGCAGATCGCCAGCCGAATACCTCAACGAACCAAGATAGTGGCGAGGCCGAGATCAGCGCGCCCATCGAACCGATTCCGCTGACGGTTGCAGCAAGCTGTCCCGCCTTCGCCGGTGAATTTGTCCGTCCGACATAAAACAGGACACCCATGAAGATCGGCGCGCAACCGAAGCCAATCAAAATTTGGCCCATGATCGCCGCCTGGTACCCGGGCGTTAATGCTATCAGCGCAGCCCCTGCGGCTCCGCAGGCCATCATCGCTGCCATCGGAAAGCGCACGCCCCACCTGTCAAACGACATTCCGACCGGGATCTGCAGGATCGAGAAAGATGCGAAAAACGCCGATGCGAGCCAGCCGTACTGTTGCGGCGACAGGCCCAGTTCAGCGGTGAGGGCCGGACCGACCACGCCGAAGTAGCTTCTGAAATACATGCTCATGAGGAACGCGGCGGACAGGGCAGGCAAGGACGTCGCTGTCATTTCGGCCTCGTAACTCCGTCCACCCGGCGGTCGGGCTGCTTTTTTGTCGCTGTGTGGCAGGATCAGCCCATTTGAAACGTCGCGCCCTGAAGAGCCGTCATCGCGCATGGCCTGCCTTACGCGAAAGCAACGAGGAGGGCTCTACATGGTTCCGGGCGTTTCCTTTGCCAAAACGAGTGTCAGCAGTGCACATTCAAGCATCGCTTGCGATTGTGTCAGTGAAAGGTGGCGAGTCTCACGTCGCGGGCAGCACGATAGCAGCTAAACATTGGGCAGCGCAGCTACGAGAGGACTTGCCGCGCGGGACCTAGCCTTCACGTCATGGCGCTCCGCGCCTCGGTTTTGCATCCTCCTGCGCTGTGTTGGAGGACCATTGGGCAGCCGCAAAGGCGGCACAAATGGTCATCCGGTGACGGGCATCTCGAACCTGAAAAGTGTTGCTTCGGGATCTGAAGTCACCGTCAGCGTGCCACCATGCGCTTTAGCAATCTCCGAGGCGATGTAGAGCCCAAGGCCGAGACCCTCACGGCTCGTGTCGTTTCCACGATGGAATGGCCGAAACAGTGTCGCAATCCTTTCGGACGGGATAGCGTCGCCGCGATTGATGACGTCGAGCCACAGGGTTTCGCCGCTGATGCCTGCGATAATCCTGACAGGGTCGGTCCGGGATCCGTGGGTCAGCGCATTGCCAAGAAGGTTCGAAAACATTTGGGCGATACGTGCGTGGTCGACTGGCAGTCCGATGCGCGGCAGGATGACGGTCGTCTCGATCACCTGGTCGGGCTGAGCGGTTTTGAACTCGCCGATGACCTGGTCGAGTGTCTCGGAGAGATCCCTGTCCAAATCCATATTGAGGGTGATGCCGTCACCCAGCCTAGCGCGCGCCAGATCCATGACGTTGTCGACCAGCCCTGCCATACGCACAATGCTTGCCTTCATCAGGCGCAACATGTCGGGGGACTTGTCGTCCCATCCCTTCCGCAGAAGGCGGTTTATACCGGCATCAAGTGCAGCCATCGGGTTTCGCAAGTCGTGGCCAAGGACCGCGATGAACTGCTCACGCAATTCCGAGAGCGCGCGCTCGTCAACGAGGTCGTCCTTGGCTGCCCTGAGCTGTTCGTTGGCTTCAAGATGATGGGCGATAAGCTCGGCGAAAAGCTTAAATGTGCCGATAACCTGCGGGTTGTTCACCTTGGCCGGCGCGCTGTCGATGGCACAGAGCGTACCGAAAAATGTGTCGTTCGACAAAACGATAGGCACGGATATGTAGCTCAGGAGACCGTACATCCGCGGGGTGTGATGGTCGCAATATGTCTCGTCCTCGGCGACGTTGTCGATCGCCACGACCTGGCGATGGTCGCGTATTTCGTTGCAGATGGTGGTTTCGATCTTGAGTTGGCCCCCGGCCGGCAAGCCGAAGTTCACGTGGTCCAGTACCTGGCAGGCGATCCAGCGATCCTCCGTTACCCTTGCAACGGCGGCAAATCCCATTCCCGTTGTCCTGCACACGACGTCGAGGATGCTTGGCACGGCGGCGATCGACTGAACCGCAGCTATGTCTGATGTGAATTGTTCTGCCACCAAGGACGCTCCTGCATCGAAACGTCACTTTGATTACATTAAGGGCTGTTTTGCAACGAGTGGAAGCCAAAAAACGAGTGACCCGATTAAAGCGGCTGCCGGAACGGCTTTCCGACGGTTCCTCCGCCCTGGCCTTCACAAGACGCTCAGATTGCGGATTTGCCAGTGCCCGCGGACAACGCGTCTTTGATATCGGTTGGGCCGGCCAAAGTTCGCCAGCGCAGCGCAGCCTCAGTTCTGTTTGTCACGCCCAGTTTCTTCAGGATGTTGGTCATGTGATGCTTTATCGTCTTCTCCTGGAGGTTCAAGCGAAGTGCTATTTGCTTGTTGATCAGCCCTTCAACGACAAGCCAGATGATATCCCGTTCCCGTTTCGTCAGCCGGTTCTGCAGTCGCGGTCCGCCTGCCGATATCGCAGCCAGCCGCGAGGACATGAGCGGGGAGATGTAGCGCGCGCCGTTAGCGACTTGACGAAGCGCCTGTGCAAGCTCGCGCAGGCCGACGCCCTTGACGACGTAACCGGAAGCGCCATGGCGAAAAGACGACGCAAGTGTTTCAATCTCTTCACTTGCGGTCAACATCACCACCTTGGTCTCGGGACTGGCCGCGATAATGCCCTGGATCGCCTCTATAGCTCCGCCGCCAGGGATGGTTATGTCAAGCAGAAGGATCGCGGGCCGGTATGTTGCTGCGAGCACCAAGGCGTCCGCCGCACTTTCACCATGCGCGACGATGATGAGATCGTCATAGCGTGACAGTGCGCTCGAGACGCCTTCCCGAAAGAGCGGGTGGTCATCGACGATGGCAATGCTGATTGAATTCAAGATGTCCTCCAGGAGCGTCGTAGCGAACGGCTCCCGATTCAAGAAGAGGGTGCGCCGGACATCGCCCGGGTGACGTCACGCTCTATGTCGAGACATGTTTCGCAGTATTCTTCGAACAGACCGGCCTCGGAAGGGTTTATCCGCATGAGCTCACGATATTCGACAGCCAGTTCATAAGCCTCGAAGAGCTCAAGCTGCCAAGGGTGGGCAGCGTGCATGATCCTGCTGCGCACTTTCGGCAGACGCATGGCTAGCCGTCGCCTTCCGAGTTCACGACGATGCATTCTTCCAACTCCTCTTCATTGAAAGACTCTAGCACAGGCTTTCAGCGAGATCCCCGGACCATGGTCGTAATCGGAATGGGACTGAGGTCCGGGGTGCGGAACCGGGTTTTGTGATCGCCGTTTCTGTTGAGCGGTTGCAAGACCGCGGATAGGAAAGGAGGACAAAATCATGATTACGAAGCTTTTCTTGGGCGCTGTGACAGCCGCAAGTGTGATTGCCGGCGGTGCCTTTGCCCAGTCGTCGACCGTTAACGGTGCAGCCGGCGGCGCGGTCACCGGCGCAATCGTCGGCGGACCGGTTGGAGCGGCTGTGGGAGGTGTCGCAGGCGCCGTCGTCGGCACCGCGATCGATCCGCCCCCCGAAAAGGTTGTAACCTATGTCCGCGAAGCGCCTGCTCCCTCGGCCAAGGTTGTTGTTAAGGAAAAGGTGGTCGTCGGCCAGCCGCTTCCTGAAACAGTTGTCGTCACACCCGTGCCAGAAAATCCGAAATACTCCTACGCTATCGTCAACGACGAGCGGGTTATCGTCGAGCCGTCGTCGCGAAAGGTAATCCAGGTCATCAACTGACCTTGCGGAAGGCAGCTTCATGCTGCCTTCCAGCATTTGCGCAAAAGCACGTGCAGGTCGCCGGCGGCTGCAATCGACACGATCGTGCTGAATCAGGGAGTGTTGCGTGTCGCACCTCGGCGCGCACAGCCATTCGCGGAAAATCCGAATGTGCGATGTTCGGAAATTGCCGACTTGCCCCGGGCCGATCGTTGCCTGCCTTTAACGATCGCAGCAATTGCGGCTATGCTGGCCGGTACACGGCTTACGGCGGGAACGTTTGGTCGTAAATGGTCCGAATCGACAGCTGCTTGATCGATGCATGTGCCGCAGGCCGCAAGCGACGTCTATGCCGTTGCTAGACGATTGGCGACGAAAGTGTTGAACTGCAGGACGTCCATCGGTCGCCCAACGAGGTATCCCTGAACCTGGTCGCAACCGGCGCAGAAGAGGGCTTCGGCTTGTTTTTCGGTCTCGACGCCTTCCGCCGTGACCGATATTCCTAGAGCATCGGCAAGCGCGACCGTCGCATTCAAGATCTTCAATCCCTTGGGATCGTCCAGTTCCACGACCAGAGATCGATCGATTTTCATCCGATCGAAACCGAACTCCCGAAGGGCACCGATGCTTGCATAGCCGGATCCGAAGTCGTCGAGGGCGAATTTTATGCCGAGCTTCCTGAGGGCTTCCATGCTCCTTTTGGCTTGTTCTGGATTGGCAATCAGCACACCTTCGGTGACCTCGAGCTCAGTCGCCGAGGATCAAAACCAGTTTCGTAAACGATGGTGATGACGTCTTCAGCGAAGCGCGGATTTTTAAGCTGGCTCGGGGAGACGTTGACCGACACGTAAATGCCATTCCACGGCATCGCCGCACCGAGCGCCTGTCTGAGCATCAGTTTGCCGAGATCATCGATGAGACCGGAACGTTCGGCAAGCGGGATGAACACCTCGGGACTTACCGGCCCTGCTTCGGTCGCCAGCGCAGGCGCCAGTCGAAGATCCGTTATGTCGAAGGTCGTTTCGAGCTGGCCGACCACGTCGGGGGTGAAAACCTCGCATAGACCAGAGTATGCAGTGTCAAGACCTCTGGACTGCTGTCGTAAGGCTGGATACGATCGGCAGCGACGACATAAAGGCCCTCTTGCGTGGGAATGAAAGCGGTGGACGCAGCCGGTTCGGTTCCCGCAGAATTTGCCACCAGGCGGAGCAGACCTGCCCCGAAGTCTTTCATCGGGTCGAACGCGATGCCCTTCTTATAGGCGCTCAAGACGCCGAGGGTGGGCGTTAAGACGACCGCGACGTCGTATAGTGGGTAATCGGCGCTGACTTTCCCCCAGTTTTCGTAGGCCCAGGCCGCACCGGCGGGCGACTGCATCTGTAAGTAGGCGTCGTCCCAGATCGCATTGTCGCGTACGGTCGCTTCAAGCCGTGATTGGAAGGACTTGATCGCCGCTCTTGCAGCTTGACCGGCTCGCGCGTCGTCAATCCAGTTGGCGTCGCGTCTCATTTCGCTGAAGGCAATCGTGAGGAGGAGGGACAAGATGACGAGGGCGGAGACGAAGGCGAGCGTGCCTAGGGCGGCCTTCGTCAAAAGGATCGGTTTTGGGAACTTTGGTAGCGGCATGAGACGATGGCTCGTGGAAACTCTCAGCACAATCTAGGCCAGGACTGCAAACATTACCTTAAGGCGCTGCGCGGTACGGTTGCGTACCGAGCGCCGGGGGTCGACCGGGCTTCGGCTGCTCATGTGGAAGCAAAGGGGCACTGCGACCTGCTCCAGAGGCCATGGTCCTGGATGATGTGAGTGCTGGTGGAAGTTAGACTTGATTGCGCAGTTTGGTAGCCATGATTGCTTGGCCATCGCATCGGCTGCTCGAAGTCGCTGGCCAGCTGTGTGGGCATCTTGTTTCAACGGATCGGCTCCCCATCTCAGATGAAACCTCGAACCTGGAGAACTCGAGATGGAAGACGAGACCGTAGACTTGACTGCCGCATCGGAGATCGAGATCCTGCCGCCGGAAGCCATATTTAGTGACATCGAGCACACCTGCATCTGCTGCGGTCGTTCGAAGTCCATTCTCGACGAAGACGGCTGCGGCATCTGCGAAGAGTGTCTAGCGCCCTGATTCCGGCATAGCGCCGCGAAGCTTGAAGTGCGCAGAAGCTACTCTCGCTTGCCGCATCGGTTTTGGCATCTGCGACACTGCACCGGCTTTCATCATATCCCCGGTTGTCCCGGAGACGATGACCTAGCGGCGTCGTCGAAGGCACTTCAAAGCAGGGGGCCGGAATCCTGACGATCGGTTTTCCTGCTGCGCGACATATCAGGAGAGATCAACCCTGTTTCGTTAGCCTCTTTGCGGCGTCTTGGACGCGCGCCGCAGCCCCTGTATCGCCAGATCGGGTTTTCTTCGAATGTCTTGTGTGCATTGCAATCGGCGACGGCGCATCGGGCATGAATGGGCGCGCATTAATGGCCGCGATCTGAGCCTGCAACCCTTCCAGTTCCGCTATGACTTTATCGAATATGTGCGTGTTCATCGCAGCATTCCCCTCGCTTCACATCAAAACGAGTTAGGGCGGCCATTCCTGAAAGCTATAGCCGACGCGCAAGGTCACCCGCCTTTGGTCGCCGCCCATCGCCATCCTCCTTGGGCCGCGTTCGACCTACCGCACCGTCGCGACGCTCCTCAAGGCTTCTCTTCACCTCGATAAAGGATTTCTGTGCAGCCGCCCGGTCAGCCGCGGTCAGTGGCGCTACAGGCTTGCCGTCGATGTCGTGCCGCATCGAATCTGGCTGCGCGCTCGCGAAATAATAGCGTTTTGAGAAAATGTAGAAGGCGGTGGCGCGCCGCAAGGCGCTTACGCCGAACTCGGGTTTCAAGCGCGTCTTGATGTGATTGAACAGGCCAAGGGAAAAGGGACGGATTGGATCGCCCGGAGCCTTCGGCAGTATGCCAATCGGCTCGCAAAGCATGGCGTTGATCGCGCTCGCCTTTTCGACATCGGCCGGCGTGGCGGCGATCGGGCCGCGGCTGACGGTCCAGGTCTTTCGCATTTCTGCCTCCGTGTGGTCGTTGGAAAAGGCTCTATACTACGAGAATATAGGACTTGTTAGGTGCGCTATGGTGAAAAGCACCTAACCCTATTGTTCCTGCACCACAAGATCCCGGTCAAGATCGGTCGATATTTCATATCGAGGTCAGAAATTGTCGGCCGCGCTTATCGAAACGCGAGACTGACTTATGCTCGCGCGACCCTGCCGCGGAAGCGGAACCATCGGTCGCGGCGCGGGTTAAGGGATGGATATAGTTAGGCGCGGCCATCGGCCGGCGCCCCAACCATCGAGACATCTCATGAAGATACTTGTTGTCTTATCACTAATCTTGATCACGGCCCTTGGATGCACCAATCGTTCTCAGGAGGGCAGCATGACCGATACAGGAATAGCGCTTCAGAATACGGCGCAGCACGGGATGTCTATCGGTCGCCAGCTCGACCGCCAGCACATGCGTTGAAACCCTCGCCGCGGAAAAATCCCGTCATTCGCTATCGCGGGGCTCTTGTACCCGCGAAAGATGTCAGGGACATCGTGGACCGCGAGGCGGTGAACCCTCTGCACTGATCATCGCCAGCCGGTGCAAGCGCAAGCGACACCCATGACCAAGCTGCCGGCTCAAGTGCACCTCTCGCTCCGCGCACGATTGGCCCACTGCCAGTCATTCCTGACGCGTCGATCACACTGGAACTTTGTCGCGTGGCGCTTCTTATCTCTTCCAAAGACACTGTCATGGCCACCGGCACTGCCAAAAGAGGTGCGTTGGCCCAATCTGCAGGAGACACGATGACATATTCGACCCCTGTGTCACTCACCATCAATGGCGAGCGGCATGAGCTTGACGTTGACAACCGGACGACGCTTCTCGACCTCCTGCGCGAACACCTGCACCTCACCGGGACAAAAAAGGGTTGCGATCATGGGCAGTGCGGCGCCTGCACCGTGCATGTCGGTGGCCAGCGTATCAATGCCTGTCTTACGCTCGCCGTGATGCACGAAGGCGACGATATCACGACAATCGAGGGACTGGGGAGACCCGGTCAACTCCATCCGATGCAGGCCGCATTCCTCAAACATGATGGCTTTCAATGTGGGTATTGCACGCCTGGCCAGATCTGCTCGGCCGTCGCCGTACTTGAAGAGATCCGGGCCGGCATCCCAAGCCACGTCACCGAAGAGCTGACGAGACCACCCGGCCTTACTGATGCGGAGATTCGCGAGCGCATGAGTGGCAACATCTGCCGCTGCGGTGCCTATTCCAACATCCTGGAAGCGATCGAAGAGGTCGGAGGGATCAACCCATGAGACCGTTCACCTATGAGCGCGCTAGCTCTGCATCGTCCGCTGCAAGGGCGGCTGCGGAAAATCCCGAGGCGAAATTCATTGCCGGCGGGACCAATCTGCTCGATTTGATGAAGCTTCAGATTGAACGTCCCGCCCATCTGATTGACGTCAACGGACTTGGGCTTGATGAGATTCAACCGACGCAGGCAGGCGGTCTTCGGATCGGAGCGCTGGTACGCAACACCGCACTAGCCTCACACGAGGTCGTGCGTCGCGATTACGCTCTTCTGTCGCGAGCGCTGTTGGCAGGAGCATCCGGTCAGCTTCGAAATAAGGCAACCACCGCAGGCAACCTCTTGCAGCGCACGCGCTGTCCCTATTTCTACGATCCGCACCAACCCTGCAACAAGCGCCAGCCCGGCAGCGGCTGTTCGGCGATAGGCGGCTTCACCCGCCAGCATGCAGTCGTTGGCATCAGCAATGCCTGCATTGCCACGCATCCGAGCGACATGGCGATCGCCATGCGCGCGCTCGACGCTGTCGTCGAGACTGTCAAGGCAGACGGCGCGGTTCGCGCAATACCAATCGGTGAATTTTATAGGCTTCCGGGCGAGACGCCCCACATCGAAACCGTTCTCGAGCCCGGCGAGTTGATCACAAGCGTTGTCCTGCCGGCTCCAGCCGGCGGCAGCCACATCTACAGGAAGGTCAGAGACCGTGCATCCTACGCATTTGCGCTTGTTTCGATCGGTGCCGTCATTCAGCCCGATGGCAGCGGTCGCGTCGCCGCCGGTGGCGTCGCCCACAAGCCATGGCGTGTCGAGGACGGGGACAAGGAACTTAAAAACGGAGCCAAAGCCGCTGCCGCCGCCTTGATGGCAGATGCCCGCCCGACCGAACAGAACCGCTTCAAGCTCGAGCTGGTAGAGCGAGCGCTCGCAGCCGTCATTGCGCAGGCAAGGGGATAATCATGCAGTTCGACAAGCCGGCAACCACCAATCCGATCGACCAGCTCAAGGTGGTGGGCAAGCCGACCATAAGGATTGACGGCGAGCTGAAGACCACGGGTAAGGCGATTTATGCCTATGAGTGGAACGAGCCGAACGCGCCTTACGCGTATGGATACCCCGTTGGCGCAGCGATCGCCAAGGGTAAGGTCCGGGCGATCGACGCCAGCGACGCACGCAAGGCGCCCGGTGTGCTCGGCATCGTCACGACGCTCGATGTGGGTGACCTCGACAAGGGCAAATACAACACCGCCACGCTCTTTGGCGGCGCCGAGATTCAACATTATCATCAGGCTGTCGCCGTGGTGGTCGCCGAGACATTTGAACAGGCGCGCGCGGCTGCCACTGACCTGAAAATCGACTATGAAGCGGAGGCCGGTACCTTTGACCTGCGGGCTGCTATGGCGTCGGCACAAAAGCCCGACGAGTCCACTGAACCGGATACCGCAGTTGGCGACTTCGAACGGGCGTTCCGATCGGCACCCGTCAGCCTCAATGAAACCTATACCACACCAGACCAGTCCCATTCGATGATGGAGCCACATGCGTCGGTCGCCTCATGGGATGGAGACCAGCTCACCGTCTGGACGTCGAGCCAAATGATCGACTGGTGGCGGAGCGACCTCGCAACGACGCTCGGCGTGGACAAGGAAAAGGTTCACCTTATGTCAACCTTCGTCGGTGGCGGTTTTGGTGGCAAGCTGTTCCTGCGCGCTGACGCCGTCCTCGCCGCCTTCGCGGCAAAAGAGGTTGGTCGCCCGGTAAAGGTTGCTCTCCCACGCCCGTTGATGCCCAACAATACGACCCACCGGCCGGCAACCATCCAGCGGATCCGCATCGGCGCCGAGCGCGACGGTAAGATTACCGCGATCGCCCACGAGAGCTGGTCCGGCGATCTCAAAGGCGGCGGCCCCGAAACTGCGGTCAATCAGACAAGGCTGCTCTACGCTGGAGCCAACCGCATGACTGCCATGCGGCTTGCCGCGCTCGATCTGCCAGAAGGCAATGCCATGCGCGCTCCCGGTGAAGCGCCAGGCCTCATGGCCTTGGAGATTGCAATCGACGAAATGGCCGTGAAGCTCGCAATGGACCCAGTCCAATTTCGCATGGTCAACGATACCCAGGTCGATCCGGAACATCCCGATAGACCGTTCTCTCATCGCAATCTGATCGGCTGCCTGGCCCTGGGAGCCGAGCGCTTCGGGTGGCACAGGCGCCCCGCGACAGCTTCGCGCCGGGAGGGAAACTGGCTTGTCGGGATGGGCGTCGCAGCTGCCTTCCGCAACAATCTCGTCATGCCTTCGGGCGCGCGGGTGAAACTGGATAGCGACGGCATCGTGACGGTCGAGACCGACATGACTGATATCGGCACCGGAAGCTATACGATCATAGCGCAGACGGCCGCGGAAATGATGGGTGTCGGGATCGACAGGGTCAGAGTCCGATTGGGAGACTCACAGTTCCCGGTGTCCGCCGGATCCGGGGGCAGTTCGGCGCCAACTCATCGACGTCAGGCGTCTATGCGGCCTGCGTGAAGTTGCGCGAGGCGGTGGCGAGCAAACTCGGTTTCAACTCCGATGACGTGGTGTTCGAGAACGGCCAGGTCCGGTCCGGCAATCGCACGGTGGCGCTCGCGGAGGCAGCGGGAGACGGTTTGGTTGGCGAAGATACGATGGAATGGGGTGACCTCGCCAAGACGCATCAGCAATCGACCTTTGGGGCTCATTTCGTCGAGCTTGGGGTCGATGCCTTTACCGGGGAGACGCGGATCCGTCGTATGCTTGCCGTTTGTGCCGCCGGGCGGATCCTCAACCCTATCACAGCCCGAAGCCAGGTCATCGGCGCAATGACCATGGGGGCCGGTGCTGCATTGACCGAGGAGCTCGCAGTCGACACACGTCGCGGCTTTTTCGTCAATCATGATCTGGCGAGCTACGAAGTGCCGGTTCACGCCGACATTCCTCATCAGGACGTCATTTTCATGGACGAGACAGATCCGATGTCATCACCGATGAAGGCCAAGGGCGTCGGAGAACTCGGCTTATGCGGTGTATCGGCGGCCGTCGCCAATGCAATCTTTAACGCGACAGGCATCCGCGTCAGGCAGTATCCGATCACCCTCGACAAGTTGATCGCCGGTCTGCCAGTCGTCGCCTAGTCGCTCGCGTCGCGGTCCACCCTGTTACCGGATGCAAGGCCCCAGACGGCCTTTCGTTTCATGAGATTATCGGCCCCTGGTGGCGCGTAGCCCGGGCTGCGGCGCAGAGTGTGCGCCAACGCACCTACGGATTGAAAAAATCTGTGTGCCTGGCAAGAAATATTTGCGCGTGCATCTTCCACAGACGAGATCTGCCGTTAGATTTCGTCGCGTGTCCGGGCGAGGGGTCTTCCGGGTGCCTCCCGTCATGACAAGAATGCCCCGCGAATGCCAATGAGGTTAGAATGACTGACGCGCGTATGCCGGATCGATCGAAACCAACGCTCGGTCTCGACCCTGCTGTCGCTCTTGGTCTGGCAGGCGCAGTGCTCTTCTTCCTTCTCAACGGGTTCGTATCGTTCTTCAATCTGCAGGCACTGGAGGATGGGAACGAACGGGTTGTCCAGACGCATGTGGCCATCGTTGCGCTCGACGAGTTGCTATCGCAGATACAGGATGCAGAGACCGGCCAGCGCGGCTTCCTCCTGACAAACACTGAGACCTACCTCGCACCTTACAATGAGGCGCTGCGCGCGATCCCGCGGCAGCTCGATAGGATCGGCGAACTCACGGGAGGCAATCCCGGGCAGAGCCAGAGACTGGCGACGTTGAAACAGCATGTCGATGCGAAGCTTTCCGAACTTGCCCAGACGATCGATCTGCGCCGTTCTCAAGGTCTCGAAGCAGCGCTTGCGGTTGTCAACGCCGACAGCGGCAAGCAGGAGATGGACGCGATCCGCGCTCAGATCGCTGCCATATCAGGCGCAGAAGCTGACATACGCCTGAAGCGCTTCGTGGAAATGAAACAGGCACAGCAACGCGCTTTGTTGAGCACGGTTTTTGCCGTTGCTCTCGGCCTGGTCCTGACAGCGACGATCGGCTTTCTGGTTCGCAGGGCCACGCTTGCGCGACGCCGGGACCAGTGGCTGCAGTCCGGTGAGGTCGGGCTTGCCAGTGCGATGATGGGCGATCAGGAGATCGCCAAACTGGGCAACAGCATCCTGGATTATCTTGCCCGCTACTCCGGCGCAGTGGCCGGCGCCATCTTTTCTGGCGGCGGCGACACCTTCCACAGACAGGCGCTCTACGGCGTGGGTGACGCCGCCAGCGTTCGCTCGCAATTCAGGTTGAGAGAGGGGCTGCTCGGTCAGGCGGCTGCCGAAAACAGGGCAATCGTTGTCGATGATGTCCCGGACGGCTACCTCACCTTCAGTTCCGCTCTCGGTGCACACAAACCAAAGCACCTGGTAATTCTGCCAGGAAGCGTCGCTGGCGCCGTCAATTCCGTGATCGAACTCGGCTTCCTGCACCCGGTCGACGAACGGATCGTCGCCCTCCTGGAACGGGCATCCGAAGCCGTTTCCATTGCCGTCAGGTCGGCCACATACCGCAGCGAATTGCAGGATCTCCTTGAAGAGACACAGCGCCAGTCCGAAGAGCTTCAGACCCAAAGCGAGGAACTGCGGGTTTCGAACGAGGAACTGGAGGAGCAAAGCCGGGCGCTGAAGGAACAGCAGTCGCGGCTGGAGCAGCAACAGGTCGAGCTCGAACAGACGAATTCCCAGCTCGAAGAGCAGGCCCAGCAACTGGAAACCCAGCGCGACGCGCTGGAACGCGCCAATGTCGCCGTCGGTCTGAAAGCGCGCGAACTTGAGCAGGCGAGCCAGTACAAGTCTGACTTCCTTGCAAACATGTCGCATGAACTGCGCACCCCACTCAACTCCTCGCTCATTCTGGCGAAGCTTCTTGCCGACAATCCGCAAGACAATCTGACCGACGAGCAGGTCAAGTACGCACGCACGATCCAGTCCTCTGGCAACGACCTGTTGAACCTGATCAACGACATCCTTGACCTTTCGAAGATCGAGGCCGGACATGTCGAGATCAGGCCCGAGACGGTCACGCTTGAACGGCTGGCCGGCAACCTCCGGCAGGTCTTCCAGCCGTTGGCTGCAGACAAGGCGCTTGCCTTCGCCATCGAGGTCGACAGCGCCTGCCCTGCCGTCATCGAGACCGATCCGCAACGCCTTGAACAGGTGCTCAAGAACCTGCTTTCAAATGCGATAAAGTTCACCGAGGAAGGGCAGGTATCGCTGTCAATCCGCCGCGCGGCGGGCGGGCAGGTGACGTTTTCCGTTTCCGATACGGGGATCGGGATCGCCAGCGAGCAGCAGCATACAGTCTTCGATGCCTTTCACCAGGCCGACGGCACGATCAGCCGCCGGTTTGGCGGCACCGGGCTTGGGCTGTCGATCTCGCGTCAGCTTGTCAGGCTTCTTGGCGGAGCGATCGATTTGGAGAGCACGCTCGGAAAGGGGAGCACGTTCACGGTGACCCTGCCCGAACAATACGATCCGGCCAAGGTGACACCGCGCGATATGCGTCCCGCCACAGCCGTTGAACCGATCATTGCCGCTGTCAGGGAGCCTCCCGCGGCGCCCCAAAGGCCGATCCGCCGCGTCGAGGACGACCGCCATTCGCTCGACGAGACAAAGCGTGTCCTGCTGGTCGTCGAGGACGATGATGCCTTTGCATCGATCGTCCGTGATCTGTCGCGGGAAATGGGCTTCCAGACCATCGTTGCCGGAACTGCCGAGGAAGCGGTGACGCTTGCAAAGGACTTGAAGCCGAGTGCCATCGTCCTTGACATCGGGTTGCCGGATCAATCAGGGCTTGCGGTGCTCGACCGGTTAAAGCAGGACGTTCAGACACGCCATATACCGATCCACGTCGTATCCGGCAGCGACCATCTTGAAACCGCCTATTCACTCGGCGCGGTCGGTTACTTGATCAAGCCCGTCAATCGTGATCAGCTTGTCGATGTGCTCCAGAAGTTCGAAGCCCGGTTGTCCCAGGGTGTTCGTCGCGTCCTGATCGTCGAGGATGATCCGGTGCAGCGCGAGGCTGTTGCGCGACTGCTCGCCTCGCACGACGTCGAGACGGTGACAGCAAGTACGGCGGCCGAATGCCTCGACCGGCTAAGGCAGGAGACGTTCGATTGCATGGTCATGGATCTGACGCTCCCCGATGCGTCCGGATATTCCCTCCTGGAGACCTTGAGCCAGGAGAGCGCCTACGCATTCCCGCCGGTCATCGTTTATACCGGTCGTGAGTTGTCCGCGGACGACGAGCAGAAGCTCAGGCGCTATTCCAAGTCGATCATCATCAAGGGTGCGAAATCCCCCGAGCGGCTGCTCGATGAAGTGAGCCTCTTCCTGCACCAGGTGATCTCCGAACTGCCGGCCGAACGGCAAAAAATGATCCGTCAGGCGAGGCACAGGGACGCGCTTCTTGAAGGCCGGCGGATCCTCGTTGTCGAGGACGATGTGCGCAACGTCTATGCTCTCACCAATATCCTGGAACCGCGGGGAGCGATAATCGAAATTGCACGCAACGGCCGGGAAGCGCTCGAAGCTCTGGAAAAATCCGCAGCGCAAGCCGATGGCGGCATCGACCTGGTGCTGATGGATGTGATGATGCCGGTCATGGACGGCCTGACGGCGACCCGCGAGATCCGCAAGAATGCCGCTTGGAAGAAACTGCCGATCATTACGCTGACGGCCAAGGCCATGCCGGACGACCAGGAGCGCTGCATCGAAGCGGGCGCAAATGACTATATGGCAAAGCCGCTCGACGTCGAGAAGCTTCTGTCGCTGGTACGGGTCTGGATGCCGAAATGACGCTTGTACCGATCCCCGAGAAGGTCGAGGACATCGAGATCAGGTTGCTGCTCGAAGCCCTGTTTCTGAAGTACCACTACGATTTCCGCAGTTATGCCTTTGCCTCCATCAAGCGGCGCCTGAAGCAGGCGCGCGAGCAGCTCGGGCTGGCGACTTTCTCAGCCATGCAGGAAAGCCTGCTTCATGATCCGGAAATGGTCGGGCAACTCTTGCGCTACCTGACGGTACAGGTGAGCGAGATGTTTCGCGATCCCTCCTATTTCAGGGCGATCCGGGAAAAGGTCGTTCCACATCTGCGCACCTATCCATCGATCAAGCTATGGGTTGCCGGCTGCAGCGGCGGTGAGGAGCTCTACTCCATGGTCATCCTTTTCAGGGAAGAGGGGCTGGAAGAGCGCACGCTGTTTTACGCCACCGACATCAACCAGGACGCGTTGAAAACGGCGGAAGCAGGCGTCTATCCCTTGGACCGCGTCCCCCTCTTTACCGAAAACCACCGCAAGTCCGGGGGAAAGTCCTCGCTTTCGGATTATTACCAGGCAGCCTACGGCCGGGTCACCTTCGACAGGACATTGCGCCGCAATGTCGTATTCGCGGACCATAGTCTGGTAACCGATGCCGTTTTTGCCGAGATGCACCTCATCTCCTGCCGCAACGTCCTCATCTATTTCGATCGAAACCTACAGGACAGGGCACTTGGCCTCTTCAAGGATTCGCTCGCCCGCAAGGGTTTTTTGGGGCTTGGTGCCAAGGAGAGCCTGCGCTTCTCGCCTCAATCCGGCGCCTTCAGAGACTTCGTCCGTGAGGAGAAAATCTACCAAAGGCAGGGAGAATGAGCGCGATCAGGCCGCAAGCCGTGGTAATCGGAGCGTCGGCAGGTGCACTTGAGGCGCTTTCGGCGATACTGCCACTCTTGCCTGTCAGCTTCCCTATCCCGATCCTAGTGGTTGTTCACCTCCCGCCGGACAAGCGCAGCGTCATGGCCGAACTCTTCCGCGCCAAATGCAGCCTGCGCGTCGAGGAGGCCGAGGACAAGCAGCCGATAGAGCCAGGCACGATCTATTTTGCGCCGCCCGACTACCATCTCCTCGTTGAATTCGATAAGACCGTGTCACTATCGAGCGATGAGCCGGTCCTGTTTTCCAGGCCGTCCATCGACGTTCTGTTCGAGAGCGCTGCCGATGCCTATGGGCCGTCTCTTATTGCAATCGTGCTGACCGGCGCCAACCATGACGGCGCAAAGGGTTTGCAGGCGGTCGGCGCTGCCGGCGGGATCGCCCTCATCCAGGACCCGCTTACGGCTTTCGCATCCGCCATGCCTGAAGCAGCTATCGCAATGTGTCCCGCGGCGCATGTCATGTCGATTGCAGCGATCGGCGAATTTTTAAAAGAGGTTTAGATCACTTGTTGGCGCCCGTCCCATTTCTCCTCGTCGACGATCTTGAGGAAAATTTGCTTTCCCTGGAGGCGCTGCTGCGGCGCGACGACCTCCTGCTTCTCAAGGCCCGATCAGGCGACCAGGCGCTGGAGATCCTGCTGCAAAACGATGTAGCGCTGGCGCTGGTCGACGTGCAGATGCCGGGCCTTAACGGCTTCGAGCTCGCCGAGCTGATGCGTGGAAACGAAAGGACCCGGCGCATCCCGATTATCTTCGTGACTGCTGGTACGACAGACGGACAGCGCCGGTTTCGGGGCTACGAGGCCGGAGCGGTCGACTTCATCCAGAAGCCCATCGAGCCAGACATCCTGCGCAGCAAGGCCGAGGTTTTCGTCGAACTCTATCGTCAGCGACAACAGCTGGCAGCGCAAAGGGACGAGCTCGCCCTTCAGGCCGAGGCTCTCAGGCAAGCAGCCGGGCACAAGGACGTGCTGTTGCGGGAGATCAATCACCGGGTCAAGAACCTGTTCAGCATCACGGCCGGGCTGATCTCGCTCAGCGCCCGGTCGGCCACCAGCGCCGCCGACCTCGAGAGCGACCTCAGGTCGCGCATACAGGCACTTGCCAGCGCTCATGACCTGACGCTGCCCGAACTTGGAAGCGGCGACGGGATCAGCTGGGCTGATACAACCGTAAAGGCGCTCCTGGAAGCGATCGTTGCTCCCCATGAAAACAGGCAGAAAGCCAATATCGCGATCAGCGGAGCGGACGCTCCGCTGCGCGGTAACGCGCTGACCTCGCTCGCGCTCCTTCTCCATGAGCTGACGACGAATGCCGCCAAGTATGGCGCGCTTTCCACGCCCTCGGGACAGCTTTCGATCGACGTTTCGATGTCCGAGGGTGTCCTTCATCTCAGGTGGGTCGAGCAAGGCTCGCCCGAGATGACTGGTCCCACGGATCGGGAAGGCTTCGGGACGACGCTCGAAAGAGCCGCGCTCAAAGGTCTGAATGCGGCAATCGAGCGAAAATGGGCCGGCGACGGCGTTTCGATTTCACTCGAAATTCCTGCGTCAGGCCTGATAAAATAACCGGCAATGCAGCCGGCAGTCCGCAGTCTGGCCCGCTTGCAAGTTTGGCTTGCTCGCATATGTCATAACCGTTGCCGAATAACATCTGGGAAATCGCTTGAACAAAGTCCGGCCAGCGCTCCTTCTCCTCAGCGCCTCCCTCATACCGGTCATCATCCTGGCCGCGGGAATGGAGTGGTTCTTCGTGACCGAGCAACGACGGTCGCTCGATGATGACGTTCGGTTACGGGCCGACACGATCGCCGCGACGGTCCAGCGCGAGCTCAATACCCAGATACAGCTCCTGTCAGTGATCGCCGACTCGCCAAGGTTCGATCTTCCGGTTTCTCGCTCAAGCTTTGCAGAGACGGCGCGCCGGCTGCGTGAACGGGTGCCGGGATGGGAGCAGATCCGCGTATCAGACCAGGACGGTAATGTCGTTCTCTCGCTTCCCCCCTTGGATGCATCGGCAAGCCGGCGTATTGTTGATGTCGAGAGTTACGAAAGGCTACTCAAAACGGGCGAGCCGGTCATTGGGAACGTCGTTGTCGGTCCGAAGGGCAGGGCGGCTTTCGCTATCCGCGTCCCTATCGAAAGAAGAGGCAAGCTTCAGGCTGTGCTTTCCGCGGTGATCGGCCCGCAGACCGTTACCGAGCTGCTGGCCGCGACCGGTCTTCCCGGCACCTGGCCGGCATGGATCGTCGATGGGCAAGACCGGCTGGTTGCCTCGACCGGCGCGCCCGCACTCTCAGGCAGGCCCGGCGACGAATTCGCAAGTTTTACCGGCACCAGCTTCAGCAACGCAGTGTTGGCGTCCGGGGGGACCCTCAGGGCTGCCGAGGCACCACTTGCAGAGACACCCTGGCGCGTGAGGGTCGGCATCCCCGCCGAGGAATATGATCGACTGGCCAACAAGGCCTGGATGCTGCTGATTGCTGGCGCATGCGTGACGCTGTTGCTGTCAGGCGCTGGGGCATTCCTGCTGCTGCGGGAAATCGATGCGCGAAATCGCGAACGCGAGAGCATCGCCAACTGGCAGCGAATGGACGCACTCGGCAAGCTTACGGGGCAGGCTGCTCATGACTTTAACAATCTCCTGATGGTCTTCCAGTCGGGGGTCGAAGGCATCAAGCGGCGCAGAGGCGACGAGCAGCGCGTTACGCTTTTGCTCGGCCACATGGCCGACGGCGTCACCAAAGGCAAGGCGATCACCCAACGCCTTTTGTCATTTTCCAGGCGATCCAACCAGGGTGCGACGCATGTCGAACTCGACGAGAAACTCGCTGCCATCAAACCGCTTCTTCGCCAGGCTCTTAATGACACGGTCACGCTGGATTTTGAACTCCATGATGACCTCTGGCCCGTTCACGTGGATCCGGCCGGGCTTGAGATTGCCCTTATCAACCTCCTGACCAATGCCAGGGAAGCGATGCGGGATGGAGGAAGGGTGACGATCTCGGCCAGGAATGTCGCCGAGGCCGGCCTGGAAGATGCGCGGCTTCGTGGCGCCTTCGTGGCGCTGACTGTCACAGACGCAGGCAAGGGCGTCGACGCGGCAAACCTGGTGCGGGTGTTCGAGCCCTTCTTCTCGACGAAGGAAAACGGCCAGGCCGGTCTCGGGCTCACTCAGGTTCATAGTTTCGCCCTGGCAGCCGGAGGCGCGGTCAAGGTCTCCAGCCTGCTCGGACATGGCAGCGCCTTCACACTCCTTCTGCCGAAATCCGATGCGCCAAAGACCTCCAGACAGAACAAGCCTTCATCGGCAGAACTCGCCAAAGTCATCCTGATTGTCGACGACACGCCCGCATCGCTTGAGTCGGTCCGTCTGGGGCTGGAAGGTCTCGTCGCGACGATCTTCACGGCCGGGCGAGGCGCTGAGGCGCTCGAAATCCTTGATCGTCATCCAGAAGTCGAGGCTATCGTCAGCGACATCATGATGCCGCAGATGTCCGGGATCGAGCTTGCCGAAACGATTGGACGCAGCCATCCCCGCCTCCCTGTCGTGTTGATGACCGGTTACAGCGACAAGCTGGAATCAGGAGCCGAAGTGATGCGGCCGGTCGTCGCCAAACCGTTTCGGACCGAAGACCTGGCAGCAGCCCTGGCAGCCGAGCGATCAAGGATCGCTCAATCAGCCAACGTCGTCCGCTTGGACAGTGTGTTGAAAACGTAGCCAGAGAGCTCAGGGTTCAGGATCTCCTGCAGGCCCTGAGGCAAGAAAGGCCGCCTGGTGTCTGGCGGCCTCCCTTGGCACTAGTTGTACGGGGAAATGCATTCGGCGCGCACACCAGCGCGCGGCACGTAGGTGTTGTCGGATGCACGATAGGTGCGGTAGCGCTCCGAGCACCACTGCACATGGCGGCTGGAACCTGCATAGGCTCGGGGCGCCGCGAGAGCGCCGCCGATGATTGCGCCGGCACCGAAAGCGGCAAGCGGGTACCAGAAACCGTCGCTGTGGCGGCGATAGCCTCGGTGGTACGAGCGATAACCGCGATGTCCATTATACCATCCACGCCTCACGGGGCGGCGAAATTGGACGTCTTCTAGGTTGCTGATCTGTGTCTGCTTCACAACCGGAACCGGCATCGCCGCAGCGGGAAACATCGTCGTCAGGGTCAGTGCGCCGCTGAGGGCAGCAAGGAGCAATGGTTTTGCAATTGTCTTCATTCTCGGATCCTTCAAAGGTCAACGAAAGGCGAACGGTCGTCGCCAGACGTTGTTCCTGGCACACGAAACTGTGAAAATGGCGAAATGCCTGGGAGGGCGATGATAAGGTGAGCAACACCGCAGACCTGAAAGCCGTCGATCGAGTGTGCGATCATCTGAATTTGGGTTCGCGCCGAGCGTTGTGGAGCAGTTCGCTTGCAGTTGCAAAAGATCCGAACAGTTCCAACAGCCGCTGCCGCTCCCTCTCGTCGATGCGATGCCGGTCGCAAAATTCGGCGACGGACCAAACCCGCGTTAAAGCATCGCTGGTTACGTTCTTCGGCTCGACATATTCCATTCTGCACACTCCTGCAAAATTCGGGGCCTGCCTCAGCGCGTCGGACGACGGTGGAGAGAAAGGCGTTTCTCGCGCAGATGTTGCAGTGCGGAAAATGATCAAGTGCCTGATCAGGATAATTTTTTGCCGTTTGGATGGGTACGTTCATTCTCGTGATTTGCCGCGCAAATTATAGGCTCCTTGCCTGGATTTGAGGCGCCCAGGTGAGGCCATCTGATGCTGCCGCTGCTTCATATGCGGCGGTCCCCGGGGGCAGCTGCAAGTTTTCGTTGGCCCACTACCTCCGGGGCCCTTGGTTGGAGGGACTTCTCCGCACCTTGCCGTTCGGCTGGAGAACCCCAATTTCTCCGGATGATAGACAGGATCGGCATCGTCAAACTGATGCCAACAATGAGACCGGCTGATATGGTAAAGCAAAGCGACCTGAAAAATAAAATGCTAAGGGCACTGACAGCGGAGGATTTCGGTCTGCTTGAACCTTATCTCGAACCCGTGAGGCTGACGAGTGCATTCCGGATTGCCGAACCGCGCAAGACGCTAGAGCACGTCTATTTTCCCGAGAGCGGCATTGGCTCGGTGCTTGCCGTGGCCGCCACTGGAACCGCGACGGAAGCCGGGATGTTCGGGCGCGAGGGCTTTGTACCGACCGCGACAATTATCGGCGATAACGAGGTCCCCTATCTGATCGAAATGCATGTTGCCGGATCCGGTTACCGGATTCCCATCGACCACATGAGGAAGGCTACTCTCCAAAGCTCGACCTTGCAGATACCTTTCATCAAGTACATGCATGTGTTTGCCACGCAGGTATCCTACACCTCGCTTGCCAATGCGAAGTTTCGGCTGGAACAGAGGCTGGCGCGCTGGATCCTCATGTGTCACGACCGGCTACGCGCCGACGTCATGGAGATCACGCACGACTACATCGCGCTGCTGCTTGGCGTGCGAAGGCCGGGCGTCACAACCGGTCTTCACCTGCTGGAGGGACTTCACCTGATAAGATCAACGCGTGGTGCAATCGAAGTCCTTGATCGTGAAGGCCTCGAAGCCTATGCAGCAGGCTCCTACGGTATCCCCGAAGAAGAATTCGAACGTCTGATTGGTGAAGCAAGCTAGTCCAGTTTGAGGACGTCGCGAAACCACACGGTCGCAACGACTTCGTTTGCTTCGTCGGCGATCTCGTAACGCATGCCGTCGATGCGGTCGTCGTTAAGAACCAGTTCAGCCACCATTTCGCGCGCAGAACGAACCGCCTCCTGGTGAGCTGCGGCAACATCCGGAAAGTCGCTGCCTTCCTTGTCGATCTCGTCGAAAGCCTCTGATTTGACGTTGAAAAAGTAGCGCATGCCGGTCTCCTTTCGTGTGACAACGGCGATCGAAGGTACCGGTTCCACCATTTTCCTGCCGCGATCGTCTTGGCGCAGCTCCGGAGCTGCGATGAGTGCGATCTGCTTGGGTTTACGCCAGAAAGCCGGCGCGCATTCATTCTTGTCAGCCATCCAAGTTCGACGCGTCGCCATCAGTGGCGGGCTGACGGGTGTCGCCTCCTTTTTCCTCGGCGATAGGGTCAGCTTCGCCCGATATGCGGCGCGCCGTCTTTCGACTTGGTTTATCAGGTCTTCCTCGCGTCATTCCTTTAGAATGGAGCGGTCAAGCATGTCCTCGACCACTTTCGGATCCGGTCATGAAAGATAATCTTACGGGCCCGGCGATTGAGCCCGTCCAGTTCCCGTTCCGGCACGTGGAAGTCGTCCGTCCGGCAGCAAGCAATGACGGTCAGTAGATGTATTGGTCGGATGTCCTGGATCTCGCGCGTAGTACAATTTTTCCTGTCGCAAGATCGAGCGACTTCATTCTCGCAGCGGGAATCCGCACCCGGAGTTCGAGGAGGACACTTAGGCGCCAACCGCCGACCCCATGCTGAAAGATGGGATGCTGCATAGTACTCGTCAGCAATCGGAACCGGGTCAAGAAGCCCGCCGTTCGATCTTGACAGGGCGGGTATCCGCCTCAGGAGGTACCACTGGGACCGGGTTTTTGCTCCCGTCGGCCTTATCGGCCGGGCTTGCCAGCACTCAAGCCAGACTTGCCGATTGGCACGAGCTTTTCTTTCTCATCCGGCCGGGGCGCCATGCCGCGCTGCTCGCTTGATTCCCTGATCGGTGGCTCCAAGCCAGGGCTTGTTTCCGGCAGCTCTGCTCGCTTGTTGCTGTCTTCCGTCATCTCAAAACTTCCTTTCCACCGCGCAGCCGCGAGGCGGCGAACTCGCTCGTCCGTCGCTCCCGGCAGCGCAATTAAACGCCTATCAGGCGCCGCGGGCCTGTTCGGAATGGCGGCCCTCTGCAAATTCTTCGACGATCTTCGCAACGACGCTGTCGATCTGATAGCTGCCATCGGGGACCCGATCGCTGTTGTTCGTCTGGCCCTTTCCCGTTTCGATGCCGATGACCGTTACGGACGCACCTGCCGCCTCCACGGCCCCCTTCGGCTTGACAAATTCCGGCTCTTCCGTCCCGCGCGGCGCAATGAGAATGGCGATTTTCTTCCCGGCAAGGGTCATGGTTTGAGTTCCGTCTTTTGTGAGTTGTGACAGAAGTGTCGCAGCACTAACAAGCAAGCGGCTGCGATGTTCCGCAACCCTTCTGCCGACGCGCACTTGAGTGCATCTTTTTTTCCTGATGTGCGTTTACCGCCCGCGTCCATAAGAGGAACTACGAATTTGCTGGTGACGGAAGAGACATTCGCGACATTGGGGGTGGCGGAAAAGCAGGCGTTGTTGGAGCGGCTGGCGATCACATTGGAGCGAAATGCACGCTGGGCAGCCGATGAGGGGGACGATGGGCTCGAGACGGTTATGGCATCGGTCGGCAAAGCACTGTCCTCAGTCGCGAGTGATCTTGCCGTCAATGATCCTGAACTCGCGAAAGACGTGGTCACACGCGCTCTCGCCCTTATGACGACATTCCATGCGCTTCATCCAGACTATCCTGTCGGTCCGGCCTTTCAATCTTGAGTGACGGCGTCGACCGGTAAGAGTTCAGGCTTGCCGGCCGGCAACTTTCGATGCCGGAGCGGCCGTGCCGTCATCGGCGCAGCAATGTTCCTCCGCTCGAGCATAGGTTAAGCGCTTCGGATCGAAGTATCCGCGACGCGCCGGAAGCGGCCAGTTTGTTCAGATGGGCTGCGTGACCCTTGTCGTAGACAACGCAGGACAGGATCAAAAACCCCGCCGCCACGCTCCGCGGACTTGTCACTCAAAGGTCGATCAAGGCGATCCCGAGGTCGTCGTGTTTGCGGCGGCGGAAACCGGTTGCGCTCTCGCGGATGACGATTTCGAATGTCGGATGAACGATACCGCTTATGAAATGACCGCCTTTGGTCGACCCGTCCTCGAAACCAAGAACGACGTGCAAATGCAGGCTTGCATGACCGTCGTCTCCGATCGCGATGTCGCCGATCGCGCTCAATACTTCCGCCTGCCGGTCGACCACAATCTCCTTGTACCTGCGTGTCGTGAAATCGAAAAAACCGAGGGTGGCGGAACTGAATGCTCCAATCGCGGTCAACGACGCCCCTGCGATGCGCTTATCTTCCGCAAAGCGAGTGATGGCCTGGAAAGCCTCGTCGCCATCGGCGACGACAGCAACCCAGTTGCGTTCGCTCCAGGGATTGGTATCGCCGAGATCCTTGCTTTTCATGATATCGTCTCCTTCATAGATCGGCCTTTGCCGAGTGTGGCATTAACCCTTGGCATCAGAAGGGAGTTCCAGTAGTGGGACGATCCGAGCAAAGCCAGAAACTGGGCGGCACATGCCACCGCGCCCTTCGAACGCAATTGCCTCATCGACCTTGGGCGCGAGGAAAGCGCAAGGTGGCTTTACGAAATGACGAAAGCGTTTTTGCATGGTCGCTTCCTGTCAGTTGAAGCGATCGATCCGGTCTGAAACCGTACGGAAGGCGCCCGTTCGGGAGAATTTATGCTCGGCTATGGAACCAAGTTCACCCGCAATACGTTCGTTGCCCGCCGCAGACGGAGGGAGATCGATCAATGACCGGTAATCGAAGTGAGTGGATCGCCGCACGTGCCTATTCTCTATGGGAGCAGGCCGGCCGGCCTTTCGGGCAGGATGATCTCCATTGGCACCAGGCGGTGCTCGAACGCGAGCTTCTTGAGCATACCCAGGCATCGCCAGATGGTCGCGAAGTGCTTGATCGCGTGCGCGCGCCTGCCGCGATCGAGGACATGGCTGAGCGCAGTATCCTGGTTGTCGAGGACGAAAGCCGCCTGCGCTTCGATATTGTCGACTTCCTCGACCGCGCCGGTTACCGGACGCTTGAAGCTGCCAATGCCGACGAGGCGCTGGTGCTACTCAAGACCAACCGGATCGACACCCTCTACACCGATATAGATATGCCCGGCAGTATGGATGGCCTCGGCCTGGTTGCGCGGGTCCGGTCGCAATGGCCAGCGACCCGGGTTATCGTGACCTCAGGTCTCGTGAAGCTTTCGCACGACGATGTCGAGGCCGGCGTGACTTTTGTCGCTAAGCCGACGGCGGGACTGGAGTTGCTGAAGCTCATCGCCTGAACTCGGTGAAGACGAAAACTGCCTATTTCGCTTGCTGTGGTAGTGCTGTCGCTTCAGGAATGGTTTCGCCCGCCGACTGCACGGAAGGATTCGAAGGCCTGCCAGAGAGGGTAAAGATCACGCCAGCTATCAGGCCCAGTGAAAGAAGCGCGCCGAGATAAAGAAGCATTCCCCGCACGGCGGGCTTCGAAGATTCGGACATTTTTTTTCTCCATTGAATAGACTGGCGCCTTCTGTCAGCCGGGCGCTGGTTGCGCCTATGTCACGCGCAGCGTACTGGTCAAGCGCGGCGAATGTCAGTTGCTGTTCGCTTTCGATGTGCAAGCTGTGCAAAGACGTTTTCGGCACTTTCTTGTCGCAACCGTGCATGGCCGCCACCCATCACAGTTCAAAGCTAACGAGATGGTGCAAGTTGGGTTCCACGCTTCCAGACGGACCATGCGGACGAGACCGTCGATCCGGTACGAAACCGTACCAACCGCCTGTTTTCAATCAAAAAACCGTGTGGTTTCGTGGTCATTTTCTAAACCCGACCTAGTTGCTGGACTAATCGTAGGAGGGATCAATGCGTGTTTTGATTATCGAGGATGAGCCAATCATCGCTCTTGAGCTGGAGCGGATCGTTCGCGACGCCGGGCACGAAGTCATAGGGTCGGTTGTCACGCTGGAACAGGCTCTCGCCCACGCTCCGCGCGCCGAGGCGGCGCTTGTCGATCTCGGCCTGGCGGACGGTGCCAGCGGCTCAGCTCTTGGGCGGCGGCTTATGGACCGCTTTCATATCAAGGTCATCTTCGTGACTGGCAGCCCTAAAGAAGTGGGAAGCGGATTATCCGGCTGTATCGATATCGTTGCCAAGCCGTTCAGCGACGCGCGAATTTCTGCGAGCCTCAGAAAGGCCGCCGTTTCCGGTCCCGTTGCGGCCTAGCAGGCGTCATGAACCATTTGTGGTGCGGTGCGATGGTGCAAATGACTGGATTTGGATCACGCGTCGAACCGAACAAGGCCTCTGGGAACGGAGGTATTAACCTTGCCGCTGCGACGATCCGCAGCATAGCGGATCGCATCGCCGAGATCCCTGTCGGGCACCGGCTTTTGCATTACACCGATCGCGCCCGGCACGCCGCCACGTAGCGCGCCGGGGTCACTTGTCATGAACAGGACGGTGACGTTCGCATCGACGAGCGTCTTTCCGAGAATTGGTCCGGTCGGGCCATCCTCCAGGTTGACATCGACGAGCGCCAACTCCGCATCATGAGACAGCATCAGTGCCTGGTACATGTTGCTGGCGATGCCGATCGTGCGGTGTCCAAGCTCTTCGACCGTATCCTGAAGATTGAGGGCAATCAGCGGCTGGTCTTCGACAATAAGCACGTTGTAAGCCATGTCGCACTCCCTTCAAGCACATAGGGCTCTCATCGGCTGCACAGCTACCGCGCCGACCCTGCGGCCAGCATGTCGGCGCGTCCGCCCGTCAATCTCGGTGCTCAGGCATCTCTTTCAGCTGATCCTTCGTCCAGGCGGTGAGGGCGTGCACGTCGCCGTCCTCGTCACGCATGAATTCAAGATCACCGACCGGCACCGACACCGGCTTGGCGCCTATTCCAAGGAAACCACCCACATCGATGACAACGCTGGTCGCCGTGCCGCTTCCGTGAACATGATCAACCTTGCCGATCTTGTGATCGTCGGCGCCATAAACGGTAGCGCCTTCAAGAACAGCTGGTGTTAGCTCGTCGGCGGTCAGCCGGACATGATTTGCATGCTCCATTGTTGCATCTCCTTAAGTTGCGTTGAATGAACCCTTATCGCGTCGGCTTTGTTCCATGGCAAATCGAGGCAGGCTGAAAGCGGTTTTCGGCACTCATCAGGGCAATGCGTTTTCTGCGACGTTGACCTCGGACGGTTCTTAATCCTGGGAGTGGTCCTGGCTGTTACTCAGGCGGCTGCTGGCAACAAAAGCATGTTCCGCGTGACCTGGACCAGGCGGGCATTGTCATCGATGAAAATGGAAGGCGCAGCCCCAGCAAGGGCATATGAGGCGCAGACCAGATTATCTGAAATTCACAAGCGCCGCGTTGTCGGACCCGTCCAGAGTTGGCGCAGTGAAGGAGCGCCGCGACCATCAGCTACCTAGGTGTAGGGTGACATCACCGGCCCGCCAGACGACTGGACAGGACCCATTTGTGATGATCTGGCCTCTCGTAAATGCTGACGGGTCAGACAAGCGGCCTTTTCCTAACGCCTGATACAGCGCCGCTGATCAACAACCGATTAATGACAGTCCCTAGTCCTGCTCTCGCGTTCCAGGCGCCGCCTCGCGTTCCTCATGATCTTCGAGGTCTGATGTTACGATGAGACCGTCGGAGCGCTGACGCACAGCCTCACGCATGGCCTTGAACTTGAACCCGTCATCGCCGCGGTCGGCTGGCTGACCTCCGGTGTTGCCGTCGATGACGCCCTCACCGTCGACGTCAAGCGAACCTTGATTTTTTGGGTCTGTCATTGATAGCGCCTTTCAATTTATCTGCCTTGGAACCCGGGAGCCTTCTACCGCTCGATCCGGGACTGAGACGTACAGCGGCCGGACATGGTTGTTCTCCGCGATGCGAGCTGTCTCAAACCGGTGGCCTTTGCCTATCGTGCTGACTGGCCGCTGGCCGCTCATCATCGCGGGTATCTCCGCTAGGGGCTTGAGTAAACACGTTCCTCATCACCGAGCTCGCGTTCGACCCCTGTCTTAACTCCGCCATCTCCTGAGGGTTCCCACTTCGATGGGCCAAATTGAAGTCACTGGCGCCGCCAGGGGACGTTCCCGGAACAAATCCCGCGCACCGACGGTTATGGAAACGAGCTCCCGAGAATGGTGAACATGCCCCGATTTTTCTTCAACATCCGCAACGGTGACGATTATATCGCCGATCCCGATGGCACCGAGCTCGCAGATCTCGACGCCGCGGTCGAGGAAGCCTTAACAGGCGCTCGCGAACTCTTGAGTGAAATTGTAAGGCTCGGCAAGCTTGTCGATGGACAAAGCTTCGAGATCACCGACGAAACGGGAGCTGTCGTGCGGGTCGTGCCCTTCAAAGATGCGGTCAGGTTTTCCTGATCCTGCTCCATTCAAGCTCTTAGCGACTTTCTCAGCCTGTCTTTGATGTCTTCTCCTATCGTCGAGGCGAAGATCCAACCCAATTTAGTCAACTCGATGGTTCACGTTGTTGCCGAAGCTCAGGCTGTTGCCCTCACGGTTGTTGCTCGACATTGCAAACCGGCAGGAAAATCGGCGATAAACCGTCAAGCCCACGCCCGCTGGATTTTAAAGACACTCCATTTCCCCATGCGGCAGGACCGGGCAGGGCCGATCTGCTTCAGTCTTGAAGGGAGGTACGGAGGGAAGGCACTGCGGACCGCCGGTCGACTACGGTTTGTACGATTTCAACCAGCTGTGAGTTTTGGCCGCAAACCGCTTGTGCGCCTTGAACTTTCGCCTATCGTGGATCTTGGCGATCTGACGCCGATGAGGGGAACATGAACACCACCTGTTGGCCCAAGGCGCCTCTGGTCGAGGAGGATGTCGACTGTATCGATCGCGTCCTGCGCGGTTGGTGCGCGCGCCGTGGCTTGGCAATCACCGATGACGCGAGCAGCCTTAAGGCCCGAGAGCTCATCGGATGGTATGAGTTTGGCATTCGCAGTCCGGCCGAGCTTGCGCGTCTAATCGAAGATGACGGGCTATAGCTCATACCCTTTTTTGCTCAGCGAGTGCTCGGGATCGACTTCGTCACGTCCTTAAGCGATGGGCTGCGCACGATTCGGTAGCGCGCCTCGATCAAATTGTAGATGCCGAATGCGGCCAGACCAATTGCGACTGCCGCATAAAGGATGCCGCCGAACGGGAGGTGACGGACCCATTCAAGGGCGTCGGCCATGCTCCCCGCTTCATCAGGATTAACATGGATGCCAGCGAAAACGAACAGCATGCCTGTGACCGCAAAGACTGCGCCACGTGCGAGCAGACCATAGATACAAATCCATGAAGCTGCAGACCGTTCGTCCAGCCTGATGTAACGTCTGAACTTTCCGGTGACACCCTTGAGCGCGGTCATGCCCCCGCCAACAATGAAACCGACGCCGACGGCGATCGCTAGGTAGGAGCCGAATGGCTGCGACATGATCCATCCCGCTAAGCCCTTTTCTCCAGAACCTCCACTCGTGCCGCCGACCGCAAAGGCGTGACCGAGTGCATAGGCAGCAAGACCGATATAGGTGATCGCACTGCCAAACAGGGCTGAGCGAATGATCATTGCCTTTGCGTCGCGCCCATGCCGATCCGCATCGGCTAGGGATTGTGCGAGTCGCCATGCGACAAAGCCCAGCAATCCAATCCCGATAAGGCCGACCCACACGCGGCCAAAAGGTTGCTGCAGCAGCGTTGAGAGTGCTGATTTCGTCTCAGGAGTGCCGCCGGTGAGACCCGAAAATAGCGCCAGTCCCGCGACGAGAAGGAAGACGAGACCCCGTGCCGCATAGCCGGCTTTCGCCAGAAGCGCGAACCGGACGTGATTTTTCATTTTTGTTTGCTCCTGGCTTATAGATGCTGTCACGTCATAACGCGCAACGGCATCATGAGTTCGGTCTCGCTGTTTCCAACAGAGCTTCTCCGCAACGACTGAGCGTCTGGGGCTTACCGTTCGCGGTCTAAGGCCTATATCCAGGTTCTACAGAAAGCGGGAGCACCAATTGAGCGACGACGACTTGCGTCAGACTTTGATCGAGGGCGGCGAGGCAGGGGCGCGAATATGTCGACAGCCCCGCTTGGCCCGATTGCTGCCTGGCCGCGCAGTCTTGGATGCCGCACTTCGCGCAACGATGCAGGCAGTTTCATCCAGACGGGATACATGATGATCAGATGGCTTTTGCAAAGCGCGACCGGTAGCCCAGCCCTTTTTTCGTCAGCTTGAACCGCGCAGCTTTAACGTCGTCGTTCCATTGGACGAGGCCCAGTTCGACAGCTCGCAGGCCGGTTTTCAGCCCAACGCCACTCGGCGGCGAGATGTACTCTGTCTGGTTCAATCCTTCCAATAGAATCAGAAGCCTGGCATTTTTTATCGGTGGCATGATAGCACGACAACTCCGCCTTGCATGCGCCTATGCTACACCAAGATGAGACGACGGAGGGTGTCTGTACGTTTGATAACAAAAAGCCGGCAGCGCGTGAGCGCTGCCGGCTTTTCAATGCGCACTCAGACGAGAGGGCCGCGCGTCGTGCGCACTAAATCCTCTTCTTCGTCACGCTGGCGGCCACCAAGTGCGGCGGCAGCCGATGCGATGAAGGCGCCGACTAGCAGCGAAATCGTTCCCACAAGAGCGGTTGTTGCCGCGCTCTTTCGCGCTTTGTCGAGGGCAGCCTGCGCGGCAACCTTTGCATCTTCGATCTCTTTGAGCACCGTATCAACCCGGTTGCGCGCATCCTGTTCGGACAAGCCGGTACGTGCGGCAACGAGGCTTGCGATATAGGCCTTGTCGTTATCGGAAACCGATCCCTTCGCGGCGCTCTGCATCAAGATGCGCGAGATTTCCGCTGTCGCCGCCGCGTTGTCCTCTTTTGCCCTGGCACCGGCCTCGGCCGGGCGAAGAAGGGCATCAGTGAAATAACCCGTCGACAGATCGCTGGTGGATGCGGCGGATGCTGCAGGCGCGGCCGCCGCGATCCCGGCGCCGGTCGCGACAGAACCGGCTGCGCTTGCGCCAGCGCCCGCAAGCGATGCGAGAGATGAAGCAAGGAATCCAGCAACGAAGATCGTCGCCAGTGCCCAACTGAGGAAGCCGTGCGCTGTATCGCGGAAGAAGACCTCGTCGGTATGGACCACAGCCCACTTCGTACGCAGGCGCCCCGTTAGATATCCGCCAAGGGCCGAAGAGAGCCACTGCACGACGACCAGCCAGATCGCTGCGGAAATCCCAACGGTCGCGGCCGAGCTGCTCTCGCCCGACCACGGAGATACCATGGTCAGGCCCATCCCTGTACCGAGCAGAAGAAGCATCAGCGTCACGCCGATTGACGCGACCGTCCCACCGATAATTGGACCCCAGGAGATCGCTGATTTTGCCGATTCGACCGGAACGAGCCCGGTGCCGGTTTCGGAGCCAAGAGCCATGAGCCGCTCCTATCGCATGAACAGTACGAGAAGAATGACGATTGGCAGGGGGATCCCAAGCAACCAAAGCAATAGTCCACGACCCATTTTAAAACCTCCTGAAAGAATGACTAACGGGGTCGTAACTTCGCAAAGCGTTGTTTGTTCCAACCGCGACTTGGAAGATCACAGTTCAAGGTTACGTCAGACAAGCGCCAGCCCACAGTTGAATGCCGAGTGGGGGCCAAAAGCGCGCCATTGCCGCCCTCGTGCCGCTAACGGTCGGGATCTGCGGGCGTCGTCAACCAATTAACAATATAACGGACATCCCCTTCGACCGCTGAAATCGCTCATGAGCTGGAACTAAAGTATCCGGCTTAACGTTAATGTGCGATCTTAAAAGGGCGCACTTTCATGAACGTTATGATCGTCGAAGACGAAATCATCCTTGCTTTGAACCTCGAAGACGACGTCCACTATGCCGGACATCGCTCCGTCGGGTTTGCTGCATCATATGATGATGCTCTCGCGCTCGCTCCAAAGGCGGATGTCGCTTTCGTCGATGTTCGGCTGCGTGACGGGGTAGAGGGTCCCAAAATTGCCCGCCGCCTCATCGACGAGTTCGGCGTGAATGTCGTGTTTCTGACCGGCAATCCCGAAGCTGTTGAGGGATTTCGCGGCTCGCTTGGTGTACTCGCCAAACCCGTTCGAAACGACGATGTGGCCGCAGTGTTGCGCTATATCAGTGCCAAAACTCAAGGTGAGGACATTCCTGCACCGCAGCGGCTCACAATGGCAGCCTGAGCCGATGAGTTTTAGGCGCAACTCGGGGCCGACGCCAGCAGAGGAAGTGCGGATCCGTCGTGCAATGCGCCTCGCAAACCTCATGGACACCGCTGTTGGCATTCCTGGCCTTGGGATAAGGTTCGGCGCCGATGCGATACTCGGTCTGATCCCGGGCATTGGCGATATTGCCGGATCGCTGGTTGGGCTGGTGATCATCAACGAGGCGCGACAGCTAGGCCTTCCGCGCGAAAAGCTCGTCAAAATGCTTGTCAATCTCGGGCTTGATGCGGCGTCGGGCACCATCCCGATTGCAGGCGACTTCTTCGATGTCTATTTCAAATCCCACCGGCGTAACGCCCGCATCATCCTCGACCATTTCGGGATCGACCGACAGTCCTGACGATGACGCTGCGCGTCGCCGCTATCCGAGTGAGATTTCCGCGATAAAGACCGTTCCGCCGGCCTGCTCATAGCGATATTCCCCGCTCATCTGCGAAACAAATGACTTGATCAGCCGGGTTCCCATCCCTGACCTGGCGCCTGCCGGCACATAGCCGATTCCGTCATCGCTCACCTCCAGTCTGACCCGCCCGGTAGACAGTTTTTGAAGCCGAACCTCGATGCGGCCATCTTGGCGCGTGTCGAAAGCATACTTCATTGCATTGGTCAGGAGTTCGTTAAGGAGAAGCGCGAACGGTGTTGCCTTGTCCGCATCGATCTCGATATCGTCGATCTCGAAATTAAGTGCTATGTCGCGATCATGGAGGTCAACGAGGGTTCTGACGAGGTTTGGTATGAAATCGCGTGCTTGGACACTTCGAAACTGGTCGAAGCCATACATCTGCTCATGGACAGCTGACATGGCAATGATACGCTCGTGCAGCCGTTGGACTGTCTCCTGCTTGAGGCCCTGAAGCCGGATCAAAGCCATCACGGTCTGGAGATTGTTCTTCACCCGGTGGTGAATCTCGCGCATCAGCACCTTGTTGGTGCGCACTGCCTGTGCGAGCTCGGTGGTGCGTTGTGCTTCGGCCTTGGCGAGACTGAGGATCTTCAAGGCGCCGGTCGTGGCTGCGGCAAGCGCAAGCAGAAGAACGGTCGCCGCTGTCAGGACGTCACGCCAGAACGGCCACATGATGGCTGACACTTCTGCCGAGGCGATTGCCACGAAGGGCGTGCGCTCGACGATCCGGTAGCCGACGAGCCTGGTGACACCGTCGACGGGCGATGCCGATATGTAGGTGCCCGCCGTTGCCTTTCGCATATAGTCTGTAAACAGCACATAGTTACCGAGATCGACCGGATCCTTTGCTTCGGGATGCCTGGCGATCAGCTTCCCGTCACGTCGGATGAAACTGACCGTTGAACCTTTTCCGAGGGATGCGGCATCCCATATCGCCCTCAGCATCCCGGCATCGAAGGCAAGCACGGCAACTCCTGCGAAAATTCGGTTACGCTCGATCCTTGTTGCCGACAGGAACACATGACGGTTCGTGCCTCGAAGCATTGTCAAAGCGGAAGTGTAATCCTCCGCCCCATTCGACAATCGCTTGAAGAAAAGCTGATCGGCGATGTCGGAAGGGCTGTTCTCGCGATCGTTGGAGTAAATCACGTGGCCGTCGGGCGCAATGACGTATGCCGTTGCGGTGACAGGCAATCCGGCTGTCGCCTGGTTGAGATGCTTGATGCCGGTAGCGTCGAGCGGCTGGGAAGCGTCACCCACCGCATCGGCCATGCGATAGAGCGTCTGGCGAGCGAGCGAATTGATCCAGATCGCGTTTGCAGCGACGATCTTGGTTGTCGCCGTGACCTGTTCTTCACCGCGTGTGACGGCCGACCAGTAGCTCGAATGGAGCCACAAGGAAAGGACGACCGCCAATCCGCAGAACATCGCCGCAATCGCGCCGACCGCTGCCTTTCCAACTATCGTGGAATCGCGTTGGGTTCGCATTCAATCCCCGCCGAACGGTAGATTTCATTTCTCTGATAGCAGGCTATAGGAGTCAATGTCTGCCAGAAGACAAACACGCGAAAGGCTGCGATTGATCGGCCGGACGGGCACTGGAAGGCGAACGGTCCTGGTCGATTGCCCTCCTGACAGTCGGGTCAGCGCCGTGTCGTAATCCGGCGAAGGGCGCGTTCAGCCTGAGCGATCGCCTCCTCTATACTGGCCGAGGTCCCAGTCGGCGGCAAGGTGCCAACGCCGTGACCAACGCTCAGACGCCAACCCCACGGAGCCTTGCTGGTCAGGTTGCTGCCGTCGCAGGCCAGAACCCCGATATACGTACCCTCGTGCGCGAGGTTGAAGACATTTGGATCATCCGAGGGCACAACTTCCAGACCCGGTGTCAGCGCGGTCTCGCTCATCTGCCGAACTCCTTTCAGGAAAATTGCCGAACAGTTTCCAAGGTAGAAAGTTCCGGCCTTGGTGAGTTCGCCGCGCTGGAACTCGCGCTTTGCGCCGACGTTCGGGAGGCAAAGGGAGATCGGCCAATGGACACATCCACCGAGGCAGTCGAACGCAACGGACCTGCTTTCTGTTATCGCAAAAGACGCGATGTCTGCGCTACGGCCTCTTCTTGAACCTGTCGTCCTTGCAAAGAATACGATGCTCTCGACCAGTGGGAAGGTTCCGGAATTCTGTTACTTTCTGGAGGGTGGTATAGCCTCGATCATCATGACGACGTCGGAGGGCCGGTCTTGCGAGGTGGGCATTGTCGGACGGGAGGGGGCAGCGCCAATCGCTGGATTGCCCACGGGGCAAAGCGCGCCGTTCGATGCCGTCATGCAAGTCGAGGGATATGGCCTGCGGGCCCGCACAAAGAATTTCCGGCCCGTCCTGCTAGTCCACCCGGCAGTAAGCGAGATCATGTACCGGTATGCCCAGAGCTTCCTGGTGCAGACAGCTTCGACGGCCTTGGCAAACGCCAACTGCTCCGTCGAAGAGCGCCTGGCGCGCTGGATATTGATGTGCCACGACCGCATCGACGGCGACCGTGTATCCCTCACACACGAATTCCTCTCACTCATGCTGGCTGTTCGCCGTCCAAGCGTGACGACGGCGCTTCATGTGCTTGAGGGCCGGCGATCGATCCATTCGGAACGCAGTCTCGTCGTGGTGAGGGATCGCCGCGGACTGGAACAATTCTGCCAGGGCTGCTACGGGCAGGCAGAAAGCGCCTATCGCGATCTTGTCGCAACGCTGCGCCCCAATGCTCCCAGCTAGGGCGTCCCACTCTTCAACTCGCCAAGGTCTTGCGCAATCCGCTCTCTTGCTCGGTTGACGCGGCTTTTGATCGTTCCGGTTGGACAATCGAAGTGCTCACTGGCCGCTTCATAGGAGTGGCCTTCGATGAACACGAACTCGAATGCCGATCGATAGGGTTCGGGCAGTTGGCCGCAGGCACGCTCGAGTTCATGGCCTCGCACGCGCCACTCCTGCTCGGGTGGGACGCTGCCACGTGAGGAGGCGCAATCTTCGGCGCCAAGAATCTCCCGCTTCCCGACACGAAACTTCGAGCAGAAAGTGTTTCGCATGATGGTAAAGAGCCACGACTTCAGCCTTGTGCCCTCTTGAAAGCGGTCAATGTGTGATAGCGCCTTGACCACCGTTTCCTGGACGAGGTCGTCCGCCTCGGTCGGATTGCGATGAAAAGTCCTCGCAAAAGCGCGCAGAGCCGGCAACAGAAGGACCAGCTCGTGCTCTATGTTCGACTGTCGATTGATTTTAAGGGCCATTGTGCACCTCCCTGCCTCATCAAAGCTCAGAAGGTACCTTTGTTCCGGGTGAAAAGGGCAAGGTACGCAACCGTACCTAGGGATCGGTGCCTAATGGTCACCTCTCGCGGTGCCGAAAAGCGCGACAGCAATGGCGCCGAGTTCCGTCGGCTTTTCGCAAAGATGATATCCCACGTAGCGGTCGGGAATCTGGCTGCGGATATAAGCGGTCGCGAACACAAACGGTATTCCCATTGTCTGAAGCCGTTCGGCAATCGGAAAAACCGTCTCACCGTCAAGCCGGATGTCCAGGATCGCGCCGTCGATGGCACGCGTGTCGATTAATACCATGCCGGCTTCGACAGAAGGCGCCGGGCCGACCACGCACGCTCCCGCCCACTCGAGTGCCTGCCGCACATCGTCGGCGACGAAATATTCGTCTTCAACGATCAGGATATTCTTCCCAGTGAGCAGGCTAAGCTTCTGATCCACATTACCCTCCATGCCGAGCGAGGCACCGCCTCCGCGCGTCAGCGTCACTGTCCTTCCTGTACGTCGCTCCACGAGAACTGGATCGCCCGGCCTTTTGTCAGCCCATTCAATCTGAGGCAGCTTTCGTAGTGGGCTTCGACCAGTGCAACAGCATCCGATTCTCGTTAAGCTGCCCCGACGTGCGGTTTAATGATCATCTTGATCCGTGGGTCAAGCCCGCCTTCCCATCGCCATTGCCGCGGGCCGCCACCCACCTCAAAGATAACCCGCCCAAAACGGACGTTGCCGTCGAAGCCATCCAGGGATCCGGTGCCTGTCCTGCGCCATTCATATTTCGATCGAAAGGGTTCCATCGCGTGGCTGTATCCCATGTCGCTTCGTCGAACTACCGAGGCCGCCAGCAGTTCCATGGACGACAGCCCGGATGTTGGGAACCAGGCTGGTATTTCCACGTTTGAAGCATCATCCCGATACCGAGGCGTTCCAATGACATGGATCATTTTGATAGCACTGCTGCTGATTGCCGCTGTTGCCGGACGAACATTATTGTACGTTGCCCTTGGGTATGCTGACTACCTTATCGAGCAAAGACGGCAGAAGGGTCTTATCCGGCGCGCCATGCGGCGACGGGATGGCCGAAATTGAACAGCAGTCTTAAACCGGGGCGTTGTCCGGCTCGATCATGTCTTCATTGCGCTCAAGAAACGCCTGCGCCTGATTAATGGCGGCCGTAATTTGATCCAGTTCGGCAAGATCTGCATCGCGGACAATGCTGGCGAGCTCCCGGCAGAACCGGATCAATTGTCCAATGCTCTCGGCATCGGCGCGGGTCAATCTTACCGTTCGAGGCTGGTTCATCGACAAATCGCCTTATCTTTCACTTCGCTGGCTTTTCCGTATGTGCGTGCCAGTCAGATAGTCTGCAGCGAAGCTTCCCTTTTGGAGAATCATGCTGGCTCCCGCGCGATAGAAAGCAAACGATAATTTTCCGATTTTGTTCAAGCGGAGATCGGTCCGATTTCGCTTCGCATAAGATCGAACGCCCTCTCTCTCGCAAAGTTCGATGGCTTTTAAGCTCTCGACGATGAGACAGGTCCGGGTGGTCTACAAAGTGCGGATAGCGGGCGAGCCCGTCCAGTCCCATGCTGATGGATCTTCAGTTTCGAGAGTGCGCGCCGTGGCGCTGTCGGTGCCGAGGCACCGTCCCACAGACCGGACATTCCCAAATCTCGAAGTACCGATGACGAAAACTGTTGCAGCATTGCTACGCCGCTTCCAGACAACTTCAGCTTCGACTAGTAGATATGGTCCTTATGACCGGAATCGTACACAGCCTTGCCGGATGAACGGGTTGGACTAAATCATAGCTGTTATCCAAACCTCCATAGCGCAAAGTGATTTTGGGACTGCCAGCATGACAGATCTTGAGGGGAGCGACCTGGACGGCCGATATAGGCTGCTCGTCGATGCTATCACCGACTACGCCATCTATATGCTTGACCCGCAAGGACGGGTAAACAGTTGGAGCATGGGCGCCAAGCGCCTTAAGGGATACGAGGAGGACGAAATCCTCGGTGAACACTTTTCGCGCTTCTATACGCCGGAAGACCGGGCATCCGGCGTTCCCGCAACCGCACTGGAGACGGCAGCCACAACCGGCCGCTTCGAGGCAGAGGGCTTCAGGCTCAGAAAGAACGGGGAGCGTTTCCCAGCCCATGTCGTGATCGATGCGATCCGCGATAGTCGCGGATTGCTCCTCGGCTTTGCCAAAATCACCAGGGATCTTTCTGAGCGCAAGAAGGCCGAACAGATTCTCAAGCGTCAGGAAGAGCAGTTCCGCATGCTCGTTCAGGGTGTCACGGATTACGCGATATATCTGCTCGATCCCGATGGCCAGGTTTCCAGCTGGAACGCTGGCGCTCAGCGCATCAAGGGCTTTCTGCCCGACGAAATCATCGGGCAGCATTTCTCACGCTTTTACACCGACGAGGACAAGGCAGCGGGTCTGCCTTCTATAGCCCTTGAAACAGCCGCGCGCGAAGGCCGTTTTGAGAAGGAAGGCTGGAGGATCAGAAAGGACGGCAGCCGCTTCTGGGCAAATGTCATAATAGATGCCATACATGCCGATGACGGCAGCCTTGTCGGCTTTGCGAAGATCACCCGCGATATTACCGAGAAGCGGCAGGCCGAAGAAGCGTTGGTCCGTGCACAGCAGGAGCTATTTCAGGCGCAGAAGATGGAGGCGGTCGGTCAGCTGACCGGCGGGGTCGCGCACGACTTCAACAATCTGCTGATGGCAATCCTTGGCAGCCTTGAGATCGCCCGCAAACGAACCCTGGCCGGGGAAGGCGTCCTCGATTTGATTGACAACGCCATCGTCGGCGCGCGAAGGGGCGCGTCTCTCACGAAGCGGCTGCTGGCATTCTCCCGCAAGCAGGACCTCAAACTTGAACCGGTCAAGGTCGCTGATCTTGTAAGCGGAATGACGGAACTGATGGAACGCTCGATCGGTCCGGCGATCGAGATCGTGAGCCGATTTGAGCCTGACCTGCCGGCAGTTCTGTCGGATGCAAATCAGCTTGAAAACGCTCTCCTGAATCTGGTCGTCAATGCGCGTGATGCCATGCCCGATGGTGGCACGATCACGATTAGCGCCGGGAGCCAAAGCCTCACAGGTACCAACAGCCAGGGACTGCCATCGGGACACTATGTCTGTCTTTCGGTCGCCGATCAAGGAGGCGGCATGGATGACGAGACCCTGGAGCTTGCCACGACGCCCTTTTTCACAACCAAGGGAATTGGCAAAGGTACTGGACTGGGTTTGCCCATGGTCCAGGGCCTTATGGCCCAGGCAGGCGGGGCCCTTCATCTGAAGTCGGCGCCGGGCCTTGGTTGCACGGCGCAACTGTGGTTGCCAGTCGCGGCTGATCTGACCGAGCCGGCGTCCCATCTGCCAAGCGAACCGCTTGTCCAATCACCGTCGCAATTGACTGTTCTTGCCGTCGATGACGATGCTCTCGTCTTGATGAACACTATTCTGATGCTGGAAGATCTGGGCCACGAGGCCATACAGGCAGAATCAGCGGGGCAGGTGCTCGAGTTGCTCAAGGAAGGGTTCATTCCGGACGTCATCCTGACCGATCATGCCATGCCAAATATGACAGGGGCGGAGCTGATCCGAACAGTCGGCCTTTCGCACCCGTCCGTGGCGCTGGTTCTTGCCACAGGCTATGCGGAGCTGCCCGACGGCACGGCGCCACACGTCGTGAAGCTCTCGAAACCATTCACGCAGGCACAGCTGAGTGTCGCGCTGGCAGCTGCCAGACCTGCCGCCCTGCTTGATCGAATTGGAGAATGAAGGTTCTTCAGCCCCGTTTGCGTACATTCTATTTGTCGCTCTTTTGACCGGTCACTCCGTACTGATCTGCCAGCCGCTGCGCGAAGATGCGGTGGAACCCAGTGACGAGAGCCTGCCTGCCCGACAAGGGATCCGCTCGAGCGGGTTGTTATCTTTTGGCATCCGGAATCTTTTGGCTCAGTGTGCAAGCTTTGATGTTGCCGTGCAAACCGGTTTACAAGCTTCATGCGCGTTGATCCCATCTTTCGTCCCACTCGACACCTTCCGTAAGCTCGATCAATATTGGCATCGCCGAGATGATTACCGGCGATCTCAGGACAACGGGCGGTTCCGTCTCCTCGCCAGAAAGACCATGTCCTCGTCTTCCGAACCTTGATGTTTCGAATGAATCCGCGGATTTGGTGACTTGAACGGTAAGTTTGACGATTAAGTCACCCTTGCGCTCGCATCCGGCCTCCAATGTCAGGTAGTTCGTCATTTGCAGCCCCTTGAATAGTTGCTCAATCGAACCAGGCGGAAAGTTGTTCCTGCCCACCTGTGGCCAGCTGTTGCAAATCAGCAATGACCGCCGCTAGAATCAATCGACCATCGTCCGCCCCGCTATCGATGCCGTTGCGTCGAATCGGATTCTGATCCCAGTTAGGGTCGGGGTGACGGTGGAACGAAGATGGCATTCAGGGTGATCGAGGGTGGCCTCGCGGCCAATGGGTGGGTGAATGGAGACAATGCCGCTCAGGTTGATGTAGCGCAGGTCAGAAGAGAGGGCGCGCGTCGGCTGCGAGATTCGGGCTATGATCGGCTGGAGGCACGGCGGCGCATTACCGGTATTGCGGTGCCGCGTTCTGTTGATCACTTTCGAATGCAAATTGAATTTGTGGTAGGCGCCTTATCACGCCTCGACCCAATTCCAGCGGATTTCCGGAACGACTGCTACTGGCCGATACTTGACAATGCCTGAGGTGTGAAGCGCTGCGACCGTGCCGCAGCGCTTCAAGATGTCAAGCTGCCTTGGTGCCCTTGGCGTTCGCCGCTGACAGTGCAAGTTCTGTCAGTTTCTTGTCGGTTGCCTCCTCCTCCGCAAGGTTCTGCTGGAGAAGGGTGACTGCCTGCTTGTGCCCGAGCTGCTTGGCCCACGCAATCAGCGTGCCGTAGCGCGCAATTTCATAATGCTCTACAGCCTGCGCTGACGAGATCAGGCCAGCATCGAGAGCAATGCTTCCGTCGAATTCCTCGATGATTTCGTTTGCTTCTGCAATGATCCCCTGGATCGCCTCGCAGGTCTTGCCTCGGGCCGGCTTCCCAATGATCTCGAATACCTGTTCCAGGCGCTCGATCTGGCCTTGAGTTTCGTCGCGATGCTTCAGAAAACCTTCCTTGCCATCTTCAGACTGTGCAGCCCGGGCCATTTTCGGTAGTGCACGCAAAATCTGCTTTTCGGCATAATAGATGTCCTTGAGAGTGTCGAGAAACAGGTCGTCGAGGGTCTTTGCTGTGGCCATGTCGTTCTCCTTTTTAGGTTTGCACGCGTCCAACAAACAGCGGCGTCCTTTGTTCCAAAACTGGTGTTCCCGCTAGAAGCGGTGACGAACTCGCGTGAACCACAACCAGCGGCATCATCACGATGACGGCACTAACTGCTACGAGATCGAGAACTTGAAGTCGCTCGGAGGAGAGTGCATCAGCCATGCTCCGGCGAACACTGGCACATCGCGTCATAAACGTTCGCATACGTTTTTCGCCGCGTGGATCTTCGAAGGCGACGCGGCTTGTCCAACGAACGCTGATTTCCTGACCTTGATCACCGTCTTCAAGCTTCCTGATACAGCGGAGCCCCGGATTGGGTCAGTGAGAGCGTCCCTCGTTCATTTCTGACGGGTCATAGTTGATGTCCCAGTCCTTTTCCGGCTTTTTGGAACCTGGAGGACGCTTGTGAGCTGTCGCATCCTCTGAGCCGGTCACGACAGTGGGCTTGGCGCTGTGGACGCCGGACGCCTTGCGGTCACCTTGTGATTTCGCAAACTGTCCGCGTGCATCCTTTTCGACGTTACTCATCACTGTTCTCCTTTGTCTTCAGTGCGTCGGAGATCTTTCTGGTCTCTGGGTCGCGATTGTTCTCGCCCATGGCGTCACGGTCGAGATCCGGATCGTCCTTGGCTGGCATGTAGCCGCGCGGCGTGTTCGATTTCGGTCCTTCCCAGCGCGGCGACTGGTCCGTCGTGCCGGGCATCCCGTCTTTGGGAGAATTCATTCCCATTTTGCTTCTCCTTGGTCGTTGTTCGAAACGGTCTAGAAGTCTAACCCGGGGATGACCGTCATGTTCCCTCGATACCCCACGGCCGCGGCCTTCTTTCAAAAATGTCCGGTTTCGGACAATGGCAGTCCGGCATTGACTTATCGTCTGCGCTCCGGCGCTCCCGTGCTATTCTGGTTTAGAGGCGTCTTTCATGAGGGAGAGTGGGTATGCGCGTCCTGGTTATTGAAGACGAGCCTCAGATGTTTCTTGAAATCGAGGAGGTCATCCTGCAGGAGGGCGGGGAAGTGATCGGGATTGCCACGACGCTGGCCGAAGCGCTCGAACTTGCGCCTCTCGCAGACGTCGCCCTCATCGACATCCGTCTTGGCAACGGAATGACCGGCCCGGAGATTGCCAAAAGCCTGGTCAATGGTTTTGGGATTGGGGTTGTTTATTTGACGAACGGTCAGGACGCGCCGAAGGGTTCCAGCGACGCGATGGGCGGCGCGGCAAAGCCGGTGACGCGCGAGGCTGTGCGACACGCCATACGACTGGCCGCAGCCATTCGGGCTAGTCCAGAGCATACCGAGCCGAACTCATCAAAAGCCCAATGACGGCATTTCAAAACTTCGGGACGCTCATAATAACTAGGCTAGACGACGAGCAGAGCTCTCTGCCTCTTCCGAAAACGTTTGGTGGATCTTTTATCACCTGTTGCCGATCAGACCGGCAACGGTCGCGATCAGCGTTTTTTCCCGATAAGGCTTGTCAAGGACGGCATCGAAGACCTCAGGGTGCGCCCGCCCAATGCTTCCCTGTGCGCCGCTTACCAGCACGATTGGAATGGACGAAAGAGTGGCATCAGCTCGCATAGCTTGAGCGAGCTCCAAACCGGTCATGAGCGGCATCATGAAATCCGTTATGACGAGCGCCGGCAGCTTTTGCTTGACCAGCGTCAGCGCGGCCTTTCCATGTGATGCGGAGGCCACCTCATAGCCCGCGTCCTCCAGCATCATTGTAAGGACATCTGCGAGCAGGAATTCATCCTCGGCTATGACGATCAGCGGCATCCCTGGCAGTTCCCTGTTGTCAAGCCGGCCCCTGCGCCAATCCGGTGGCGGCCCCCGCGACCGGTTCAAGTGCCGCTCGAACCTCCATCCCACCCGGCCCGAATCCGATCTCATGGATGATCGGTTCAAACGCCCGGTCACGGACCTTCAGGACCGAAACAGTGCGCTTGTAACGCGATCCGATCTCTACATGGCGCAGCATTACCAGATTATCCAGGAGACTGGAGATCTCCGATCCTGGCGCCGTCACCGTGGGTCCGAAGAGATCTCGCAGTTCCCAGGTCGTGATTGTAGTAACGTTGAGCGCACGCAGTTCGTTCGTCAGAGCTGCGAAAAATTCGACCATACGCGGTTGATGAACCGCCCCACGCTCGAAACCGCCAAGGCCGTCGATCAGCAGCCTTTTCACGCCGCGCTCACGCACGGCGTCGAGAAGACGATGTCCGAGCTTGTCCAAGAGATTTTCGGTCATCGGATTCCAGATCATTTCGAGAGCGCCATTTTTGATCAGCCCTTCGAAATCGACACCCAGCGCGGCTGCCTTGCCGCGCAGGCGGGCAGGCGTCTCATAGAAGCCGAAATGAAGCGCCGGCTGCTCTTGCGTCGCAAGCGACAGGAAATTGATCCCGAGCGAGGTTTTTCCGCTTCCTGACGGTCCGAAGACGAGTGATACCGAACCTTCAGGCAAGCCGCCTCCGACCAATGCGTCGAAACCGCCCGTCCCGGACGAAACTGATCCAGTCGGCGCATGATCAGGCACGCTCGTATGAGCGAGAAGCGCCTCGACTCGGGGAAATACCGCCACGCCATCAGACGTGATCTCGAACTGATGGTGCCCGCCAAGTGCTGCGGTTCCTCTGGACTTCTTGACCTGGAGGCGGCGAACAGCGCGCACACCGCTCAACTCGTTATGAAGATCGATCACCCCATCGACCATTGTATGCTCCGGGCTTTCTTCGGCGATCCGGCTGCTGGTCAGGAATAAAACAGTGCAACCGACGAAGGCGGCTTGGCTCTGAACCTCGGCGACGAAGGTTTTGACGTCAAGCTGCGTATCGGCCCGATCACGCGCATTCAGGAGCCCGTCGAACACCAGCAGGGTGGCCCCCTGACGGGCGATCTCCTGCCGGATCAGCTTTACGACCGCCGACAGACCCTCATCACGCAGGGTCTGGAACACGCTGACATAGGTGACGTCGATACCGAGACGTGAACTGTCGAAAAACTCAAGAGTGCCAAGCGCCTGAAAGAGCCGCTCGTGCGTCTCTGCAAGGAGCGTGACGTAGAGCGCCTTGCTGCCCTTCTCGGCTGTCTTGAAGGCGATCTGATTGGCGAAGATCGTCTTTCCTGCGCCAGGGTGGCCTTGCAGGATGTATGATGCGCCGACGACGAGCCCTCCGCCAAGGACGGCGTCTAGGCCGGGAACGCCCGTTTGAAGTCTTGCTAGTGCCTGTGTCACAATTCTGGTTCCGTCAACTACCCCTGCCGCACCCTAGAAGGCTTGGCGCCATTTGGGAACACCTTATGATGAGGCCGTTGGCGAAGCGGCCGGTTCGGTCGACGATCCCTAGGCCTCTGCTGCAGGCCGAAGCTTTCTCTGGATTAATGAAAAATAAGAAGGACACCGGGCGACGCTTCCTATAAAGGCCGCGATCGCCGAATTTGCCGCACGATACCTCGTATCTCCGTCGAGGCGAGGGCAGGGGAAAGACATTTGCGGTCGATCAGCGGTCGCTTGCAATGCCCTTAAATATGATCGATTCGCTGAGCAAGGATGGCAAGGGCAGTTGTCTCGGGCGGCCGACCCTTCATCGATCGGGTTCCGGCTCAGGCCGAGTGGGTTGGTGTTCGCCCTGCTGCGCGCGAACGGCCGCACAGGCATTTGAATTGCCGCCGATAGGGGCAGACTTACATCGACGACGACATCACCACGTTCGGTGAGGGCGTGTCCGCAGCTTCGTCGCCGGGCTGAGGCGATGCCGATAGCGCGGCACGGACCTCATTTTCCTCCCATCCCGCCCGCACTGCCGATTCGATCAGAGCGACCATTTTCTCCGCAGATGACGATCGAGATGTCTCATCAAGATGTTTGCTTGCCGTCTCAAGACATTCCTTGAGGTTTGCCGCACGGGCAGCCGGGTCCTGACTGAAACGCGGGGAGGCGACGTAGATCATGATAGGCTCCTTTCTGATTAGAACAGAAGGAAGCGCTCGCGGTTCCATCCGCTTGCAGGGATTTCCGTGAGGCGTGGTCCGACCCCATGCTCGAACTGCTGTCGAAGGTGCGGTCCACTCGCGCTCACGCAGGAGCTGCAGCACGCACAGCGGCGGTCCTTGGAGCTTTAGTCTGTTCTGCCGATCAAGCTATCGGCCGGGATTGTTGGCCAGCATCATCTCATTGATCTTTGCGGCAAGATCATCGACGGCGAAAGGCTTGCCGATCATCGCCATGTTGGGCCCAAGAAAACTTGCCTTTGTGGCAGCGTTTTCCGCATAGCCTGTCACGAACAAGATCGGAAGATCCGGCCGATATTGCCGGGCAATTTCCGCCAACTGTCGGCCGTTCATCCCAGGAAGGCCGACATCCGAAACCATGAGGTCGACCGTTTTTTCAGAGGCGAGAATACCGATGGCGGCTTCCGCGTTGGCCGCCTCGAAGGCGAGATAGGACAGTTCACCGAGCACGTCGCAGATCAGGAGGCGCACTGCGTCGTCATCTTCGACCACAAGGACGCTCTGCCCCCGTCCCTCCGGTGCCGCTTCTGGAACCATCGGTCCTTCATCATCGCTTGGCCCGTCAGCCGCCGGGAGATAGAGCTCGATCGATGTCCCTTGTCCCGGCCTGCTATCAATGCGGACCTGGCCACCGGATTGACGAACAAAACCGTAAATCATCGACAGGCCGAGGCCGGTGCCCTGGCCGATCGGCTTTGTCGTGAAGAACGGTTCGAACACCTTGTTCACAACATCGGCCGGCATGCCGATACCGGTATCGCTAACGGCTAGCAATACATAGGTGCCCGGCTTCAAGTCTAAACTCCGCTCGCAGGCCTCGACAACGCAGCGCCTGGCGGCAACTCTCAACCGACCGCCGTCTGGCATAGCATCGCGCGCGTTGACTGCGAGATTGAGCAATGCGCTTTCCAACTGGTTGACATCGGCCAAGGCTGCCCCGGTCCCGGCCTCGACGTCGATCTCTACGCGTATGTTCTCCGGCAATGTCCTTTCCAGGAGTTCCCTGGCTGCTTCCAACTGCGGCGCGATCTCGACTGGTTTGGAGTCCAGCGTCTGGCGGCGAGAAAAGGCCAACAGCCGTGCAATCAGAGCTGCCGCCCTATTTGCCGAATCCACGGCGGCGTCCATGAATCTGTCGACGTCTTCGAGCCGTCCGCTTGCGATGCGGCGTTTTGCGATATTGATGCCCCCAATGATACCGGTGAGCATATTGTTGAAATCATGTGCGATCCCGCCGGTCAGTTGACCGACCGCTTCCATTTTCTGGGACTGGCGGAGGGCTTCCTCGGCAAGATTGCGAGCCGCCATTTCGTTTTCCAGAGCGGCTGTGCGCTCGGCAACCCGCTGTTCAAGCGTTCGGTTCAGGGTGTCGAGCGCCTCACGCTCCACACGCAGCGCCGCCTCCGATGCCGCAAGAGCGCTTTCAGTTCGCTTTCTTTCAGTAATATCGATCACGGTTCCGATGAAGCGCACCGCGCTCGCACCAGAAAATATTGCGCCTCCCTTTGCAGCGATCCAACGCTCCTTGCCGTCGTCAATGCCGATGGTGCGGTATTCGACTTCGAATTCGCCGCGCCCTGTGGGCTCCAAGGCAGCTTTGACGGCGTTGTCGGCGCGCTCCTTGTCCTGTGGGTGAAGTCCAGCGAGAAAGGTGCCTTCGTAGGAAATTTGCCGATCAGACGTCAATCCAAACATCGCCCTGCAGCGCTCGTCCCAACGCAAGGCCCCCGTCGCAGGGTTATAATCCCAGGTCCCGATTCCCGCCGCACTCGTTGCTAGACGTAACCGCGTCTCGCTCTCATCGAGGTCCCTCAGGCGATCGCGCATCTGGAACTGTTTCTGCCTCAGCCGCATCGCCGATGCGATCGCACTGAAAAGAGAGGCGCTTCCGAGTGGCCGTTCGAGCACAACGCTGTTGCTCGACAAATCGAAGAGCGCCAGTTGCGACAAGTGTTCGCTGGGCATGCGCGCCGCGCGAGGCGCGGCCAAAAGCACGAATGGCACGTCAGACCAGGAGGGTTGAGCCTGAAGCGCTGACTTCAAGGTGTCGGCATTTCTTGCCAGCGCTTCTTCCGTCAGCAGGATCGCGCCGATCTGTTCGCTCATCATGCCTGCGACATCTTCGAGATCGCGGCAGATGACCGCCTCGTAGCCTTTATGCGTCAGGATCGATGAGACCGCATCCGCATCCCTGCCGAAGGGCGCGCAGATCAGGATACGCCGGCCTTCGGACGTCTCTGACCTATCGCTCACGATCTCGATCTTCCATCAAGGGATCCCGTATACCGAGATATTCGGGCGTACCGGTCAGAATGCCCCTGAACTGGGACAGGGGTTCGCCCACGCGGATCCCGCCCGCACCGACCCTCAATTCACGGATCGTATCCTCGTGCGCGCCTCCACGGTTCTTGAGGACCGAGATTGCCTTGCGCACCCGCCCCTCGGCTTCGAAAAACCGCAGTAAGACGACTGCATCTGCAACATAGGATATGTTGAGGCTCGTCGTCATCGCACCGACGAGACCGGTTTGAGGATCGATCAGCAGCGTCACAACGCCTTTCTGACTGAGGTAGGACAGGAGCTCATGCATCTGCAGGATGAGATGCTGCTCCTGAGGCATGGCAGCGACATATCCGTTCAGGCTGTCGATGACGATCATCCGGGCCTTGCGCTCCTCGACCTCACGTCGCACCCGAAATGCAAATTCACCGGGCGAAATCTCCGCGGGGTCGATCTGTTCGACGCAAAGCGTGCCATTCGCAATATGCTTCTCCAGATCGAAACCGAAGGCTTTGGCGCGAGCCATCAATGTTCCTATCCGCTCGTCGAACTCATAGACGGTGGAGGGTTCACCCCGCTCGCAGGCCGCATGCAGATATTGCAGCGCGATCGTCGTCTTGCCGCTGCCAGCGGGGCCGGTCAGAAGCGTGCTCGTGCCGCGAAGAGGTCCGCCGCCAAGCAGGTTGTCGAGCCCCTGTATGCCGCTCGGCGTGACCTCGTCGGCAAATTCACCGTGGTGAGTAGCCGCAATCAGTCTTGGATAGATCTGCAGCCCGCCTGTCCTGATCGTGAAATCGTGATAGCCGGCGATGAAATCAATGCCGCGAAGCTTCTGGACCTGCAGTCGCCGCCGCGCGGCGCCGAAGTCGAGCGTCAGCCGCTCAAGGGTTATAACGCCATGGCAGAGACTATGCAGATGAGCGTCGCGGCCATCGGCTTTGCCGGTCATGTCATCAACTAGGATCACCGTTGTGTCGCGTCCCGAGAAGAACTGCTTGAGAGCGAGCACTTGCCGGCGATACCGTAGCGGATCCTGTGCGAGCAGGCGCATTTCCGATAGGCTATCGAACACAACGCGCTTAGGCTTAACCCGCTCCACCTCTTCTTGGATGAGCCTGATCGTCTCGCCGAGCTCCATCTCCCAGGGGTGTAGGATCGACTGATCACGGCCCTCACCAAAAATTTCGGCTGCGGAGTCGAACTCGAACACGTCGAACTCGCCACTGTCCCATCCATGCGATGCAGCAACGGCCGCAAGCTCTTCAGCCGTTTCTGACAGAGTTATGTAAAGGGCCTTTTCGCCGCGCCGCACTCCTTCGCGAAGAAATTGCAAGGCCAGCGTCGTTTTGCCGGAGCCAGGCGCGCCTTCCAGAAGATAAAGTCGTCGTGGCGACAGGCCGCCTTTGAGGATGATGTCAAGACCTGCATTTCCGGTCGAAATAGTGTCAGGCAACGTTACGGGTCCTAGATATCAATTGGTTTTTTTCAAGAAATATGATCGATCCACAATCCGGCAAGCCCGTTCGCTCGTCTCGGGCGGAAATCTGTCGCTGATTGGCACCTGCATCCACTGTGACCAGGTTCGTTAAGACGGGCAGCCTCGCACGCTCGCGAAACCAGCGCATGACCTAGAGGACTAATAAAAATCCCCGACGACGTCAGTCATCGGGGAAATTGAACGTGCTGAAAACAGAGCAAGGACCGCCGGGTTGCATCGAAAAAGCCGGGGTCTCGTTAGATCCGCGTCACTTCGCCCGGCGGCTAGACCCAAACGTGTCAGCGCTACCATTGTTCCCGCTGTTCAAAAAAGAAATCTCACTCCAGGCGATAGCGGAACACTGCCTTCCTCGCGGACGGAGCATCAATCGTCCGGACGAGGTCATGTCCCAATCCATCGGTGATCAACGCCGAAGCAATTTTCTTGTCGCAAGCTGGACCGTTCAGAGTCGGTCGGCTTTGGACATCGCTGCAACCGTTGGCATGTTGCGGTCTTAATCGTCCGTGAGGTCCATCTTAGGATCCCCTCTCGGCGGTCTCGTTTCGCAAAACGATTGTGCTTCGTTTCGACCCCGCTCTAAGCTGTGCCGTTCTCCACTATTCGGCCGCCAAAAGCTCGCTATCGAACGGCGGCGGCGAAACCTGACTGTCCTCCCGAAGTGTGGCTAGTTCTTATCCCGCGCCGTTGCTACGGCTAGGAAGACAGTATGACATCGCCGTTTTCTTCACCGTCCCAATAACGGATAGATGCAGCCGAAACCTTTATGAGAACCAGGCCTGGCGTCTCGGTCCCTTCCGGAAACCAACGCTCTAGACCGGAGGACCAGTGATCCTCGAACATCGCCTTGTCGCGGATGACGGAAGCGCTTCCCTCAACCGCGATGAAGATCCCCGGTTTGCCCAGCAGGCTTGGGGGAGCGGTGAAGGTCAGCAAAACGTCATTTATCCCCTCGATCTCGCTGACCTTGCGGGTGTCTTCGTAGGAGAAAAACCACGAGTCTCCGTCATACTCGACGTCGCCGTTGTTACTCATCGGCCGGGTGGCAATCCTGCCGGCGCCGGCGTTGGTGCAGAGCATGCAAAAGTCGATTTTCCTCAAGTGCGAGGACAGGTCCTCAAGTGTCATTGACGGCATGATGTCCTCCTGGGCGTGACTGAGATCCTATAAGTATCAAAGGCTCCGGAATGTTCCGGCGAAAGCGAAACACGCTGAAAATGGCAGGTCCGCCGGAACCTGGATCATTTCTCGGTGTTTTCGCAGGAAAGGAGCACAACCATGATGACCCAATCGAAACAGCTTGCAGAGGAGTACCGCCGGCTCGGTGGCCGCAGGCTCGCCAAGGTTGACGATAACATCGTCAGTACGCGGGCATGGGATGAGGATACTCCCGAGGCGGAAAGGTTCTGGCAGGAGCATGTTGCTCCTCTCGATGAAGAAAAACGTCGGGAAGTCGAGCTCCATCTGCCGTCAATCAGCGAACGCTGACGATATGCCGTTTTCCAATTTCGAACTCAAAACGGTAGATGTCGATGCCGGTGCCATCCGCCTCAGAATTGGTGGAAGCGGGCCGCCCTTGCTTCTGTTGCACGGCCATCCCCGCACGCACATGACATGGGGCACCGTCGCCGAAATCCTCGCGCCGTTTTTCACCGTCGTCTGTCCCGATCTGCCTGGTTTCGGCAAATCCTACATACCGCAGGACGCGCCCGATTCGATCCATTCGTCAAAGATGGAAAAGGCCAGATCGCTTCGCCAGCTGATGGATAAGCTTGGTCTTCCGTCCTTCTTTCTCGCCGGGCATGACAGAGGGAGCCTGACGGCGTTCCGGCTGGCCATGATGTGTCCCGACATTGTGCGAAAGCTCGTGATCATCGATGGCCTGCCTGTGCTCGAACATCTCGAACGCGCCGATTGGCGGTTCGCCCGCGACTGGTATCACTGGTTCTTCTTTGCCCAGCCCGGAAAGCCCGAGCGGGTCATCTCCGCAGATCCCCAAGCTTGGTACGACAAGCTGTCGCCCGACGTAATGGGGGCGGAGGCCTATGCCGACATTCGTGAGGCCATCCATGACCCAGCCGTGATCCACGGGATGATCGAGGATTATCGAGCCGGGATCCGCGTCGATCATATCCATGACAAGCAGGACCGGGAGGCGGGCCGCAAGGTTTCCTGCCCAATGCTTTGTCTTTGGTCACTTCGCGACGACATGCAACAAATCTACACCGATCCCGTCGCGATATGGCGCAACTGGGCCAGGGACGTCAACGGCTTCGGGGTCGACAGTGGGCATCATGTCGCAGAAGAAAATCCAAGAGATCTGGCTGCCGCAATCAAGACATTTCTCCTCACTGAGGATTGAGAGGCGTCGGTTTGCATGGAACTTTTATGGCGCGTCATATTTGTAGCTCGTGATCTCGGATCCGCGCCTGCTACCCGCGTCAAGCGACCGCGAAAGGAAAGACTATGAATAACAACCACCGCAGCAGTGAAAGAGTGACCGAAACGGCGACTGAGGCAAGGCAGGGCCGATGGGGCAGGCCGGTGTTCCTGGTCCTTATCGGTGGCCTGGTCCTTGCTATGATCGTCTGGATAGGTGTCGATATGTGGGGCGAGAGCATAGACACCGACAAAACCTCGACGGCCGCAACTGCGAATGACCCCATCAATGCCCAGCCCTCAGGGGAAGGAACCTTCGACAATAATGCCGCCGATGGCAGCGTGCCCCCGCCGGAGCAGACAGATCGTTCGCCTTCGCCGAGCGGCAACGGCGGCGGTCCGACGCAGGTCACCACACCGTCGGGCACCGAGAAGGTTCAATGAGGTCATGTTCGGACGCCGGCGGCATAGTCTGCCCCCGCACTTTGTTCAATGAAAACAGTCAGGAGGCTTTTAAATGACGGAGCATGACGAACTGCACAAGGTATGGGACCTTTCAGAGAAAATTGGCTTCTGCATGCTGACCACACAGTCGGGAAGCGATCTACGCGCCCGTCCGATGTCGGCATATGCCGAGAGGGTCGACAACGCCTTCTACTTCCTTACCGATATCGACAGCCACAAGGATGACGAAATCGAGCGTAACCCTGCCGTCTGCCTCGCCTTCGCAGACAGCAAGGGGCAGAAATACGTCTCGATATCGGGCATCGCGGAGGTCCAGAACGACCGGGAGAAGATCCGGGACCTCTGGGCGACCCCCGCCAAGGCATGGTGGGATAGTCCCGAAGATCCCTCGATCCGCATCCTCAAGGTAACGCCGAACTTCGCCGAATATTGGGATAGTCCAGGCACCATCGTCAGCTACATCAAGATGGCTGCCGCTGCTGTATCCAGCGCCAAGCCGGATATGGGCGAGAATGCCAAGGTACAAATGTAGGTCGAGGCGGTCATGGGTGTCGACAGACAGGAAATAATCCGCCGGCGCGCCTTCGAAATATGGGAGGACGAGGGACGTCCGGACGGTGCCGACCAGCGACATTGGCTGCAGGCGGAGGACGAGCTCTTCGGCGATGATGATCACGAAACAATGCAGGAACTGCTCGATGAGGACGATCATGACGATGACCTCGCATTTGGCGAGTCTGCGACAGCTAAAAGTCACTCGTTCGAGGCGGGGCCAGCCGGCCACGCTCAAAAGGAGACGCATCTCATGGCGAAACAAAACAGCGACGGCCTCAATGGTTTGTTGACGGAATTGGGCGTTCTGCCTCCGGAGCGGGATGGGCTGACAACCCTGACCGGTGATCAGCAGGAAGTGCTGAACGCCTATCAGTCGGGCCGGATGGAGGAGGCTGATTTTCAGCGTCATCTCGCAACCGACACTGTGCTCGCAGATCATGTCCGCTCATCGCTGACGGCCGGCCGCGATTAAGCCACCCGGCAGCCAATTTCGATCTCGCCAAGCAAGGATCACCAACGCGTCATGACACCTTTGGTTTCGCTTGCTCAGCCTGAGCCGGCGATAGAACTTCTGACGATAACCAGTACAAGGCGGAAGTGAGGCAACTGCCGTAGGACTTGGGAATTTATTGTTGCTGCCGGTGGAACCAGGCATCGTTGCGTAGGTTTGGCAATGGTTACCAACTCAGAAAACTCCCACGGAGGAAATTCCCAATGCGTATCAAACTTATTGCGGCATCCGTCGTCGCACACGCTATGGCAACGTCTGTATCCTACGCGCAGTCCAACCCGGTTCCCAATCACATGGCAACCGATAAGAACGCCAACGAGGATGCCGGCGGCGGCGCTGGAAGCAGCGATTCTTCCGGCACCAAGACCATGAAGCCGATGGGCACAGACTCGACGATGACCAACAGCACGACCGAACAGACCAAGTGTAAGGACGGCTCGAACGCCAAGGGCGCTCTCCAGACCCAGGCCGGCAAGGGTGATGCGACGCCACAGGATCAGGCCTGCGGCGAAAACAACAACTGACAGATTGTAACTGACGACAGGGAGGCCGGATCATCTCCGGCCTTTTTCCGTTTGCACAGCATTGAATGTTTTGCCGGAGGTCCACTCTTTGCGGGTTCGGCAACGCCAGCCGGAACCGATTGGCTTTACAAATGTTTGTGAGGAGACAAGGAACCCGCCCGTCGCCTGGAGGCCTGGATGAGTAGTGATCAATGGACACCGGAACTCTTTTCTGAAGCCTGGTCCGCCGGGATAGCAGCTGTCGTCGATGAGCGAATAACGCCCTTGCAGCATCTCGTTGTTATGTCATCGCCGGGAATCGATCGATACGACACAACGGACGGTCCGCTGAAACGCGAGATGGATCAGGTATTGGAGATTGGCCTCGCCAAGCTTCAAAAAAGTGGCGAGGCAGCGCCGGGCTAACGTTCGTAAAGTTGCGCTGAAGACCAGCAAGCGTTCCTTCGCGAAAGAATACGGAGCCGATCAACTTGGGCCTGTCGATCAAACGATATCTTGTCCCTCTCGCCGGCGCGATGATGGCCTTAGCCGCGACGCGGCTCGTAGTTCGCCTCAGCAGCCGGGGTGATCCCTGTCGCAATATCGCGACCGAAGATCCTCATGGAAGGGATGCCGAACGGCCTGAGGCGATACCCGCCCGGGGATTAGTCGATGTTTTCTGGCGCGTCTACGAAGAAGTCTTGAGGGACAGGGTTAGTCTGATCGCCGCCGGCGTCACTTTTTATCTGTTTTTGGCACTCTTTCCCGCCCTTGGCGCGGTCGTCGCACTTTACGGGCTTGCGGCGGATCGAGCGACGATGGCCCAACATATCCGGGAGCTCGCCGTTCTTCTCCCGCCAGGTGCCTTCGACATTGTCGCAGACCAGATCCAGGAGCTTTCGAAAAAGCCGAACGGATCGCTCGGCATTGCCTTCTTTGCGGGCTTCGCGATCGCTTTGTGGAGCGCCCACAATGGAACGTTAGCGCTTTTTGATGCGATGAACGTCGCCTATGAGGAAGACGAAAAACGGACCTTCTTGTGGCGCAACCTGACCGGCCTCGCGTTTACGCTTGGCGCTACGATCGTGGTCATTGCAATGATCGGGTTAGTCGCGGGATTGCCGATCGTCCTCTCCTACGTGTGGCTGGGGGAGGTGCCCGAAGAGATCGTGCTGATGATACGCTGGCCGGTTCTGCTTGCGATCTTCTTTTGCGGCATCATGGCCCTTTACCGCTTTGGCCCAAGCCGTGAACCCGCCAAGGTGCGCTGGATGACCTGGGGTGCTGCGATGACGACGATCGCCTGCGTGGCAATGTCGCTCTGCTTTTCCCTCTATCTCGACCGGTTCGCAGACTACAAGGCGACATACGGGGCGCTTGGCGCGCTAATCGGCCTGCTGGTCTGGACCTGGCTTTCTGTCACGATTCTGATCGTTGGCGCCGAGCTTAATGCCGAGCTCGAACATCAGACGGCGAGAGACACGACAACTGGCGCTCCGCTTCCAATGGGAGTGCGCGGTGCCTTCGTCGCCGACAGCCTCGGAAAGACCTCTGGTCAGTCCGGCTAAGCTTCATGGTTAAGCTGGGCGATCGACACGGCCTCAAGATCGCCGCGGAGCGTGCGAACAGCGTCGTTTCGACCCTGGGCCGGATCTTCAGAATCTTTAGCGACGTTCCGCAAGGAAACTGGCGTTCGTTATGCGAAGGAGCAGTGATGTTAGAAACCGATAGCAAGGCAAGCAAGAAGGAGCGCCGCCTGGGCGATGTCTCACGTTTCGTCGAAGCGCAGGAGCAGGCTGATAGCAGCTCGATTGCCCCTGCCGCTGTACAGCCAGCGGAACGAAGAGATGAACGCGTGCGCGCTCGTCGATCCTGTTTCCGCTGCGGCGCTATGAACGGAAATTTGGACCTGAACCCTGCAGTCGACGCCCTCGCCGATGCCGCCGCAGGTGCAGTTATGGGTAAATTTCGATGAGTTCGCGCTCGATGATCTTGAGAGGGTCTTGCGCGACGAGTGGCGCATGCGGGGCCTGCCGTTCAACGACAGTGCAAGGCCGTAAAAAGCATCCTCGTAATCAGTCGCGTTGCGTTGGTCGAATGGTGTCGACGCTGATCTGGCCGTCCAGAACACCGCGCTTCACGTCGGTGCGGCCGTGAGCGATCTCAATCACGGTGTAGAGCTTATCGTCGCGGAAGGAGCTGGCATTTGCTGTCGTGACGTCTTCTGCAGGCGCAGAATCGATCTCCATGTAATCAAGTTCGCGGCTGGCGGCGACGATCCGCGCGTCACCGGAGGTGCGCGCTGCCACAACAACCACACCATGACCCGGTGCGTTCGCCCATCTCGGATCGCCTGGACCCGCAATCGGCTCCAGGCGATAGATGGAAAGAGGTTCCGCGCTCAGATCGGCGCCGGCAGCGGTCGCGTCCTCGATCTGAGCCTTGCTCTCGACAGAGCTTCCAAACTCGACCTGGCTGGTCGCGGTGTTGATCTCTTCGGTATTGCCGGTCCTCGAGACGTTCGACATGATGTAGGAACCTCCGTTTTCGCGTTAATCTAACGACCGCGAAGGTCGGCGGTTCCGCCATACGGCGCTCCGATCGAAGAAATTGTCTACGGGCTGGGATGCCATCTACCTTTCGCCGAACGAGGGCCGCTTACGATGCAGCCGTCGATCCCCGGCCACCTGCGCGGCCGGGGCAGGAGCAGTCAGCCCAGTCTGACATTTTCGGCCTTGGATTTGCCGGTCTTACGGTCCTGGCCGACGTCGTAAGTGACTTTGTCGCCATCCTTGATCGATCCCTGACCGCTGAGCCCGCTGACATGGACAAAGACATCCGGTCCGCCAGCGTCCGGCGTGATGAAGCCGAAGCCCTTGTCCTGGTTAAAAAACTTCACTGTTCCTGTTGCCATTTCTTCCTCGGAATATGTCGGTCCAGACGTGTTCACTTTAGGCAGGCAACCGGGTGGGCACAACGGCCTTTTTGCAAGTGACACAATGAAAGAGGAAGGAACCCAATTGTGTCTTAGCTGGCTTGATCGGTTGGACGAAGAGCGGGCACGCGTGGTGAGAGGGGAAGCAAACGACGAGTTTCGATCTTGATGCAGGCCGTGCCTTCCCGGGTAGATCGCACTATCTGTGATTTGGGCCAGCGCTGAAGATGCTTCAGATGCCCCGAGCTTTTCCAATGAACCGAACTTCGGCGATCTAGGGTTCAGCGTGACTGAGTATTGGGTGCAATGCTCTGCGGACACCCACCGATGTCCCAGAGAACAACATTGTCTGGTTCAATTACCATAGGCGGGACCCTCTACAGGGCAGTGTTTATTTCTCACCATCGGAATGCGCGCATGGCCTCTCACTCGCCTGTACAGTGCGGCCGAGTCGAGGCTCAAGAGACGCGGTGTCACGGGGCATCGAAGCTATCTCTGAAGAGCGTCGGGCACGGTTCGACCGAGGGGTGGCCCAGATCCGGGCCGAGACGACGGCCAAGACTTGGATCAGATCGCTGAGCTCGTCGGTTGCGTCTTGCGAATTGGAGCGAGGGCGATGACAATCCTGCAGTCAATACATGCGAAGAGTTAAGGTTTGCTCCTCGCCAAAATCGATTGGCCTCCTACCTCTAGGAAAATGGCGGTAGCGAAGACGGAAGCGCAAACAAGCGGTGAATGGGATGGCAAGGCGTTTACCGCAGGCCTCGGACGAGGTTTTGCCGGGGCATTGATCTTTGCTCTGCCGATGTTCATGACCATGGAGATGTGGGAACTGGGGTTCTACATGGATCGCTGGCGTCTGCTGCTCCTTCTGATTGTGAACGTCCCGCTTCTTATCCTCCTTTCGGACCGCGTCGGGTTCGAACAGACGTCGACGTGGCGCGATGCGAGCCGTGATGCAGCGATCGCTTTTGCCATTGGTATCGTGTCGTCGGTGGCGATCCTTCTCGCTGTCGGCGTGCTTAAGGCTGGCCAGCCTGTCTACGAGATTGTCGGAAAGATCGCCCTCCAGGCGGTACCAGCCAGTATCGGCGCTCTGTTGGGCCGAAGTCAGCTCAATGGCGACGAGAGTGCCAAAGGCGATGAAGGTGATCCGGTGCAGGAAGGCCCCGCCGACTATAGCGGCGAGATGTTCTTGATGGCGCTCGGGGCCTTGTTTCTCGGCCTGAATGTCGCTCCGACCGAGGAAATGATCCTCCTGTCCTTCAAAATGAGCCCATGGCATGTTCTTTGCGTCATTGTCATCTCACTGGCGGTCATGCACGGTTTTGTCTACGCTGTCTCGTTCAAGGGGGGCCATGAGATCGGCGACAAGGTGCCCGCCTGGCACATCGTGGTTCGGTTCACATTGCCGGGATATGTCATCGCGCTGCTGGTCAGCGCCTTTTGCCTCTGGATATTCGAACGCTTCAGCGGAACATCTGCATCGGCGATTCTCCCGGCCGTGGTGGTCCTTGGCCTCCCGTGCTCCATCGGTGCAGCGGCCGCACGCCTGATTTTGTAGGACGACGAAAAGTGGCACGAAAGAAAACACCTTCAGCGAAACCGCACCCGGTTGAATGGGCGCTCGGCGTTGCCAGCGGCCTTCTCGTTGCAATTCTTATCGCCATCGTTGGCTATGAAGCGGCAACGAACTCCAGATCCCCACCGGACTTTGTGGTCTCCCGACTTGCGCCCACTGACGCTATCCCCAAGGGACAGGTGCGGTTCAAAATCACAAACATCGCCGATACCACAGCTGCGGCCGTGCTCGTGCGTGGCGAATGGCGCCGGCCTGATGGAATAACAGAGACGGCCGAAACGACGCTCGACTATGTCCCGGCAAACTCGTCGGGCGAGGGGGCGCTGATTTTCTCCGCCGATCCTGCTGCCGGCGACCTGTCGGTCCGCGCGGCCGGCTATGCAGACCCATGAGCAATGGAGTGCCGATGAGCAAGAAGAAGCAACCGATGCGCTGGCTGCGTGACAGGGAGGCGAAAAAGTCGAAAGCCAGCTTTCCGGAGCTTTTTTTTGATCTCGTCTTTGTCTTCGGCCTGATCCAGCTTTCTCATACGCTTGCAGAGGATTTTACGTCCACCGCTGTTGGTGAGGCCCTGCTGCTCATCTTGGCGATCTGGTGGCTCTGGATCAACACGACCTGGGTGACCAATCTCCTCAACACCGATAGTGAGCCTGTCCGCTATCTCCTTTTTGCCCTGATGTTCGCAGCCATCCTAATGGCGATCGCGCTTCCCGAAGCTTTTGGCGATCATGCGCTGCCCTTTGCTGCCATCTACGCCTTGATGCAGGTCGGACGATCGCTGTTTGCCTGGGTTGCGTTTGGCAGTCACGATCCGAAATCGGCCTCGACCTTCGGTCGGATCACGTTCTGGGCCTGCATAGCCGGCACGCTCTGGGTGGCTGGCGCATTTGCATCCACAGAGTGGCGTCTGGCAGTCTGGGGCTTGGCCCTTGCGATCGAATATGGCGTGCCGCTCCTGCGCTTTCCTTTTCCGGGGCTTGGCAGAGCCGACAAAGAGACCTTGAACCTCAACGGAGAACATCTGGCTGAGCGCTGCGCACTCTTTGTCATCATTTGTCTCGGAGAGACGATCCTGACCACGGGTCGCAATGCCGTCGAGCATATGGGGCCAGATCTGACGTTCCTGGTTTTCTGCGGCGCATTCCTAAGCACCGTCGCTATGTGGTGGATTTACTTCCACCGCGGCCAGGAGGAGGCGGCAGAGAAGGCGGAGGAAACCAACGAGCCTGAGGCGGTCGCGCATAGTTTGTTCACTTACGGACACCTTCCGATCGTCGCAGGCATAATCCTGACAGCAGTTGGCGAAGACTTTGCGCTTTCGCATCCAGAGGAACAGGGGGACTGGAAAAGTGCCTGCGCGATCATCGGGGGCCCCGTGCTCTTTCTGTGCGGGAACATCTGGCTGAAGCTCGCAGCCGCCCAGCGGTTTCCCTTTTCTCACCTTGCTGGTCTCGCTGGCCTCTCGGCAATCAGTATCGTTGCACTGCTGGTGCCGCTTTATCTTCTGAATATCGCAGCAACGGCAGCATTGCTTTGCGCCGCCATATTCGAATATGCCGCGCGTCGCCGGCCGCAGTCGCATCGCCCCGAGCGATAGCCTCATGTCTGACGGCATGTGATCTCCTGGTTATAGCCATCTGGAACCGGCTATCGCCATTCGTTCGATTGGGCCCATCTTACGGCTCAGCACACCACAACAGGGACTAAACGATGTCTACGCACGAAGACCAGATTCGCCAGCGCGCCTATGAGATATGGGAGCGTGAAGGCCGTCCGCACGGGGACGATCTGAAGCATTGGATGCAGGCCTTCCAGGAAATTGCAGAGAACGCGCAGCCCAGCACCCTCAAGCCTGCTCGGGCCACTAAAATGACGACCTCTTCGCCAGATGCCAAAAAGGCGACGACCGGGAAGATTAAAAAGGAAAAGTCATCAGCAAGCGCTGCGTCATCGCAGCCTGTGGTGTCTGGCGGCGCCAAACCGGCTCGGGGCGTCACGACGCACTGAGGCAGTTGGTCTCGGTTCAATTCTAGCCAGCGTACCCAGGGGTGCCTGTCGGCCACTAAGCTTATTGATGGGTTGCGCTATGAGGCTACGATCTTGGAAACACGCAGGCGAAGAAGGGCGGCCAGGTCCTGCCGTCCAGCGAGTTGCTCTGTCATCACGAAGGTTTTCAAAGAGCTGCTTTGCTAACGCTGCTTATGCGCGGTCACAAGGACCTCAGAACTTGTAGCCAAGCTGAAGTCCCGCGCGTGTCATTCCGTTGTTGGGGCCATCACAGAGGTTGGCGTGAGAAGAATGGGCGACCTGTGCCATTACATTCCAGTGACTGTCGAACCGGAAGCCCGCGCCTATGTATTCATGGAAGAGCAGGCGGCAACCAAGGGCTGGGCCGTTGTCGTTGCTGTCGAGGTCGCCTGTATGGATGACGCCGCCGAAGCCCGCCTCTGCAAACAGTTTATCGGAAAAATCGGCTGTCCACGAAAAGCCGGTGAAGACCTGACTTGCAGATCCTGACGTCCCGATGGAGGTTCCCAGATGGATTCGAGGGCGAGCAAGCTTTTGCAGACCCGTCGATTGATCATGGTCAAAGGGGTCGAAGAACAGCGTAAATTCGGGAAAAATTCCGTCTTCATGTTCGCCGCCGCCCTGGATGGACGCAGATGCGCCGAATCGTAACTCGTCAAAAACACCATCATCTGCAAGCGCCGGTGTGCCCGCAGCAAGTGTCGCCATTATTGCAGCGTGTAGAATTTTCATTGGGCGCCCCGAATCGTCGACGTCGATCATGCCAGCCCTCAATCAACGGCGTAAAGGGCATTCCGACTTTGTACGAAAGATGACAATCGGCATCAATCGTGGAACCCGCAACGCCACCGTTGCATTATAGCTGCGCTGGCACGTTCCTCAGTCGGCAACCTCACTTCAGCCCCGGTCAATGCCGGGGCTTTTCTTGTGTGCCTCGTTGCAGCCATCGCTTGTCAAAACGCTCCGCGGCGTTCACCCTTGTCTCAACAACATCGGGCTTCACTTCCTGCGACGAAAGATGCAGGTTGCTGGTAACTTCAGGCGCTGGCCATTATTCTGGTGCTTCTGCCTCAGATCGGAAACATCCGATGCGCTCCAGCCCGTTCGTCGCCTCAGACTGAAGGCTTAGTGCGAAGTTGCAAAAACCTAGCGCCTCCCGACGCCTTCCATGATTGCCGCGACGATTGCCTGCTCGAGAGCATGCGCGTTGTTTTCCAGGCCAGCCTCGTCTCCGTTAACCGCAGACGCCGCAAACTGAACCGCTTCATCGCGTACGATACGTCGGGCTGCTTTCCGCGCCCTCGCCTCGTAGACGCTGTCGTCATCATTTTGGAGCGTCATGGAACTCCCCCATCATCCCAGGATCCGAAAGGCGGTTACGACATACAGATTGGTGGTGGTCCTTGCAATCGTCTGTCCGGCCTCGAACGCTCAGCGGCGCCGTTCGTCTTCGAAGTCGGTTCGCAATAACTGGTAAAGCAGGATCGAGCGGCGTTCCGGTTGGGGCACCTTGGGTCGCCTGCGATCAGACGCGGGACAGGCAACGGCGCAATCTTGAAAAATTTTCCTCGCCCTGAAATATCTGCATCTTGCTGCAATCGACGGCGATATGATGAAGGAGATCTCTCCTGCAGCATGAGCAGAGCGAGGGCCTTGAGATCGGGCGGCTTCGCGGACCCTGCCTTGCCGTCATCAGGTCGCCCTGATGCTGCCACAGCGTTCAAGAGCGCTGCACATCACTATCTTTCAAACCACTTTTTTCGATGCGACGGGAATAGCTGCTGGCGCGTCTGCCCTCGACCTCTCCCCCAGCTGGAATGAGCCGCAAAACAACAGCAGCGAGGAGCACGATCGCAAAAGCAATCGGCAGGCAGATCGTCAACGCCAGCATCGTCATCCTCCGGTTCGCCCGGCATCATTTCACGGTCTTAGGCCATATGGCAGCTGTCTTTTCGGATGATGCGGGAAAGGAGCGGTTGGGCGCTCGTGGCAGGAGCGAGCGTCCGGCGCCAGGCTCGTGCTGCAGCCACACAAAGGCGCTCAGTCGTTTCGCGGGCTACCCTTACTGTGGTCACCGCCGCTGATAATTCGGGGCTCCACGCGCCAGAGACGGAAGAAGTATCGGCGCGCGTCGCCCTCGACGGCCATCATTCCAGCGATCTGGTCGTCACAGATCCGTTTGAAGTAGTCGGCGATCGGCTGGCTGTCGTAGACCATAGCCGCTGTCTGCGCGCCATCGAGTTTCCGCAGTTCGACCATCGCCGTCGTGCCCCGCGCGCGGCATGCCTTTTGCACGTACGAAAACCAGTTCCGGGCGATAGATGTCCGGCCGACGGCCGCCAAGCGCAGGGCAAGTTTGATAGGCAGAAAAGACGGCTCCAGGGCAATAAGCCGGCCTGTCTGCCACTGGAACAGGAGGGCGTCGGCTTTAAAATCCGCATGAAACCTTTTGCCGAACCATTGCAGATTTTCGAGCACGCCGTCGAGGGATGACCGGAAGAAATGCCTTCGCCCTGCCAAAGGCCGACCATCTCCGTCGGCAATACTGGCGGCAGCGAGCCGAACCAGGCGATCGTCTTCAATTGCTGATCGTTGGTCATCCTTGCTCCGGACAAATGCAAGCGGTTCATTCCGGCAACCATGGTGAAACCGCGCATCATACGCGGCTTCCGTGATTGCCGGTCGATCAGCGGCTGCCGGGAAGCATCTGGCTTTGCCGGACGTCGTCAATAGACTGATCCTGCGATGGCCGATCTCCGGCAGGTCGATCCCCTTCGGAGACGTCGCGCTGATGACCCGTCGGGATGACGTCGTCGACCACGTCGGGGGACAGTTCTGTCAGGTCGTATCCCCGCACTCGCGGTGATGTCGCTTGGGTGCTTCGCGTGTAACGGCCAGGTCCTGATGCGCTTCCTGCAGCCGCGTCCGCCTGGAAGACGTCTTCCTTGGACGCTGCTGCCTGTTGGGAACCAGTGCCTGCCGTCCAGCCTTCGGTGCGCCAAAGGTCGGCGCGTTCATCGAGGTCTATGGAACCCGCGTCGTCGAGAATGTCATGCGCCGTGTCGTAATTCGACTGATCGACGGAAGCGGAGACAAGAAAACCGCCGCGGCGCAACCCCTCGGCATAGACGTCGCGGTCTTCGTCCGGGAAGAACCAGTCCCCGAGCCTTGACCAGAAGCCGGAACTTTCCGCGGCAGACGATGCTCCTTCGCCGTCGGCTTCGTAGCCCGGCATAAGCCGCACGTCTGCGACGCCTTTAGACCTCAACTTTTCGACGGCGGTTTCGGCGTCGCTGCGGCTGTCGAAGAATGCAGTCAGGGTGCTCTTGGCTAGACCGCTTGCGAAGCTCGGCGCGCCTTCGTTATAGACGTTGGTCATGGAAATGCTCCTCCGTTGGTTGCTAGGGGAGCCAACGGGCAACGAAGGTGAATGTTCCAGCGGTCTACGGCTCAAGATTTGCAAACCGTGTCTGGCAGCGATCGCCTTCGGAACCGACCATTCGCTCGCAGCCCATCGCCAGTCGACGGCGCAGCTTTGCCAGACATGCGTCTGCGCCAAATTGTGCGACGAGACTCTTTCGCTCGAAGCCATCGCTGCGATGACAGAACCTACATTCCAGCACGATAACTGCGTCACGGAAGTCCTTTAGCCTGGGGCCATCGCCACCGGCCAGGTTGTGGTGTCTTCTGGCCATCTCTTCTCCAGGCGCAGGGCATCTCATCGCGCGGCAGCTAGCTAGCCGCATGGTTTTCAACAGGCAAGGCACCGACGGCGAATTTTTTCGATAACGGCATTTAAGCTGAAAGCTTCCACTATGGAATTGATTCACCTCGCTTATCTTTTCTATCGCCCAGTTCGAGGAATAGATTCCTGGAATCGGCGATCTTGACGGCGGTCAAGATAAGGAACAAAAAGGGAACAATCAACTTTTCACGGCATGAAGCCGGATGTTTTAACGCGATTTCGAAAGGATTCGTGACAGATGACTGTTGCCCGCGAGCACGTTCTCGCCGACCTGCGAGAGCGCATTTCCGCCCTTGAAGGCGGGATCGCAAGACGTGCCGGTTCGCTGCCGTTCGGTGTAGCCGAGATCGACGCGACCTTGCCAGGCGGTGGTCTGGCGCGCGGCGCGCTGCATGAATTCGCGGGTGGGGGGCAGGGACCGTCGACGGGGCGGCGGCAGCTTTGTTCGCCGCTGGTATCGCAGCTAGAACCACCGGTCAGGTGGTATGGTGCCTAACCCGCCCGGACCTGTTCATGCCTGCTCTGGCACAATCCGGTCTGCATCCCGGCCGGGTTGTCTTTGTCGAAGGAGACAAGGAGGAAGATGTCCTTGCCAGTATGGAGGAATGCCTGGCCTATGGTGGTCTCGGAGCGGTAGTAGGCGAACTCGTTCGACTTCCCATGACTGCCTCAAGGCGGCTTCAGTTGGCTGCAGAACGAAAGGGTACGATTGCCCTGGCCGTAAGGCGGTGGCGACGACAGATCGAAGCCAACGACTTTGGTCAGCCAACAGCGGCAACGACGCGCTGGAGGATCAGCGTCCTGCCAAGCGTTGATCTCCCGGTTCAGGGCGTCGGCAGGCCAAGGTGGTTGTTGGAATTAATGAGATCGCGTGCGGGCGAGTGTGCTGAGTTCGAAATCGGAGCCTGCGATGACAAGGGTCGTATCGATATTCTTCCCCGATCTGGCGACCGATCGGATTCGGAGAGCCGATCCCTCTATTCCGCTTGATCAGGCCATCGCGGTTATCGCGAAGTCGGGTTCCAGACGTTGGGTGTCTGCCGCCGATGACGCGGCGCGCAGGGCCGGAGTAACCCCTGGAATGCCGGCTGCCAAAGCGCAGGCGATCTTTCGCGACCTGAAGTTGGTGGATGCCGACCCTGTTGGCGACCAGTTAGCTCTCAAACGGATTGCGTTATGGGCGCTTTCCATCTACTCGCCCGTCGTCGCCGTGGATGGCAACGACGGTATCGTCATGAACACCGAGGGTGCCGATCATCTGCAAGGCGGCGAGCAGAAAATGCTCAGCCGTGTCGCAAGCCAGTTCAAAGCCAAGGGTCTTAACGCACGGGTGGCAATCGCCGACACCTGGGGCGCTGCTCATGCCTGTGCTCGATCGATCAGGCGTGAAACGGTCATCGTTGGCCGCGGTGAACTGTTCCATGCGGTGGCGAGGCTTCCTGTTGCATTGCTAAGGCTTGCCCCCAAGATCGTCGCCGATCTCGGGACGCTCGGGTTCCGGACCATCGGCGAGTTGTCGGCGACGGCCAGAGCGCCGCTCGCGCTGCGGTTCGGCCCGGAAGTCGGCCGGCGCCTCGACCAGATGTTCGGCCGGATCTCCGAACCGATCGAACCAATCCGCGAAGCCGACCGGATCGACGTATCACGCGCTTTCGCTGAACCCATCGCAGCCGCCGAAACGATCAACAAGTATGTGGGTCGGCTCATCCAGCAACTGATCGGCGAGCTCCAACGTCGCGGTCTGGGGGCTCGCAAAATAGACCTGATCGTCGAAAAGACCGACGGCACCCTCCAGGCGATAAGGGCAGGAACTGCCAAGCCCGCTCGCGACGAGGCCTGGCTGACGAAATTGTTCAAGGACCGCACCGAGAAAATCGAGCCAGGTTTCGGTATCGAGAAGCTGACGCTCATCGCGGTCGTGACCGAACCACTCCAAGAGCAACAGAAGACGTCGTCGCTTGTAGAGGAGGCGGCGGCAGACATTGCGCCTTTGATCGACATCCTGGGCAATCGCGGTCAGCGCGTTTACCGTATCGCTCCGGTCGCCTCGGATGTTCCGGAGCGCAGCGTCAGACGGATTGCGCCTGCTGGGGATGATATCCGAGGGACCTGGGACGGCCACTGGCGACGGCCGATACGGCTGCTTCACCAGCCTGACGAGATCAAGGCGCTTTCCCTCATGCCGGATTATCCACCGCGCAGCATCACCTGGAGGGGACGTCAGCATAATGTGCGCAAGGCAGACGGTCCCGAGCGTGTCTTCGGCGAATGGTGGACCTGCGAGAGCGAGCTTGAGGCCGTGCGGGATTACTACGTGGTGGAGAACGAGATGGGAGAGCGATATTGGATATTCCGCAGCGGTGACGGTGTCGATCCGGAGACGGGAGATCGCAAATGGTTCATGCATGGGATATTCGGATGAGATATGCCGAGCTCCAGGTCACCACCCATTTCTCGTTCCTGCGCGGCGCTTCTTCTGCCGACGAATTGTTTGCGACGGCAAAGGAGTTGGGCATCGAAGCGCTTGGCGTTGTCGATCGAAACTCCCTGGCCGGCATCGTCCGGGCGCTCGAGGCGTCGCGGGCCACGGGTGTTCGCCTGGTGGTCGGCTGTCGTCTTGACCTGCAAGAGGCAATGTCCATTCTCGTCTATCCGACCGACAGGGCGGCCTACTCTCGGCTGACCCGGCTGATCACGTTCGGCAAGGGTAGGGGAGGCAAGGACAATTGTATCCTGCAACTTGACGACCTCGCTCTCTACAGCGATGGCCTCATCGCCATTTTGGTTCCTGATCTGCCGGACGAGCTTTGCGCGCTCCACCTTAGGAAGATGTCCGAAATCTTCGGCGACCGAGCCTATGTTTCGCTCACCTTGCGACGTCGGCCGAACGACCAGATGCGGCTCCACGAGATTGCCAACATGGCGGCCAAGCACCGTGTTCGCACTGTCGTCACAAACGATGTGCTGTTTCACAAACCGGGGCGGCGTCAATTGCAGGACGTGGTCACCTGTATACGGAACAACACGACCATTGACGAGCTCGGTTTCGAGCGTGAACGCCATGCCGACCGATACCTTAAGCCGCCACACGAAATGGAGCGCCTCTTTCCGCGCTATGCGGAAGCTTTGGCCAGGACCACGGAGATTGCCGAGCGCTGCAGGTTCTCACTGGAAGAGCTCACGTACCAGTACCCGCAGGAGGCCATTGTTCCCGGCATGGATGCCCAGCAGTCGTTAGAGCATTATGTCAGGGAGTGCATCCCCCAACGATATCCGGAAGGTTTGCCCCAAAAGGTTCTTAGAGCCGTCCGACATGAACTCGATCTCGTCAAGGAGATGCGCTATGCGCCGTACTTCCTGACGGTGTTCAGCATCGTCAAATTCGCGCGGAGCCAGGGCATCCTGTGTCAGGGCCGGGGATCAGCCGCCAATTCGGCGATCTGCTACATCCTCGGGGTCACAAGCATCGATCCTGAAACCAACGATCTCCTCTTCGAACGCTTCGTATCCAAGGAGCGCGACGAGCCACCCGATATCGATGTCGACTTCGAGCATGAGCGGCGTGAACAAGTCATCCAGTGGATCTACAAGACCTACGGCAAGGAAAAGGCGGCGCTCTGCTCAACGGTCACGCGCTACCGGGCCAAAGGCGCGATCCGTGATGTGGGCAAGGCGCTGGGCTTGCCGGAAGACGTCATCAAGGCGTTGTCCTCGGGCATGTGGTCATGGTCAGAGGAAGTGCCCGATCGCAATATCCGGGAGCTGAACCTCAATCCCGCGGACCGCCGGCTGGCTTTGACCCTCAAGCTCGCCCAACAGTTGATGGGAGCGCCGCGTCATCTTGGCCAGCACCCGGGCGGTTTCGTCCTCACCCATGATCGCCTGGACGAGCTCGTTCCCATAGAACCGGCAAGCATGGCCGATCGTCAGATTATCGAATGGGATAAGGACGACGTTGAAGCCTTGAGGTTCATGAAAGTCGACGTCCTGGCGCTCGGCATGCTCACCTGCATGCAGAAGGCCTTCGATCTCATTCGCGACCATAAACACCAACCCCTGGATCTTGCTTCTATACCGCAGGAGGACGCCGCGACCTACGCAATGATACGCGAGGCGGATACGCTTGGGACTTTCCAGATTGAGAGCCGCGCGCAAATGGCGATGTTGCCGCGTATGAAGCCGAGGACCTTCTACGACCTCGTCGTCCAGGTAGCGATCGTTCGGCCAGGCCCGATTCAGGGCAATATGGTCCATCCTTACCTCCGCAGGAGAGAAGGCAAGGAAAAGGTCGAGTACCCGACACCGGAACTGGAGGCCGTCCTCGGCAAGACGCTGGGCGTCCCGCTGTTTCAAGAGTCGGCAATGAAGGTCGCCATGGTCTGTGCCGGCTTCACCGGTGGCGAGGCCGACCAGCTTCGAAAATCCATGGCGACCTTCAAGTTTACGGGCGGCGTCTCACGCTTCAAGGACAAGCTCGTGTCAGGCATGATCAAGAACGGATACTCAGCTGAATTCGCAGAGAAAACCTTTAGTCAGCTTGAAGGCTTCGGCAGCTATGGCTTCCCTGAAAGCCACGCGGCGTCGTTCGCGCTGATCGCTTATGCTTCCAACTACGTGAAGTGTCATTTCCCTGATATCTTCTGTGCAGCGCTATTGAACTCCCAGCCCATGGGCTTCTACGCGCCTGCGCAAATCGTCGGAGACGCCCGAAATCACAACGTGGAAGTCAGGCCCGTCTGTATCAATCGCTCACGCTGGGACTGCACGCTTGAGGAGCTCGAAAACAATACGGGCCGGCATGCGGTCAGACTTGGCATGCGAATGGTCAAGGGGTTGGCCGTCGCCGACGCGGCACGCATTGTTGCTGCCCGCATGAACCGGGTATTCGAAAGTGTCGATGACTTGTGGCGACGTTCGAACGTTCCAACGGAAGCCCTTGAACAACTTGCTGAGGCGGACGCCTTCCTGCCGTCAATGGAGCTTGAACGTCGCGACGCTCTCTGGGCGATTAAGGCGCTACGCGACGAGCCCTTGCCGTTGTTTGCCGCAGCAGCCGAGCGCGAGGCAACGGTGATAGCCGAACAACAGGAACCGGAAGTCCATCTGCGCCAAATGACTGAAGGGCATAATGTCATCCAGGACTACGGCCATGTCGGCCTGACACTCCGTGACCACCCGATCTCCTTCCTGAGGGCCGATCTCGCGAGGCGAAACATCGTCACCTGTTCAGACGCCATGAGCGCCCGCGACGGTCAATGGCTGATGACCGCCGGCCTTGTTCTTGTCCGCCAGAAGCCGGGCAGCGCAAAGGGCGTCATGTTCATCACTATCGAAGACGAAACCGGCCCTGCCAATGTCGTCGTCTGGCCGTCGCTATTCGAGAAGCGGCGTCGGGTGGTGCTGGGATCGTCGATGATGGCGATCAACGGCAGGATTCAGCGCGAAGGTGACGTCGTCCATCTTGTCGCCCAGCAACTATTCGATCTCTCCGACGATCTGACAGGGCTTGCTGACCGCGATCTCGACTTCAAGCTGCCGACGGGCAGGGGTGATGAGTTCGCCCACGGATCTCCTGGAAGTCCGGATTCACGGGATCGCAGGCCGTCCGTCAGGCCAAGAGATATCTTTATTCCGGATCTGCATATCGATACGCTGAAGGTAAAGAGCCGGAATTTTCAGTGATATCCAGGTCGGGCGGCGCCCGTTTGCTGTGAGGAAAGCCGAAAAACATGAGCCGGTTGACGAAAGCTCGCCGACCGGATCATGTCCAAGACGACAGTCCCTCATCGAGCCTGGCCCGGCAAACTGATAACCATGCACTCGAGCTGGCGGGTGTAGCGATGCCAGGGCCGCCGATGACAGGTCATGGTGACGGCGTCGGGGCATTGGCGCCGATGGGCGGTTTTCGGTCGGTCAAACGGCCTTTGATCGACGCTTTGCGAGTTTTGCTTTGACGGACTGCAAAGATTTTTGTCCGATACAGAAGCGGTCGATCTCTTGCCGATCTGCCGGGACGTTCCCGGCCAGCTGCAAAGCGAGGGCAAGAAAAATTTGCCCGGTCCGCCACGCGTCGAGCGAGCTTGAATGAACAGTGCGCCGCTGCAACGTCTCGGGCGGCTCGCCGATTCCGAGCCATTCGCTCAAGCTCACCACCCCGGGGCTGACCGGCTGGCCGCGAGCGATGGCGGCCTTGGCCATCCGGTAGGTGCAGAAGATTCGACTTGGCAGGTCCAGTGTTCGAACATCGCCTTCGCCAAGCATCAAGAGGTCGCCGATCGCATCATGAGCGACGCAGACCCGTCCTTCCACGGCCACGGCAATCTCATGTGAGATTTCCGCAAATGCTCGCGCTCCCTTGACGTCGCCGTCACGCAGCCCATGCTTTTTTGTCGCAAAGTAGCTGATCGCTCTTCCAGGGTCGACCAACCAGTGCCACTCCCGGGTAAACAGCCCGCCATCGAACTGGCACAGGGAGATTTCAACCGGGCGCTGGTCTTTGTTACCGTCGCCTTCGATATCGAGAGACAGGAAGCTGCCACGTGCGTAATCTTCAAGCGATTGTGAGATAGGACCGGTACCTTGAAGAGACTGGACCCCGTTTCACCAGGCCCATAGTCATCATGTCATCTGGATGTTTATGTGGCGCTTTGCCGGTACGTCAATCCCAGCTCGGCTTCCGGCATTCGCTCAACGCGCGCAGACCGGAGAGCTCGACTATTTAACCTACAAGCAATCTGGCGTCCCTTTCGCCGCGTTGGCAAAAGCGGAAGACCTTATCCGTCTGAAGAATTTTTTGGTGCCGTTGGCAACCATTTGCTTGTCCCTGCCAGCCGACCTCAGCCCAAGTCAGCCGTTCGGCTTTACCCGGGTACGTCGGCCATATTCGAGCAGGCTGTTGCGAGCCTTCCAGCTATCGCCAAGTGGAGGTGTGATCCGCAGCCCCGCGGCCGAAGACGAAGCCCGCCATAAACGCCAATGCTCCTACGCCGAGCAGGAGCCCAGTTGCCGTGTGGGTGATCGGCTGCCCCTGCCGCAACGGCGCTCGTTTCGCGCCGTACAGTGTCCACAGCGTTCTTCGCCACCTTGCGCACACCCGTCGCGTGTTCGCGTGGAATGCCAGTGAAGCCAACCCTGAGATCTTTCGACATTTTTGGTCCTCCTCATTGGTGTTGTCCAGAAATAGTCTTGGCGCCGGGATGTTCCCCGGCCTAAATCAGACCTGCAGCCCGCAATCGAAGAGCGGGGTGCAAACGCCGCGAAGGCCTTCGTGCCGACTTGGTCACAGGTTCGACTGAAATACGCTCTCGACGCCTTAGGCCAACGGCTTACCCGGCTGGTATAATTTCAACGCGAAGAACGGATTGAGCGAGAGGGCTGCAGTTGCCAATGTGGCTGCGAGCGTGAATTTCATCGGCGCGAGCCACAGCGCGTCAACGGATCGAATAGTGGCTGAGGCTAGGTCGTCAGGCTCCTTTGCCGGTATGACCTCGGTTTGCTGCTGGTAGCCATCCTCAGGGGTTATGACGCCGACCGGGATGGGCAGGCCAATCGCATTTTCTGTCGACATGCTACGTCTCCTCTTTGTGAAATCGTGTAACGCCAGAGTGTCGGTCGAGTTCCAAGATTGGGCAGATGACGGTGACCTGGCGATGACCATCGCGGTGCGTTCATAACCAGGCGCAGGTCTGGACAAAGGGTTTTTGTTCGCGCGGGTCCCAAACGTGCAGTGGAGCGCGCTAGGCGGCGGTTCAGCAGAAGTTGAGAAAAAAGCCCCTCGCTGGAGAATGGGGCCTGTCAACGCTGATAGGATGCAGCCGGATACGCTGGCTAAGAACACCCCTCCGAAAGTCCAGCTGGGCTCCCGTCCGAACAGGGGCCTGCCTATCGTTTCGGCGCTAGCTCTGCGACGATTGGGAGCGTTTCTCTTGCTTGTCGGTTATTAGAGGATGCCGAGGACGAGACCGACCCCGGCGAGCGCCGCGACGCTGCCGGCTACTTGAGTAATGATTGCGCCTCGGCGTTGATCAAGCTGGCTAAACAGCAATGCGGTTCCGATCCCCACCAAATGAAGCGATGCGGTCGCAGCGAGAAAGCCGATGGCATAGGTGAGGCCGGACACACTTCCAGGCATCTCTGCTCCGTGAGCGTGCCCATGAAACAAGGCGAAGAGGCCGACAACACCCATTGCTGCAGCCGTCGGTGTCTTGATCCTGAACGCGACCGATGCTCCGAGGATGATCACCGAGACGGCAATACCGGTTTCCACCATGGGCAGGTTCACGCCGGCGATGCCCAGGATCCCTCCAACAACCATCAAACCGGTAAATGCCATCGGCAGGAGCCAAACAGCTCGTCCGCCAAGCTGGAAAGCCAGTAGACCGACCAGCACCATCGCAAGCGTGTGATCAATACCTGATATCGGATGCGCGAAGCCGTGCGCGAACCCGGATGGAGCACCCGCTCCGGTATGAGCGTAGGCGGCGGCTGGAATGATGAAACCACACAGAGCCAAAGTAGCGCGAATTAGTAGGCGTGTCATACGACCTCTCCATACATTGAGCTTTCCCGCATCTGATCCAAACTTGTCATACAAGGCAAGGGGGTAAATGCCGTATTCTCATGAGGAGCAGAGGAAGCTAAGAGGCGGATCGCAGGTCATTGCGATCCGCCCGGCCAGCTACCTCACATCTTATGCTGCAACCAAGTGTACGGCTTCCATGCAAGGGCTTGCAATGAGCCTCAGCGACTTACGCGGGACAAGCACCCGTCACTCGAGCGTGCTCGCAAGCACAGGGTATTCGTCGGTGTTGCTCGCCTGCTGTGCATTCGATGATCGGCATTCCGGCCGAAGCTAAGCGGCCCGTGTTAACCAGCCGCGCCGGCTATGCCAGCGGTTCCGGATTATAAATGCCACCGTTAACAAGAAGCGCCCAGATTGTCCTTGCAATTTTATTGGCAAGGGCGACCGCCGCAACTTTGAAGGGACGTCGTCGCTTCAACGAGGCCACCCAGCTGCGCGCATCCTCTTTGGTGTTTCGAACGACAGACATAGCTCCCGCGACGATCAACGATCTCAGTTCGCAGTTGCCCCTTTTGGTGATGCCGCCAGTCCAGGTACGCCCGCCGCTCGAGAGCGTTCGGGGAGTAAGGCCCGTCCATGAAGCGAAGTGACGCGCAGACTTGAAGATCTTGGCATCCGGTACGAATGCTTTGACGGCAGTGGCGGTCATCGGTCCCACCCCTGGGATCGTCATGAGCCTCCTCATTTCGTCGTCAGCCTTCGCATGAGCCTTTAATGCCTTTTCGAGACCGGCGATATCTTGAGAGAGCCTGTCAATCTGCTTCGCAATGATCCTGAGAGCAGCCCTGGCCTGCGGCGGCAAGATGGTGTTTGTTCGGTTGCGGACCGCTGCAACCAATGTGGGAACATTGGCAGCTCCCGGACGAGAAACGATGCCAAATTCGGCTAGGTGGGCTCTCAACGCATTCACTGCTTGAACGCGCTGACGCACCAGGAGCGCCCGCGTTTTGAACAGCATCGTAGAGGCTTGATGACCTGCCGACTTGACCGGTACGAAGCGCATCGACTTCCTGGAAGATGCTGCGTGGATCGCCTCGGCATCGTTCGCATCGGTCTTGTCACGGTTGACGAACGGCTTCACATATGTGGGGTGGATCAGGCGGACCTCATGACCGAGCGCGGCAATCGAGCGGCCCCAGTGGTGGGCTGTCGCACAAGACTCCATCGCGACAACGCATGGCGGCAGCTTACGAAAGTAGTCCAGGATTGCCGTGCGCGCTATCTTCCTGTTGAACAGTTGCTCGCCTGCTTCGTCCGCCCCGTAGACTTGAAAAACGTTCTTCGCGATATCTAATCCAATTGTCGCGACGGCCATCTCTGCATCCCTTTTGGTTTGTGAAACGATGCCAGGATGCCTTAGATAGACGACACATATATCGTCGGGGGACGCTGATGGAACTGGAAACGATCAAGAAAAGCGGGACGAAGGCAATCGATTTGCAGATCGGCATTCGGTTAAGGGAAGTTCGCAAGAATGCGGGATTATCGCAGAAGATTGTTGCGGAGAGGCTAGGAATATCATTCCAGCAGCTCCAGAGATACGAGCAGGGCGAAAACCGGGTGACCGCGGCTTCGCTCCACCACATTGCCCAGCTGTTCGGCCTCCCAATGGAGTATTTTGTGCGCGGGGAAGTAGCGCAAAGACACGAGGTAGTCCTTGTGACCGACGATGAGGCCAGACTGATAGGCCGGTTACGACGGGTGGAGGCTTCCGTGTTCAACCAAGTGCGCGAACTGGTGGAGCTTAAGTCACTGTAATGCCCCGGGGATGGTACGCAGCGCCGAATGCCGCTATGATCTCAGCAAGAGCTATACTCTCGATCACCGATATAATCGCGGGGACTTTCGTCACTGTAGGACGCTGGCTCCCGCAGAGGCCGACCCGGGGCAGTGGGGTGGTTGTAGGCTATGGTAGAAGCGCACTGAGCGAAATCAGAAAATTTTCCGGGTGACACAAGTCTTCCCCTTGTTTGCTTTTCATAAGCACATCTCGCTTGCGGCCGGCCATCAACGATGGCAGCCCCGGGACGCCGACGAGGTTGTCTGAACCCTTGCTTAAGGGATGCTCCGCTGCTGCACGCCAAAGAGGTGGCGTATTCGAGCGGCAAGTGATACCGGATGATCTTCAACCGCAGAGCGCCCATCGATCTTTAAGTGTTCTTCTGTTTCGACACGTTTTGCCAGAAGTTGACTGAGTTCCTCCGCCAAAGACGGGCGCTGGTGCATCACGCTGGCCAGGTGTTCTTTGGAGATCTCGTAGACCACAACAAATGTCAGGGCGCGCATGGTTGCCGGCTCGGGCGCTCCCATCAGCACGCCGCGCTCACCGAAGAGGTCGCCTGGAGCCAGCCGGGTGAGTTCTTCTCTTCCATGATCACTGACGCGTTCGATCGTGACGACGCCACTGCGAACGATCATCAACGATGTCATCGAAGCGTCTTGTGGAGCGATGACGACGCCCTTCTTGAACGCCAGACGCTCCATGCTGTTGGCCAGAGCCTCCATCTCATCCTCGGTAAGCGTCGAGAAGAGCGGGATGGACGTCAGCAGCCTCCACGGCGTTCCCGGGTGTTTCGATCCGGGATCAGGGTTCATCACCGCCGATGCGTTCGCCGCCAAGGACAATTGGATCCCCGCCGCCTTCGTGTGCCTATACACGAGGTCGAAGATTTCGTTCTTCGCCACGCCAGTTTGCCCAAGGCTCGACACCTTGAACGAGAGCTCGACTTCAACCGCGGAACCGTCCAATGCGGTAATGGATACCGACGGGGGCGGCGACTTCAAAATCGAATTGGCGCTCAGCAGCACCGTCCTCATGGTCTCTTCGATCAGCGCCGGCGACTTCGAGGGCAGCGCCCGGATTACCACTTTTGAGCCATGGATGGCGTCGCCGCCAGTCAGGTTGGTCAGCGTTGCCTTGGCCAACGCGCTGTTTGGCACGATGACAAGATCATTGGCGTCGTTAAGAAGGTGAGTGGAGCGCCAGTTGGTTTCGACGACTTGACCGCGAACGCCGCCCTCAACTTCAATCCAGTCACCAACCGAGTAAGGACGACCCAGGTTCAGCGCTATGCCAGAGAACACGTCGTTCAACGTGCTCTGCAGAGCCAGCCCTAAGACGATAGCGAATACCCCCGATGTTGCAATGAGCGTCCGCACGGGAAGGTCGAACACAAAGGCGATTATGGATAGGGCCGCTCCAATGTATATGATGGCAACCAATAGATCTTGCAGGAGGCGACCTTCACGCGGTTTACGCTCGATGATAAGGTAGACGCGGACCGAGCTTGCGATAACCATCGCTCCGCCTGCCCACCAGGTCGCCTTCGCAATGCCAATGAACATCCTGAGGGGGAGGTCTTCATCGTCGATCACCGTCGTCCATGGTGCGACGTCATGGCCGACAAGCAGGATTGTGAGAAGGACAAAGAAACCGATGTGAACAAGGAAACGGTCAGTGGCCTTCCCTTGAACGATTATCCTCGCCAGGACCAACAACAACACCAGCGTTACGAATTGGCTGATCGGGTCCCCGGCAATGTGTACGATAGTGTCGAGGCCTGCTTCCATTCGCGCCTTCCTTGGACCGCCTGGCAAGCGGCCACTTGAAAGCCATGCCCATATGTCCGTCAAGCGAAACGATGTCAAAAGCCTTTACGAGATAGACTTCCAACAAATGAGGCCGCGATCATGCCACTTTTCCTCGCAAGAAAAGTCGCGCCAATGTTGGCAGATTCGAGAAGAGGACCCTTATGCTAAAATTTCCACTCGCCGCCATCGCATGCTGTCTCTCCTTCGCGCAAATCGCCGACGCTTCAAGTGACGCAGCTTGGAACACTCTCTTTGCAAAGGCCAATGGCACGTGCATCGGGCAGTCACGGATGGTTTCCCCGGAAGCGACGGCACCGATCCTCTTCGGTGACACGATGGGAAAAATCGCGATCCTGCTTCGCGAAAGGAACACCAAGACCAAAAAAATGGTCAACCTGATATGCGTTTACGACAAGAAGTCAGGGAAAGCATCCATCGCCGAGTACAACTGGCTCGGCCAATAGGTCGCCGGCCGTAGCCGCTTCCTCACGGTCGGTCCCCGCGATGATGCGGATAGGATCCCGTTTACAGCTCGTCAGCTGGCAACACTTGCAGTGTTCAAACGAGGTCAGTTAATACGGACGGCGGGAGGACACCGCAGCTGGCGATCATCGTGACAGGCTTGGGGCGCTGGAGGCGAGGACATCCGCGGCCGACCTTGAACAGACGATGTTTCGCCCTAGCTTGCTAAAATCACCTCCATGAGCGCCGGAGTTCGAATGAACCAGCCGCTTATCGTCGACGCGATTTCTCCCTATGTGAGTCACTGTTTTGCCAGACACACTAAAGCCGCTTGGAATGACGCCCGAGCAGATGACGGCGGTCCTCCTCAACTTCAGTGCCACCTTGGAGGCGTTCGCCCGCCGAGTTCCTCGCGAAAGGGTCGCCCTCTCAGTTTTGGTCGCCAATGCAGCAGCCGCGGTCGGCGAGATGGCCGTCGAGGTAGGTGAGGGCGATGAGGACATTGCAACGGAAATCATCACCTCGACCGCTCGCTTAGTTTCCACCATACGAAAGGTCGTCGAAGGACCGGTTGGCGGTGCCGCAATCCATTGAGTGATCTCGGCCTGTCTGCCTAATCCGGGATGCCAATCAGTATCTCATTGGCGACCGCCGTAGGGGCCAAACGGTTTTGTGATCCTCTAACACGAAACGACTAATAAGCCGCGCGCGTCTCAGTCGCGTGAGCTTTCTTTTGTTGCCGTGCCAACCACGGTAGGATTTGCCGTTGGTACGGTGGCAGACGGGAACTCCAGCTGCCGATCGATGTTCAGTAGGGGTCGCCCGACGAGAGATTGGCTTGCCATTCTTCTTTCCTTTCCCGCGTTGGGAGGCGCTCCCAATGGATGACCAACTTAGCGCCAGTGTTGCACTGGCGTTATTTTTTTGCCGGCTGGAAACTTTCATTGATACAAGCAGTTCGAATGCGGTCACTGCGGGCGCATTGTCTAAGACGTGCACACGACCTGCTAGCCCACGGTGATCCTTCGAGAAGATGCGTCGTATTCTGCTGTGTGCGGCGCATCTTTTTGCGTCTACAAAAAGCGCTATCGGCGCACCGGGGTGAGGGTAGGAGAGCCATTCTCCAACGGGATCCGCAGACCGCTATGACAGGGCCGCAACCGCCAAATCAGAGGATTTGGTGAGGTCATCGCCGGACTGTATTAAGTCTAACGATAACCTCTTGGCAATGGTGTCTGCTTAGCCAATGCCTACACGCACGTTAACCGAAGCGGTGGCCGTGTCTACCATCATTTTTGGGTGAAACAGCACAGCCGTTTACCGGAGGCGGGGCAGTGGGGCAAATAGCGGGCTTGCGGGCGTGTTGAAACTGATATCATTTGGCTGTCTCCGGTGGGAATCACGATAGACATTTAGCTGGACAAGCGCGCACGCGATCTGGACACGTTGCAGTATGGAAAGTGTTGCTGAAGAGCTACTTGAAGAGCTTATGAGCTATCTACGCGATGCAGCGGTCGAGGAAATTCTGCCGCGATTCCGATCTGTCTCCTCTGACTCGAAGCGTGCCAAGACAAGCTTTGACGATATCGTAACTGATGCGGATATTGCGTCCGAGCATCTGATTGCTGAAAAGCTGAGGACGAGGCTGCCCGACATCGTGATAATCGGCGAGGAAGCGGTGTCAGAAGATCCATCGTTGTTGGATCGTCTCTCCGGAGCCGACCTAGCCGCCGTCATTGATCCGTTAGACGGCACGTGGCATTTCGCACACGGTTCGCCGATGTTCGGCAGTATCCTGGCGATCGTATCACGGGGTAGAACCATCGCCGGCATTATACACTATCCGGTGCTTGGGGACTTCCTCATTGCCCGACCCGGCGGGGGCGCTTGGCATGTGGGGGCGGATGGAGCTTCCACGCGGCTGGCGGTCGCGGAGGCAGGTTCAGTAAATGAAATGCAAGGTTTTGCAGCAGTTCACGCATTCGAAGCTCAAACGCGCGCTTCGGTTGCGTTGGGCGTGTTGAACTTTAGCCGCGTCACATCTTGGCGCTGTTCAGCCTGGGAATACCGGATGTTGGCAACGGGTGCCATGAGCTTTTGCTTAAACGAAGGCATGAACCCATGGGATCACGCGGCTGGGATATTGATTCACGCGGAAGCGGGTGGTTATGCAGCAACCACTACGGGCCAGCCGTATCGACCATCAGTTGCAAAGGGTCACCTCCTAGCGGCGCCGGACAGCCAGTCGTGGAAGGCTATCCTCGAAGCACTATCCTATCGTTGATTTAGCGCCATTCTGCGCGGTCCACTGACATCGGTGAATGCGAGACGGGCTTGCCTCGACCGTAAGCCTCCAAATTGAAATGCTGAAGAGGATCACTGTGTCGTCTGATGCGTCGCGGAGACGATCGCGGAAACGTACGCTGGTGAGGTGGTTTAGTGGGTATCGTGCTACGCTCGTCGGAAGCCCGTTGAGCCTGAACGCTCGGAACAGGAAGGGCCTGGTCGATTGGCCATGTCGACGGCCACTAGATCGAAAAAGTCGGTAACTCCGACCGTCATCGGCAGACCAAGAGGTCGTGATTGTCCGCCGAGAACAACTGAAAGATCCATAAACCTTCAGGTGAAAAATTTAGAACGCTTCCTGTTTTGCAGACGCCGAGCCATACGGTCTGATATGGCCGCCGAGAGTAGAATGATCAGCAGCAATGCGGGCCCGGCCGTTATGCCGATCCATAGGCTCCGCTCGCCCCACTTGAGACAAATTCCAATGACACCAGCGCCAAATGAAGCTGCTAAGGCAAGTGCCAGCGATCCGACCGCGCCTCCTCCTAGCGCGGAGACGACTGTCCAAATAATGACACTGATAAACGCTAGGGACCACATCAAACCTCTCCATCGCTCGCGCCGTTTTAGAAGCCATTCGTTCACTTATCGTGAAAACGCGCTTAAGCTCGCTCGCGCCCTCGTCGACGACACTTCGTAGCGCCAGTCTGCGCTCAAGCCTATGCGTGAGCTTAGCGAGCGCGGGACGCTAATGACGGGCACGGGAAGTGGTCCATCGACGCCTAGCAGCTTTCCACTCTGCGAAAGATCTGCGGCGAGCTAGTCATTCAAATGCGGTATGGAAAATTTGGCATCTGCAGCGGCAATCCCGGCGAAACGAGTTGCAGCGATGACCATTCGCGGCCTCTTTCAGCGTCGGGACCACCGTGGAGGGTCATTGTCCTGATTTTCGCAATGTCCGCCGAGGAGCTTTTCGCTCATCTGGCAACGATTGATACAGCGAATCCCCGTCGGCAGGTTAAGTGATGCAAATTTGCTTGTCGACCATTGTCGCGTCCCTTTGGTGCCGCGGCATCGAGGTCGGTGACGAGTAACTCAACGAGAATTAGTCGCCGACGAGTACTGCATGGTAATTTCCGTGACACAAGCAAGCAGCGTGGCCGCCTCAACCGATCGCGAAAAATAATAGAAAGTCTGGGCTCTCCGCCGCGTTTTGGCGACGCCGGCCTGTTTCAGCACTCGTAGATGTTGCAAAGCAGCACCTTCGGTGATGCCGATGATCTCTTGGAAGTCGACGGCGGTCCGCTCCCTCTCAAGCATCAGTTCCGTCATATAGTATCGGATCGGGTGACTGAGCGTACGCAAAAGTAGGTCCGCCTTTTGCAAATCAAACGGCAAGATCACATTGAATGCATCACTGTCAGATTTTCCCATAGATTATCTCCCCCTGGACACTACTGGCACTAGAAGAATATTGTAAATGGTTAATCGGATATCCGGCTAAAAGCGTGCAGGTCCGGAGAGAGGCAATCTTGCCAAGGCAGCGCCTCACTATGAGTTACTGGAGCGGGCAGCGCCACGATCTCGATGCGCTGCGCTTTTTAAGCACTAGCCCTACAAGAACGATAGGCAGTCATCGTAAGCGGCCGAGAATGCCAGCGAGCACGCTCTTGCCGTTTGCCTCGTTACCGTAGGACCAGTTGGTCCATGAATCGCCATCGGGTCTGCTTCAGAAGGCCCCGAACTCAATGTTGCTTCAGACTCTCGTCGATGATCTGGGTCGCTAGCCCTCCGAACTTGTCGGTGAGCTCGTCACGGACGAAATCGGGCGGTTGTTCCGGGTGTGCGTAGCGGGAAGTAGGATTTCGATAAGAAAGCTTATCGATGAACACTCGCCTGAAGCGTCGGCGTCCTCACTCGTCAAGACAGTTTGTTTGTCATGGTGTACGGCTGGCCGGTTTCGTCGAAGATAGAGCAGGCAACAGGATGAGCAGGACATAGGCGGATGGGATAGCAATGTTGTGCGACATGAGAGGTTTTCCTTCGACCAAAGGAAGCCCCGTCATCGGAGCTTTGTTCCAGTACGCTTTGGGACGTGCAGGGTGAGGGCGCCAGCGTGCTCGTGCTGCAGGAGCGTCGCGCGAGGTCAGACACCTGCCTGACGGTCCCGTGCAAGTCGGGAAAGCTCCTCGGCCTCAAGCCGCTCGATCCCGATCATGTGATTGCCAGCTTCGCTCGAGCGGATGAGTTCGTCCACCTTGACTTGCAAGGCCGCCATGTCGCGGTTCTGCGAATGCTGCATGATCAAAAGAACGAACAGCGCCGCGCTCGTGCCGATCATGTTTGAAAGCAGGAACCATTCTGTTGGCAGGCCGAACATCGCGCCAGCCGCGCACCACAGCGTTGCGAGTGCGAACGCCCCTGCGACCGTGAAACGGTGACCGGCAACCCGGACAACTGCTTCAGACAATGCGAGGAACAACGGTCTCATGCCTCCGAAATGCTCAGACGTCGGGTGGGTTCCACGCGACGTCGTTGCAATGTCGTGGGATCGGCGTAGGCTCCCTCACGTGCATAGACGCTCGTGCGAAGGAGGGTGCGATGTTCCAGGCGTTTGACAGTGGCGGGAAGCAGCCGTTGCGACCGGACGAAGTCTTGATGGTACAGGGCCTTGTGAAAGAATTCTGCGAGGCCAAATCCATCGATTCCGGTTGTCCCGAGGCGCATGCCGCCGCGAAGGATCTTCTCGGATGGTTTCAGGCCGGCGTTACCGACAAGAACCGTCTTCGCGAACTATTGACTTCCCGCGACTGATCGGGGCCTCCGACGACGATGCACCTCCCGGTCCTGGTCATTACAGGAAGGGGCGCTCGTCGGGCTGCAGTCAAGCAACTCGTCCGCTGTCGTTCGGTCAGACGATGACGGCTTAAACTTGCTGACCGCATCAAGGCGACCGCAAGGTCCGCGAAGGAACCAACAAGATAGCTCGCGACGCTCTAGCGGAAGAGCGAAGCTCCGCGAGGCGAAACCGAGCGTCTGCGCGCCGCCCGGTTCAGGCCGAGCAGCAATCCATGTCAGCTCGGTTTGATGTCAGAGAGGTCGACCGACACGACGAGCGGCTCCGGCACGCGCTGCCCGTTCGGTTGGCGCGGGTAGATCCGGCGTTCCGTTGGAAAGACGCAACGCAAAGTCTTCCGACGGCCGTTGGAATGTCCACCTGCCCGGTCTACCCGGAAATTCTGTCGCGCGTTGAAGCGGTGTCCTCGCCAGGCTTGTCCATCACAAAAAAAGAAGGTCAGCAACGCTCTTTCAAGCTGCCTTCTGTTCGCCGCTTAGCGAGAAGCTTAGCTAAGGCATCACCAGATTTTGTCAGAGCCCAGTGTCAAACTGCGAGCGAAATCTTGCAACAGAGTTCGCAATTCGGGTACTTGCACCTTTAGAGCAGCGTCCGTGGGATTCATCAATATGACGTCTCGTTTCGCCCGTTCGGAAAAACGCTTCTTACGACGACGGACCTTGATAACATAAACCGACGCCAGCGGCTCGACCTTGCTACCGTCCAAGAGGATCTTCGCGTACCTGAACTCGCCAAAGATCCTGCGCTTGACCTTTCCGATAACGCCGGCTTCCTCCCACGCCTCCCGCTCGGCGACGTCATGCGGGAGGAGGCGGGCGATCGGCCATCCCTTCGGCATCATCCAACGGCCGGTTTCGCGTGTGGTAATCAGCAGCACTTCGGGGCCGTGTCCTGTAGTCGCATGCATATTGCGCCGATCTGCTGATATTCAGCAGCAGGCGCCGTCGGACTATCTGTGGCAACCATCCAATCACCGCCAAGCTTTTGATCCAACCGAGGATGGGTGTGAGAGTTCCCAGGACATTCAGTGGTCATTCAACGCGCTGTCGTCACTGCTGTTACGAGTCTCGATTGCGATACCGTGCAGTTCTTCCACTCGTTTCGACTTTTGTTCGGAAGCGAGGATGACCGCATAGAACGCAGCGCGTGCGATATCCTTTTTCGTGGCTTCGGAATGTCCTGTTCGCACCGCAGAAATCAGCTCTTTTGGCTTCATGCCTGGCCGGGCGAGCGATGCCACGGTCTTCGCGATGCTAGCTGTCTCCGCCATGGCTCTCTCCTTCATCAGGTGCCTTCTGCTGCCGGACTTCTACCTGACACCCGGCTGCTGATCGAGTTATTGTTTATGAAAGTTTCTTGACAGTCGGGGGCGGTACAAGGGCGGGGGATGCTATGCCAGCAGTCGTGTAGGAACTTTCGCCGAGCTTCATAGGCGTGTCACTAATTGACGGTACCTTCATTACCTGTTGCTTCGCCAGGGCAGGGCTCGTTGCACCGGCTGAGAACCGTCCAATGGAACGATCGGCCCTTCCAGATCTTATGGTGGCAGCCCCAACAGGAGTTCATCGAATGGATACGGAAAACGACAGGCGCGACCGGGCTTATAAGATCTGGGAGGATGAGGGTCGCCCAGAGGGGAAGCACGACGATCATTGGAAGCGTGCCGGCGAGGCGCAACAAGTCAGCGAAGAAGAGGCGGCAGAGATTATCAGGGCGAACGAGGAAGCCGAACGCGCTTTCAATGACGACGCCTCAAAGGACTCGAATATCCGACCGCCCTCAACCATCAGCCCGGACTGATCAGACGCCAAGGTCGAAAGAGGTTGAGGCTAGGTACATACAATGGATGACGGCGACGACACCTGACGGGGCACAGCCTCCAGCTCTAGCTAGACCCACACATTGGTCCTTGCATTTGTGGAGTTTACATCCATAAATGCAAGGATGATGATTGCGTAGAATTGAATCCAAGCTCTTAGCTCTTCTTGAGGAAAGTCCTGCCGTGGCTTTGCTCGGACCTCGTCAGGTCGGCAAGACAACCTTGGCAATCGGTGTCGGAAAAACCAGGCCGTCTATATATCTCGATCTGGAATCGGAGGCTGACAGGGCCAAGCTTTCGGAACCAGAGCTTTATCTATCGGGCCATGACGACAAGCTGGTCATTCTCGATGAAGTTCATCGCCTCCCAGGCGTGTTTCAGACCCTTCGTGGCCTGATCGATCGAACCCGCCTAGCCGGTCGGCGCGCTGGCCAGTTTTTGCTTCTCGGATCGGCCTCCATCGATCTTCTCAGGCAATCCGGCGTCGCACGTCGGCCGGCGCCGAAATCGATCTCCTCCTGACCCCTGCAGGTGAGAAGCCTTGGGCAGTGGAGATCAAGAGAAATCTTTCGCCAAAACTCGAAAAGGGGTTCTATTTTGCCTGCGAAGAGATCCAGCCGCAGAAGCGCATCGTCGTTTATCCCGGCCAGGAAACCTTCCCCTCCCCAACGATGTGACGGCCATGTCGCTTCCAGACGCTGTCCGACTTTTGCTTGACCTATAGCCGAAGAGACAGACATCTCGTCCCCGTGCAACACATGCGATGCCAAATCGAATTATGGGACGGCAAGATGTCGGACGGCAGGACCCTTACTGATATCTTGCGCAATTCCGTCGCTGCAGCCTCCATGATACGGGTGACGACCAGAGCCGCGAATTCAAAGTCCCGAGCTCCTTCGGGGCCTGGGAGCCCGCATCAAGCTGGCCAAACGGTTCGACTACGCTACCGATTGTTGTCTTCTTTGCGCGTGAGGCGGTGTAATGCGCCGATTCAAGGTTTGCGGCGGCGGCAACGGACAACTGTTCTACGCCCATGAAAGACCGGCAGAACAGGGTTCTGGAGGTCTTGGGGCGGGGGGACTTATAACGCTTACGACCTCGATAACGTCGTGGAATCGCATTGCGGACGCTAACGTTTTGGCTCGCGCGGTCTTGCAGGATGACCCGCTACAGGCTACAGGGGAAGTGGCTGCGGCTCTGCTTGAACGCGCTTCGCTCATAGCATTCTCGTTGCCAAGCTTATGTGAGTTTGCGTGGGTGCTTTGGCGCGGTGCCAACTTTCAAAAGAAGATGTGGCACAGTCGATCCGCGACCTGCTAGATGCCGGAAACGTTTCGATGAACCGACCTGCAGTTGGGGCTGGATTGGCAGTACTCGAAGCTGGGCCGCGACTTCGCAGACAGCGTCATTGCACATGACGGAGCGTGGTTGGGCGGAGAGACCTTTGTGCTAAGTTCGTCTTCCTCAGGGGTGTCCCGCAAAGCCAATAAGGGCAGGCGAAAAAATGGAGGCTCGCCCGGCGCCTTACAGCGTCCCGCCACGACATGGGCTAGCATGATTGTCTCGTTTCACGGCCGGTCTTCTCCTCAATACCTCATGACCTGAACAGTTTCAGCCGATCACCTCCTGCACAAGAGTAAGCGTTCTCAACCTGTCTAGGAAGTGAACTGCGCGCTTCTCGTCGAGCAAGGACGGGACAAGGGTTTGCCAAACTTCGACAGCGTGTTTGACTTGCCTGCTAATCTCAGCTTCGATCCAATCTTCTTCAAGGCCTAAGAACTTTGCCGCGCGACGGAAGCGGCGAAACGTCACGGTGTTAAAGTTGCTGGTGTTGACGAACTGCAGCGCCATCTGGTCGTCGGGGATGTAGAGCACGGTCGGGACGATGTCGTAGGCTGGCGACAGGCGGATCTCGCCTGGGCTTGGAAACAGAAAGGACCAATTCTTGAGATGGTTATCGCCGTTGCCGATCAATATGTCGGCAACAATGCGACGAAACCCTTCTAGGACATCGGCCCTCCAATCGGTGCTGAACCGTCGGATCATGTTAAGCACCGTCTCTCCAGTGCCCATCGTATATTTGCGCTCGCCAAGCGCGCCAAGGATCTGGGCCATGTCTTCCATGTGGGTACGCAGACCGTCAGCGCCGCGGTCGAAACGATCGACAACAAGCGCTTGGGGCCAGCCTTTAGGAATTCAGGTCGAATATCCCTTACGTGTTCGACGGACAGCAGCCGGAAATCGGCAGTCGTTACGCCGACTGAGCGGGCAAGCGTCATTCCGGCAAACTCGAGTTCCGGTAAATTGGAAAAACGTTCTGTCGGGACCTTCAGGATACCGTGCGTCGCCCGCCTGTGCCGGCACGGTCAAGCGATCTCCGTCCATCCGGCCGGCAAATTTCAGTTGAACCCCGGCAAGGGAAAATTTCACAGTTCCCTGAGGACGGGGGCGTCAAAACCAGCGACTTGTTCAAGCCTTAGCGGGCCAGCCGATGTTGGTGTCTCAGTTTCGGGTGATTAACATCGCGCCTGGTAAATCCGCACGGAGCCGCGTGAGGAGATCGAACTGGTCATGATCGCCTGGGCCCATTTCGTGTAATAAAAGATCGTGCAAGGCGCCTTCAGGCAATAGGCCGGCGAACCAGTGTGGCAAAGTGCCAATATGCCAATTTTGTCGCCGCGATAGGCAAGCCGTTCCATTGTGCCTTGCTCGCTGGCTGGCTCTAACCAGGAAAGGCTGAGGATCGGACGGCCCATACCGCGAAGATAGGCTTCCTCGACAATAAATGCCGTTTCACCGGCAGCACTGCGGGTGAGCGTGCCAACTCGGACAGCTTTCCCTTGATGAAGCAGATGGACGCCGAGAATTGCCGCGGTCTTGGCCATCAGTCATCATCCTCGTCACTGAGTGACACGAACACCTCGCTGAATACCGATTTCGGAGGTGTAGAAACAGATGGCAAGGTTGAAGTGGTCTCCAGCAGCGTTTCAACCTCATGCAGATGCTGACGCGGGACGATTACGGGCACCAAATCGAGCGCGTGGCAAATCTGTACAAGTAGTGTTAAACGGTCTTGCTCAAACGTCCGCTTGTCAAGTCTCGTTCGAACTCCGTTAGACGCGCGGGGCTGCGCCCGATACGTGCGGCTAGTTCAGTCCGACGCAAGCCCCTCGCTTTGCGCGCGGTGGCTATCTGATCAGCCAACCGCTCAAATACGATAACGCATTACGGTATTCCGTCCTTTTGAGGAAACCACACGGAATTTCGTAACAGACCAGGAAAAAAAGAACTCGATCGGAATTCCGTAAAGTTTTTTTAAAATTTACGCTATTCCGTTCTATACTAATGCGTCCTGTCATAATCGAAGTCGATTTAGACGGGCCAAATAAAGTTCCACGGGGTAGATCCCTGTCCCTCCTGCGATCGTTGCAGAAAGGAATAGGTGGCCGGATTTTACTCCGCCTGCGGCTGGACTATTCCGCAGCTACCGTGGCCGACTTTTCCACCGCCATCTCATAAGCTCACGGCAGTGCATATATCCGAGCTGCTGTGAACGTGCAGATCGACGCATTCCTTCATACTCAGCTTGAAGTAAGTGAATTTTCCATTACATTGAGTGCGTGTGATGAGGAGCTATTCGATGTCTTCGATTGCGTTATCAATGAAAGGGCAGGTCACTCTCAAGCGAGACTTGCTGACCCATCTTGGCGTCAAACCGGGAGAACGTGTTGAGTTTGACAAACTTCCGGGTGGCGAGCTTCGCGTGAGGGCGGCCCGCGCGAGTGGGAAAATCGGAAACTTCATCGGCAGACACGCCGGTAAGTCCGAACGGGTTCTCTCCATCGACGAAATGAACGAGATCGGCGCTGCGGGCTGGAACGGCGAACCGTGAAAGTCATTGCAGACACTAACGTTCTGGCTCGGGCGGTCTTGCAGGATGACCCGCAACAGGGGCAAGCGGCCGCGGCTCTGCTTGAACGCGCTTCGCTCATCGCAATCTCGTTGCCAACCTTATGCGAATTCGTGTGGGTGCTCCGGCGCGGCGCCAATCTCTCAAAAGAAGATGTGGCACTGTCCATCCGCGACCTGCTGGATGCCGGAAACGTTTCGATGAACCGACCTGCAGTAGAAGCCGGACTGGCGGTGCTCGAAGCTGGTGGCGACTTCGCAGACGGCGTCATCGCACATGATGGAGCATGGTTGGGAGGAGAGACCTTTGTATCGTTCGACCGGAAGGCGGTTGAACTCGTCAGCCTGTTGGGCCAGCCGGCTACGCTGCTCACGTAGTCTAATGCTGCATGATTATTGAAAAAATTCAGGCGACTGCAAAGCTGCGCACGATAGCGGCGGAGTAGTCGTTAACGCCACGTCAAAACTCCAACCGAAGAAGAGAAGTCAGCCTGAATGCGAGGCGTTTGGTCCTCTCGCTTTCTGTGGGGCACCTACGCTCAGTCGCCGCGCTTAACGAAGCCGGAGTCACGCTTGATGTCACTATCTATGTGAACATGTATCGAGAACGCAGATCTGCGGCAGCGTGCTCTCGCAAAGATGTCGAACCCGTTTCAAAGAACTAAGCATGCTGTCGATGATGGCGGGGATGCAAGCTCGAGCGACGATGCTACCGCTAGCGCAAAGAGCGATGGCAATACCGAATCTGATGGCGATAGTGTGCGAAAATCTGCGCATCGATGGAAAGAGCCCAGATCGCTTGATTGGGTCGCCAGCTGGCTCCATGCATTTGAGCCATCATGGGGCAGGTTGATCGAATGAGCCGGCGTAAAGCGCCTCGATCTGCTCGACCTCCGTATCGTTGAGTGCAGCGAATTCCTTTGTGCGGGCCCTCTGCGACAAGCGACCCCCATTCTGGTCAAGAAATTTGTGCAGCAACTCGGCTTGGGCCATAGGCATGTCGACGACCTGCTGAACACCGGCCGCGAAAAGATCAAAGGCTTGGAGGAAACGGACCTCCTGGGGCAAATCATGTTCCACGGTCTGTTCTACGCAGCCGTAAAGGAAGGCGGCATGCTCTGTCGCGTCGAAATACCGGTAGAACGAAGCGGTGTCGTTCAGCACTTCAACGTTGCCAGCAGCAGTGGGTCGCCATTCGATGAAAGGCAACAAAGGCGCAGACCGGGATTCCAGCACAGCCCTATACTGGTCTATGTTTCGCAGGATTGCCGCGCTGACGGGAAACACGAAACCAGGCGGGCTATAGGATGCTGTCGCGAGAGCATGATGAATCAGCCAGCGATGAAGGCGGCCGTTCCCATCGACATACGGGTGGATGTAGACGAAGCCAAACGCCAGGCAAGCTGCAGCCACGACCGGATCCATCGCTCCTCGTGCCGCGCGATCGGAATATGCGATGAGACCGCCGATCAAGCTTTCGAGGTCCTGATGTCTGGCGCTGATATGATCGGGAATGGGCATGATAGTGTCACGGTCATGAACCCCGACGAAACCGCCCTCATCTCGGAGCCCGAGACGCACGAAACGAGCATCGCCGATGACGATCCGCTGAAGACGATCGAGCTCCTCGACACTGAGCGCTCTCACGCCCGCCTGCGAAATGGCCTGCCCCCAACGCGCCGCTCTTTGCCCTGACGGCCTCTCACCTTCAATAGCAAACGAAGACTTTGAATCGTTGAGCAGGATGAATGCTGCGGCACGCGCTATCAGATCGGGACGGATCCGGCCCATTGCTTCGCGCGCCCGCGCGCCAAGTGCTTTCTGCGAGAACGCGGCAAGAGTCTCTGTCTTTCGAACGAGCGGACAGAAATCTGGAGTACCGGGAAGGTTGTTCAAGACCTTGTGCCGAGGCGAGGGATCGCCCTCCGCGAGACCATACTGCTGATCCGCGTTGAGAACTGGGACCATTCGCACTTTGCCGGGATCTGGAATATCGAGCTGGTTGCCCGTCAGCCATTCGTACAGAAACCAGATCCGTCGTGCAAAGGCGCCGGTTGGCGTCATCCGGATAATCGCCTCGATTGCATCAGGGTGGACTGCTCGAAAAAGTGCGGCCAGTACCTGAAGGTCTGTTCCTTCATATTTGAAGGCAAAGACAAGATGAGAGACGAGGGTCGGCTCCGGACGATGGCGAGGCGTGAGCATGAGCCACGCGGCGGTCGATCCGGGGTGATGCCGCTCCGCGATCGCGGCCATCCGCGACGGCGGGGGTACGACTAGGTTAAATGCCGCTATTATCGCAGCATATCCTGCTGGCACGCCTCGCTCTGGCAAGGTTCTTCCGTGAAAGTCAATCACGCCCTGCGCAGGCCATTCACCCATAGGTCGTCTCGTGAAATTGGATCACCGGATAAAAGCCCCGTTGCGAGAAACCTTCACCGTCAGCGAAACCTTATCACCATTCGCCAAATTCGTGAAATACATTCACGTAGGGATTCGATCATTGATGATATCAGCCTTTCAGTGCGTTCGATCCACGGTTGACCCAAAACACATTTCGCAAGTGCGCCCCTGCCTTAGAGGCCTGACACGCCGGCAACCCCGATCGGTGTCGTCGCATGCGGGCCGCGATCATCTATCGACCCGGTCTAAGGCAACCTCCACGGCGCATATCGCAGATCCCAAGTCCTGCGCTTACCACGAGAACTCTCTTTCTAAAGCCGGTGATCACGATAGCAAAAACATCAGGTATCTGCAGAAGGCAGCTCAAAGGTTAGACGGAAGACTGATCCTTCCTTTGGCATCGCAAAACCCAATGACGGCTTCACGACCGTACCGAGAACCATGCCGATCGCCAAGCAGGCGATCGATGCTCAAACGAAGGGTAGGCCGGCAGGGCGTACGCTTTTCGGTCTTTGGGCTCGGGCACCGGATTCTCCGTCGTTGACAGCAACATCCCTCTGCTTGTTGCCGTCAGCGCAGCGCGCGCTGGAACCAACGATGACGTCCTTAACGTAAAATTCGACGCCACCGGCTTAACGAGCGCGGATTGGTTCAGCCAATCGACATTGGACCCGGTACCGCTGCCTGCTGCCGATATCGTGATCCCGCCGGCGCTGTTGGTAATCGTGATGCCCGGCCCGGCGTGCAACTGTCCAGCCGACGGTGGGTTTCCCGTTGAGCCGATCAGCAGCTGACCGCTCGCCAGTGGGCGGCATTGCCGAACGCCCCGCCGCCGGCATTAAGCTGGATGCCGTAGGGCGGACCGGCGGGCGACGCATCGTCAAGGCAAGTCGCCAGGGCATCGAAGTTGCCCATGACTTTCGACGCGTCAGCCAGAGTGGAAGCTGGCACGGCCTCCCGCTGCGGGCAGGGGCTGGGTCTCGGACCCTACATCGCGCTGGAAATTGCGAAGGCTCACGGCGGCACGATCGACGTTTTTTCGGATGAAACTGGAACCTGCTTTACCTTCAAGATGCCGACCGGGCGTTCGAAACTCTAACGTTCAAATCCTCCATGTCATGTCTGGAGGAAGTGTTTGCCGGTGCGCGATGAACGACCGTCCCGTTCAATCTTGATCGAACTGCTCAGCCCCGTCGATAGGGGCGAGCCAGTCTTCACGGCGCTTCACCCAGAGTTCGTATGCCGGCCTTAGCGGAGTCGGCGCCTCAGACAAATTCCGAGCTTGATCTCGGCCTCCTGCTCATCGGCCGAGAACAGCCGCGATCCACACTTCGGGCAGAAAGATCGTCCGCGAAACTCGCGGGTCTTACCTTTCGTCTCAAACTCGCTTTGTAGACTACGCGAGGCACGATTATTTCGAAATGTACCGCTCACGTAGCAAATCCCACTCCTGGGGCGCCGGGCTGCCGAGACAATCACCGGCCCTACGGTAGGTGGTTGAACCGCGTCCATGCGCTTGCCTCCACCTCTTTAAATCGAACCTAAATCGAAGCCGTCGATCCGGGCGTGAGAACTACGACCGGGGTCTGTTCGTCTCCCCAAGGTCGCTACTGCTGGTAAATGAACGCCCACAAGAATGCCGGTGGGAACCCGAAAGCCCTGCGGTGTTTCCTTTGTGAAGCGGAGTAATGTGATGAAGATCGTGCTAGTCGTCACCTCGATCGTTGTACTCATGATTGCCGTAGTTGCTGCGAACGTGCTGCCGTCCCGTCACGAGGCTTCCTATCCGAAATCTTACGACATCACCCGGAAATAGGTGGTCGGTTCCACCTCCGCGGTGGTGGAACCCGCTTAACGCCAGCACAAGGACACTCGTATGTTTCAGGCCGCCTCGAACCTCAAGACGCTGCGCGACGCTCTCTCCAGCCACATGGAGCTGTCGGATTACTTTCTGGGAATGCACGCATTCTTCGATGGGGAGGTCATCTTCGCTAGGGACGTTGTACAGGTCAACACAGATTTTCCTCCGTTCCCGGTGGACTTCGACAATGTATGGAAATGGTTTCGGGACCAGATCAAGGGGCCGCCGATACAGGAGACCTTAGCCTACGAAACGACTTTCGGCGTGGATGACGAGGCAGATCCCGTCATGGAGAGACTTATCGAGATTACCGAAGGCTCGGCGAACACGATCTGGCTGATCGATCTTGCGAACCAGGATGGACAGGGAGACGGACGCCGCTTCGTCATCGTCACCTCACCAGACAAAAGGCAGGCGGGAAAATTCCTTGAAGAATTCCATGGCTATGACTCGAACTCGCTTTAAATGGGTGATGGGCGCGACATGACTTCAAGCCAAATCGGTGTAATTGTTAGACCTGCGACCAAGGCCGATGCCGACACTCTGGGCGCTTACGGCGCGCAGCTCGTTGCGCTCCACCACGACTGGGATCCCTCGCGCTTCATATCGGCGGGCGAGAAGACGCCTGCAATGTACGCCGACTACCTCAAGAGGCAGATAGACCGGCAGGGCGTGCTCGTACTGGTCGCGGAGGCCGCGGGACAGATCGTCGGCTACGTGTTCGCTGGACTGGAGGGGCCGGACTACATGGCGCTCCGGGGGGCGGCAGGCGTGATCCATGATATCTTCGTGGAACATGCCAGTCGAAGACGCGGCGCGGGGCGAGCGCTCCTGCTCGCCGCAGTCGAGGAACTGCGGCGCCTCGGAGCAGGGCAGGTCATACTCTCGACAGCCTTCCGAAATGTCGCCGGACAGGCGCTTTTCGATGCGGCGGGCTTCAGGCCGACCATGATCGAGATGACGCTCTCCTCGAAATGACGAGGTCAGCGCTGTCCGTTCCGACGGTGCGCTCGTGCGCCAATATAGCTGTCGCCGCCTGCGGTTTTCACTAGGTTTAAAACACGGACCATGTAGGCGCTCTGGTCCCGCTCCGCGAATTCGACACCGGCCTCGTCATCAAGGAACCGTGAGAAGACGGATTCTTCGGTTAAGAGCGCCCCGATGAGCGGAACCGATAGACGCCCAGTAAGGTTTTCCTGATCAAGGAGAACGGCCATGACCGATGAGAAGAAGATCGTCGAGGTGAAGGTGGTGACAGGCACTGGCGAAGAAGTACCGATCGGGCTGATGAACGTCCGACAGGCGATGAAGCTTCCAGAGGAACTCGATGTGACGGTCTCACACCCGGAGAATGAGGCAGTGTCGACCGGAGCTGCCAACGAGAAAGCCGGACTGGAATCCAGCCCGCGTTCAGGGGCCGCATCCGATTTCCCGGCGCCGTCGACCGAAGTTGAGGCCGAGCGCTTCAAGGAAGCAAGGAAGGCGGTCCGCCTGGCATTGGACGATCTCGTGGCTTCTGCCAACCGGGCGGGTTGGAAGACGGACGAGATCGTTGTCGCGATCATGGAAGCTGGCCAGGCGATCAAGGATTCCTGCCAGGTCGAGTTCGATCCGGCAGACGATCCCGCTGTCTCGGACACGGTGCGGCCGGGAAAAGCCTAGTCGAACGAATTCGAGACCGGCAGCCGCTGACCGCCGAAGAGCACTTTGTAGCGGTTGGACCTGGGCCGCTTGGGCCCAATCGGACAATTCCTGGGGCGCGACCTTACTTCGTTCGCCCAATTACTGGTTCAGTTCTAAGACGTAGCCCTCAAGGAAGATGACTGGACGCAAGTCTATGTCGCCACGCTGGTCACGCACAAAGCCGTGCCGCTGGTAAAGACGGCTGAGTCCGGCGGCGCCACGCCTGATGTGGAGACATATAGCCGGGGCGTCAGCGGCAACTGCCCGCCGACGAACTTCGTCAAGAAACGCCGCTGACAGACCCTGGCCAATGAACCTTTGATGGATTGCAAGATATCTGAGGTCGACGGCGTCGCGCCGCCATGCTTCGTTGCCGTCCGCGCCCGGCGGGTACAGAGTTACGGTCCCCACAATCATTTTGTCAATCAACCCGACCAGAACGGTTGCTACTGATCGCTTGGCCTGCTGGTTTCGCAGATCTCGCCGACGATCTTCGGTCGTCACGACGTCGGGCATAAGGCGGGAATTCTGGTAGTCGAATAACCGGACGAGAAGTTCTCCGACGATGTGGTCGTCAGCTTCCGAGCTCTCTCGGAAAATGATACCGTTGCGATCAGGCATGATGCCCTCCTCAGACGTCCGAGGTCAGGCCGGACGAATGCCTTCGGCCCAGGACATGCCGAACCAGTCTGCGAAATCCGGTGCCTCACGCCAGGCTAACAGGCATCGAGTCCGCGGCAAAGCCCGGTCGGAACGATGTCATCGACCGCTTCTTCGCCGATGCTCGCGATGTTGCGAACTACATCCTCAAAGTCGGGATCGCCCGAACCATATGCTGTACGATGAATTCGTGCATGCGCTGAAATGGCGCGACAAGGGTGCCAGAAATATAGCAGATGTCGATGCAGACGCCGCCCGTTCAGCTACCTTCCGAGATTGTGCTGAGGATGACCGCTCTCCCAGTATCACAGGCCCGCAGAGCGGCGAGGCGAAGGAACAACTTCAGCCATTTCTGAGTTACCGGTTGTAGCCTTTCAAGCTGTACCAACACCTCTTATCGATCGGATCCCTATGACCGTACGCTATACGCTTGGCTGCGACCTTTCCTATGAGGTGAAGTCGCCAACGGTCTTCATCTTTAACTTGGAAGTCGCCAGGCTCGTGCGCCACCACGATCTGGTGGAACGCCTGGTGATCACCCCCGATCATGAGCGGCGGATTCACGTCGTTCCGGACATCCGCAATCGATATTTCAGTATCGAGGCGCAGCCTGGCCCGCTCAACGTACGGTATAAAGCCGACATCTCGCTGGACGTCTTTCGTGCGGACCCGAACACCATAGACGAAGTGCCATTGAATGCTATCCCGCTCGATATCATGCCTTTCCTGTTGCCCTCACGCTTCGTCCCTTCCGATAGGCTTGCGGCATTCGCCCAAAGGGAGTTTGGCGAACAGCCCATGGGGCATCGGCGGGTGACCGCGATATGCAACTGGATCTACGACAATATCGACTATCAGCGCGGCGCCTCGAACGAACAGACGACCGCGACGGAGAGTCTCATCAAGCGGGCCGGTGTCTGTCGCGACTTCTCTCATATCGGCACTGCATTCTGCCGCGCGCTCAACATCCCCGCGCGGTATGTATCCTGCTACGCCTACGGACTCGAGCCACGGGACTTCCATGCCGTCTTCGAGGCTTACCTTGGCGGCCGGTGGTGGCTTTTCGACGCTACTCGGCAGGCAAATCTCGATGGTCTTGTTCGTATCGGCGTCGGCCGAGACGCGGCCGAGATCGCGTTCGCGTCTCCGTTCGGTGAGATGGAGGCGGGACCAGTCGTGATCACTATCGAGCATGCGGACGGCACGCCCGAACTTCCGGGACGGACGACGGACGCTATTTCGACCGAAGAGCCCGCGCCGAACGCAGGAGCGAATTGACGCATCACAAGGTTGGCGATCTTGTCAAACCCTCTCCTAACACGGTGCTCTCAACAATTAAGGCCACGATGAAAACGACTGTCCTTCCTTCAGATCGCTTACGCCTCCTCCTCGCTCATAAAAACACCAAGATGGCCGCATCGGCACACGCGTACGTTCGTGGCAGCACAAAGCGCTTCTATGAATGGATTCACCGTGCCGATCGCGTCGAGCTTACGGAACTTGGCAGGAGCAGAGACGCCTCGTTCGAAGCACCATCGTGGCTCTGGAACGCGTCAGTTCCGCTTTTCTAGGCTTCGCAATGTCGTGGATCAATAAGCGGAAGGTGCGCGGTTGGAACAGACGGTAGTTCCCAGGGTTAGGTCCGGACACTTAATCGGAAGCTATGAACGGATTCCAAGATGACCGAACAAAAATCTCCGGCGACAGACGACAGCAGGACCGCGGACGGTGCAGACGTGCGACGCGCCAAGCTCGCCGACGAGGCCGCTACCGGCCTGCGTAAAGCGATGGGGTCAACAAGCGACCCTCAGGAAAGATCTAGTGAAGCCAGGCTGAAGAGGACTGTCGCCGCTGACGCGATTGGGACGCCTGCGGGAGGCACTGTGGAGGATGGGGAGGGCGCATCTGTCGCCGATATTCCAGAGTAAAGACGGCGGGACACACTTGGCGTGAAAATCGCCCACCCTTCGAAAAAGACGGCAATTAAAGAATACATCTTTGCTGGCCGGGCCGCATAGCATCGGGACATGGCGAAATCTCCAAAGTGAAACCCTTGAAATCATTGGCATGTCGCACTTGGAAATAGAATGTACCAACGTCCATCCGATGTTAAAGCTGAATAGGGCTGCGACGCTGTCGGCCAGTTAGAAACGCGACACTGGCACCGATGATCAGCCCCCGATCCGACCGGCTGGGCCGGGTTGAAAGGGCGGAGCGGGGGCGGGTGAAAGAACACCTCTTCGGCTTTAGCTTTCTCAATAGCAATTGTTCAGTCGCCGGCTGATACTCGCTTTTATCTGAATTGAGCGGGTAGGGATCAAAGCTGCACGATGCTTCCGGAAATCAAACTGCAGGGTGACGTCAATGTCGCCGCGCTGTCACCACTCGTTCGCGGCATGCTTCTGAGGAGAACACCCTGCCCACTCGTGCGCTAGGTTAGGCTAGATCCCCCCAGCGACTGCCCGCTTCAGGCAAATCTGGTATCACTTCAGGCTCGGAAGTCGCTTTTCGATACCCGACCCCAGGGGCGCTAAGGTCATAGACCTCCAACGGAACGCCGGAAATGTCTATGGCCAAAATCCCTACGAGTTCTGGGGGCGCATTGCGCAGGTAGTTCTCTGCGTGATCAAGAGCAATAATAAGCTCGTCGCGGATCATTGCGGCAGTCCAATCAGAAGGTAGGCCGCGAACCGTCGTGTAGTCCTCATTCGTGACGGACAACGCTTTACGACGAATCTCATCAACGATACGCAGTGGCGAGAAGTAGGGAGGCTTACCTGCTGCGGCCATAATTACTGGCCCCAACGGGCACATGTGGTTTTCGATCATCAGCAGATCGACATAGTCCCGAGCCTTCGTCCGCGTAGACGCGGCAATCACCTTGTTCACTGCAAGATCGGACGGGTGTAGGCGCGATCCCCACTCATCATCCCTGACCAGTGGGAAGAAGCGTGTCCGGGTCTCGCTCATCCATTGAACAAGGGTGCGTTCTCCGTCGCGAATTACACTTGCCTCAACGCAACCGTAAACGTTGACTTCAATCGATACTTTGAAACCGTCAGCCTCTAATTTCGCGATATCAGTATCCGCCGAGACACCAATTTCCTCGTCGGTATCATGAAAGATGTCAATGTCATCGGACATCCGTGGCCAATCCATGTTCAAAACCAAGCCGCCAGCAACGTAACTGGTGTCAGACCTGTTTCCGGCGATGGAGGCCATGATTTCTTTCTGGATCAGCGTTAGTGCCATCAGCGCCCGTCTCCTAGCTGAACGACCATTCTTCGTCCCATCGCATAAGCCCTCGCATCGCCGCGCTCCATAAGGGCATTGGCGACAACTCGCACCTTCTGCGGTAAATCATTCAGCTTTTCGATGTCGATGTTATCGAAAACTCTTAGCCCGTACCTCTCGGTCGCAATCCTGATAAATTCCGCAAGACGACTCTTTTCATCCCGATGCGCAGAGCGCAATTCAGCCGCTGCACTCACGATCTCATCTCTACGTGCTTTGGGAACGAGAACCTCCACCCTCACGAGATCAGACGCTCCTCCAGTCTCCCGGTACTTCTTGATGCGTTCTTTTGCAGACATGGTTACAACTCCTATATGCGGACAATATAGGCGTATCCCGGATACTCATCAAGTATCTATGTTTGTGGTGAAAAGCGCAAATTATCAGTCCGAGTTCACCAACCTGAATCTATCACAACAAAACCCATCGACTCCTAGGTGCCGCGCCGGCATGGTCTGTGACGTTCTGAATCATACGAATACACGCTGATCCGAGAGTCTACCGCCACAGAGACAGGTGGCAGTTGCTGCCTAATTCTGTGATAATCCATGTCGTAGAAATTCCCTTTCAATTTGTTGACGGTGTTGCTGCGAATCGCATTGGCCAATAGCTTCGCCATGTCCAACTGCCCTTGGAATCGGCTTGCTTGGCAGACGATAACGGTTCGTGGGATAGCAATAGCCTAGGGCCGCCAAGCAGAGGTATAGCCATATTTCGACCATACCGGCCGGACCATCCCGGTAATAGGCCTGCAGCAGCCGATTGACCTGGCTTCGACTGAGGTCGAGCCGTTCGGCAGCCTGGACGACGCTCAGGCGTTCGTCACGGATCTTCTGGATAAGTTCAAGGCGATGCAACTCTTTCTGCGACATAGTGATCAAACAGGACGTGACGACTCCGACCGCTCATGGTCTCGACCAGGCTGAGGATCGTCATCCTTTCTCCCAACGTTGGCTTTGACCAGCGCGTCGAGAGGCGAGACTGTCGCATCTCTAACTGGCCCAACTGTCGCATTACTAAATAGCCCTGTGAATTCATGCTGAGCTGCGACTTGCGGGCGGTTCAAGTTATCCGGCGTGCCTGATCTGCGCGAGCAGTTTTTTACGGAAGACCTCGGCTGGCGTTTGAAAGCCAAGGCACTTTCGCGGCGTGCTGTTGAGCCGATTGCAGATGTCGATCAGATCTGCGTCGGTTACCGACAAGGGATCGACCTCTCTCGAAAGCCATTTCCGTACTCGGCCGTTGGTGTTTTCGACGGTTCCTTTTTGCCATGGCGATTGCGGGTCGCAGAACCAGGTCTGGGTGCCGATGCTCGCTTGGAGGTAAGGCCAGTCGGTAAACTCCGTGCCACGGTTAAAGGTGATGGAACGACGGGCGAGGTGGGGCAGGGCCTGCAGCGCCTGCACAAGGCCGTTCATGACCGGTCGAGACTGCCGATCATTGTTGCGCAGAAAGATCGCAAAGCGGCTGACCCGTTCAACGAGTGACGTTACGTTGGCCTTTCCAAACTTCTTTCGGAACTGAATGAGATCGCATTCCCAATGCCCAAACTGCTTGCGATCGGCCACGACATTCGGGCGGCGTAGGATGTTGAGTTCCGGACTAAACCGTTGGCCATGCTTGCGTCTTGCATGCCGCGGTCGCCGCCGAGCCCGATGCTCCGGCAGGTGTCGCCACAGCTTGATCGCTTGGCCATCAGACGAGTATGCGAACTTGTAGATCGTTTCGTGGCTGACCGAGATCGGATGCCGCTCCAGGCGCATCCGGCCGGCAATCTGTTGCGGCGACCAGCCGTGCATGATCCTGTCAATGACGGACTGCCGGACATGCGAGAAGCGTACCAGCTTCCGCAGTTTTGCACGCCGTTCGCAAGCCATGTCATGCGCCGTCACACAGTAGTAGCCGTTGAGATCCGGTACGACCTTGTCGACGAACATGTTGCGCTTGATCTCCCGAAAGATTGTCGAACGATGTCGGCCAAGCTTCTCAGCTATAATCCCAATGCCAAGCCCAGCCATCCGCCAGCGGGCGATCTTGCGTCGTTCATCCAAGTCGAGATGGGAGTAGATACGGTTCATTGCATATTCCTTGCGAGTGACAACCCATTGGCATCATTCGCAAGTCGCACTTCATCCTTGAACCCACCCCGCTACAAAGGATTGTGGCGGGAGAGTTGGAATGTCCGGCGGTTTGCAAGGTAGAAATGTCCGCGTGGTCATCACACGGCACAACGGTCAGCCCCGATCTGAGCGGCTGATCCCGGTTGCAAGATCAGATCGGGGCGGGTGGTAAATACACCTCTTCGGCTTTAGCTTTGACACGCCTCACTCCGCAGCCTGCTGTCGCGACAATGCTTTCTGGCGCCGTGCGATCACTGCCGGATCGTTCATGAAATCCTTCCGCCGGCCAGGTCCGCGAGCCCGTTTGACGTAGCCATTCTTGTCACTGCTGCTCTTCACCTTCGGCTTGTCCTGCTGCTCCTGGCGCTCCTTGATATAGGCCAGAACATCACCCAACCGCTTGTTCTCGGTGATCGCGGCATGCGTCACCCGCTGGTCCTTGTCGAACACCGTGTAGGGCAGGGAGTAGCCTTTCCACCGCACATCCAGACGACCGTCGGCATAGGCATAGGTCTCGACATAGCGCCCCACCAGCCCACGCGTCACATCGGTCTCCTCCAGCATGATCCGCTGGCGCTCGAACGAAAACGTCAGCTGCGATCCAACATAGCGCTGCTCGCGTTTGCACAGGATCTCCGTCAACCGATCTGGCGCCAGATTCAGCGGCCGATGCAGATCATCAGACCGGGCAGGGGTAACCGCAAAACGCGCATTGTAGTCCTCCATGAAGTCCGGCAAAAACGCGTTGCCGGCCTCCATGCTGTCGATGCCGCAAAGCCTGAGCTCCTTGACCAGGCGGTCCTGCAGCGTCCGGTTCATGCGTTCGACACGACCCTTGGCCTGGCTCGAATTTGCGCATAGAATCTCGATGTTTAACTCGCAAAGTGCACGCCCGAACTGGGTCATGCCCTGGCCACCTTTGGCATCCTTCTTCGCCACCCGGAACACCGAATGCTTGTCCGAATAAAAGGCAATCGGCGCGCCGTGACGGTGGAGATAGAGTTCCAGCGCCTCGAAGTAGGTGAAGGCACTTTCCGAGCGCACGAAACGCAGCTGCATCAGCCTGCCGGTCGCATCGTCGACAAACACCAGCAGCGAGCAAGGCGGCCCGCGATCCTCGAACCAGCGATGCTCCGATCCGTCGATCTGCACCAACTCGCCATAAGCCTCGCGTCGAAGCCGCGGCTGGTGAAACGTCCGGCGCTGCTTGCGCGACAGCCACAGTCCGGCCTCGGACATCCAACCGCGCACCGTCTCGCGTGACACCCGCAAGCCATCGCGCTCAGCCAACTTCTCCGTCGCCAACGTCGGGCCGAAATCCGCATAACGTTCGCGAACCAGCGTCATCGCATAGTCCCGAACGCCGTCGCTGATCCGGTTGTTCGATGGCCGGCCAATCGCCTTGTGGCGGATCGATGCCGCGCCGCCAATCCGTATCCGTTCCAGAAGTCGGCGCACCTGGCGCTCGCTCAGGTCAAGCACATGCGCCGCTGACACCGTCGTCATCCGGCCAGCGGCCACCTTCGATAAAATCTCAATCCGCTGCAGATCGCGCTCGCTCATCGCTATCAATCCCATCTGCAATCTCCCACGCATCCTTCAGACCCGGGGAGTGTGACATTCCAACTTTGCAGAAACAGGACATTCTAACTTTGTGGCTACAAGGATGTATCGCATAATCTATCTTATGGAACTTTATGTACGGCTCAAGGACGCGCTACACTTATAGGATATAAGCCCTAGCTCAAAAACGGCACCTGTCGACCTCTTCGAACCGAACCAGCGCTTCTTTCTTGCAGGCGGCTCCCAAAAACTCCTGAAGACATCAGGAGACCGACATGACGATCCCGCACCCTTACAGATACCCCGCCGCTGTCGATTTGCGCTGAGAGTTGGCTCTGACGCACTTTTGCTGATGTGCAGCCCCTACGACGCGCCTATCAACCGCGCCTGCAGCAGATCGAGTTTTGCTCTTCCGTACATCTGGCGCTTGATGAGCATCAAGCGTGTGATCTGACCTTCTGTTTGGCCGTTCGACCAAGGTGAGATAATTGCATTTCTGACGGCATCGAGGTCCTTTCCAATGCCCGCGGCAAACGATCCGACCAAGCTGCTCCTGGCAGCTTCCAGCCATTCGTCCAGCTTACGCGCAGTCTTCGAGCGGATCATGGACTGGAAGTCCCCGATGACCGTGCGGGCAACCACAAGGTCCGGGACGTTCACTTCGATCGCCGCGACGAGGATCGCTTCGGACTTTGCAAGGTCATCGCGCGCGGTGGTCATGAGCCGAGCGATGACACGTGCCGATGGCGTTCTGGCGAGCCCGCTCTGATTAGCCTTTTCCGCAAGACGACGGCGTTGAGCCCATTTCGATACGACGCCACTCTGTCCCGTAAAGCCCTTCGTCTTCAGTTCACGCCAGAGTGCCGAAGCGCGTTACGTGCCCCTTCTTCTCAGCGGTTGTGAGCCAAGGCAGCCAGCGATCCAGAGAGCTGGGCCGTGTTCGGAATACGTCGAGACGCTGCCCCCTTGAAACGCGAAAGAGCTTTCGGCTATGGGCGGTTTGCCGCACAATCTGCCGAATTGATGTTCCATTCTTCGACAGCTCACGAACCGCCTCGTTCGTTTCCTGGCGGCGTAGATACCCTTCATACTGCAGCTTTTCAGCGTATGTGAGAAGCTTGGGAGCAACAACATTGCTGCCGACCGCCTGCCTGATCTGTCGCATCGTCTTGCTGACTGTATCGAGGAAGGCTCGACTGGAATTTTCCATTAGATGCCAGCGATCAGCAACCTGCTCAGCATTGGGCAATGCGTTCGCTATGGCCTCGGCAACGGTATGCGCAACCCATTATTGAAACTAGCGTTAAATTCGAGCGGCCGTCCAAGCCTTGCCGTGCCAGGATCGCGTATCCTTCTGGTATCTCGTCCCTCCTGGGCTATCACCGGCGTTTTCCCCGTCCGGTCCAGAACCTCGATCGCCATTGCAATCCGTGGATCATCCAGCGGCCGCAGCTCGGCGGAATCCGCCCAATAAAGGTGGATCGATCATTCGCCTGTCTCGAAGGTGCCAGGCACCGTGACAGGAGCAAGCGCATCCTTGAGCGCACTGTCGTCACCGTAACGTCCATTACGACGGACGGATTTCCGAAGTAGGGAGGCGCGACGGGTGACGCCCTGCCCCGACCACCCGCGCTATAGTGTTTCCCCAAGTCGTGCGCCGAACCCAAAAGCCCGGGCCGCCGGCCTCCGTTGAAGAAACCCTGTTGAGCTGAAAGCGGCTGCCTGAGCAGCCGCCAATAACAATCACTTACCAGCGGCTGCGTCTTCGATGACTTTCGCTACCTTCTCAGGGTGGGAGACCATTACGACATGGGACGCGCCCTTCACCACGACCGTCTCTTTGGAGTGAGCTCGTTCTGCCATCCAGCCCAGCGCCTCAGGTGGGACGTTCTTGTCCGCGTCACCATATACAAACCAGGAGGGGACCGTCTGCCAGCTTGCGACAGTCGAAGCCTCGCCGAGTGCCTTGTCGGCGATCGGTCGCTGGGTAGCAGCCATCAGTTTACCTTCACTTGCCGAGACATCAGCGGCAAACTGGTCGTGAAACTTATCCTGCTGGATGTAGAGATCTTTCGATCCATCATCCAGGGAAACGGGCTCTGCGAGTGTCGGTGCCAGCGTGCTACCGGGGAACTTCCCCGAAAGAGCGAGTGCTGTTTCGCCAACGTCAGGCGCAAATGCGGCGACGAAGACCAATGACTTCACGTTTGAGCTGCCCTTGGCTGCCTCGTTGATGACCGACCCACCGTATGAGTGGCCTACGAGAACCACGTTGGTCTTAAGGCCTGCCAGTACCTTGCGGACGTAATCGCCGTCGCCCTTCACGCTTCTCAACGGATTGGCGACTGCAACAACGGGATACCCGTCCTTCTCCAACCGAGTGATCACTCCATTCCAGCTAGAGGCGTCAGCAAACGCTCCGTGGACTAGCACCACCGTGGGCTTATCTGCAGCATGGGCACCAAACGCCAAGCCAACGGTCAATGCTGCTGCGGTGAAAACTTCTTTGAACATGGTCACTCTCCTATTTGATTGTGCACAATCTATTTACGCGCAATCGTTTGTTTTGCAAGTGTCGCATACGGCGATCACTCGGATTTGAACAGCTCGCGACTATCTGGCGCGCCCCGGGCATCGAGAACCCGACCTACTGCAACCGTTTCCCAAAACACAACGTACCCTCAGGGGGCATCCGCCGGTCTATCGCCATTATTGGCTCGACACTGGCCGTTACGGACCTCGCTGACCGCCTACTCGTACCCTGTCATCTCGAGATAACCTACGCCTGTGGTATAGCCTTCAAAAAAGATAGGGCCTTCCCAGTACGGCGTGGACGTAGCCATCCAAGATTGATCGTTCACCGGCTGAGTTTGAACATCAAGCGATTTCGACGGGACCTCAATCCGCCAGGACACCGGGACCTGCTTCCCATCGACCGTCGCGGTCCGCAGTGGGGTGAGACGAACTTGGTCTCCGGTCAGCGGCAATGTGCGCCCATCAGGAGAGATCCAGTTTGCCGAGATAAACCCGTTCTTGTCATCGCGGAGACGAAAAGCCATCAGCTTCTCGCCGCTCGCCAAGTGCAGCGAGAACCAATCCCACCCCGTCTGGTTCGAAGCCAGCGGTTGCGAGGACCACTCCCTGTCAAGCAACGCATTGCCACTCACTGTGATAGGCTTCCCCGACACCTCTATTGTTCCGGAGACTTCATAGAACGGCTGAGAATAGTAGTAGCTCGCCTGGCCGCTTGCCGACTTCACCGAGAACCCGTTGTCGCCCTGGAGCACAAGCGGACCGTTTGCCTTGAGGTTCAAAGCGTAATTAAAGTCTGGCCCAGCGGCTTTTAGTGAGAGGTTTGCCAAAGGATCGGAGCTGGAATTGTCGACGGCGGACATTGTCCATTCGTCTATCCAGGCGCGGAAGGGCGCAGCCTTGACCCCCGCTTGGCCCACGCCGCCACGGCCGAGCCGCTCCGCGACGTATTGGTGGTCGGGCGTCGTGACAGCGGCAAGTCCGATCCATATCTGAGGGTCAGCGAAGCCAGCCTTGCTTTCCGGGGCGAGTGCTGATCGGAAAAGTGTCCACTGCGCTCCGTATCGCTTGCCGTCCTGCCCCTTGAGATTGGCAGTGACGTACCACCATTCGATGCGATACTCCGGATGCGCCCCATGATCTCTCGGAAAAGATAGTTCATGGCCGCGCTCTGGAATAGCGAAGCCCTGGGCGTCCGATCCTAATCCAGCGAACCCTTGCCCTAGCGTTTCTCCCGCTGAACCCATCATGGCGGCGACCACCAAAATCAAAGCAGCTGCTCTACCGCTCATTGGCAAAAATCCTAAGCAGATCGGCCGGATTTATCGTCGCAAGGCGACGGACAGGAAGAAACACCGAAGCGAGCGCCGCAAGAAAGGCGATTGCACCAAGCAACAGCCAGTCCAGGGGGAATACGTACATCGGCAACCGCCATCCAAAGGCTTCAACATTCACAATTGCCAGCAACACCCACGCTAATACAAGACCGACGGGTATTGCCGCGATAAACGTAGCTAGCCACAGCGCCAACGTTCGGGCGACCTCATATAAAGCTAGATTACGCCGACGCACCCCCATCGCCCAGACGGGCGCAAGTTGGGGAAGCCGGATTGCGGAAAGGGTCAGGAGACTGGAGAACATGGCGAAACCGGCTACGGCCAAGGTGAGGAAGTTTAGCGCATCAGTAACCTTGAATGTCTGGTCGAAAATCGCTCGCGATTGCCTCTTCAACGCGGCTTGATCTACGACAGCAGTCTCCGGGAGGCCGAAGTCCTCGATCAATTGTCGCTTCAGATCACCCGATTTATTAGGAGAAACACGCACGCCATATCGGAGCTTGGCGACCTGCGGGTAAGGAGCAGTCAAAGCGTCAATCCCGATGATGACCTGCCCGTTTGGGTTTCCATAGTCAGAGAAGACTCCGACGACTTTTGCATTCCAGCCGCCGGGCATGGCTAGTGCGTCACCTAATTTCGCCGCACCGCCCCGCCACATCTGCTCGTTGACGAGGGCACCCTCACCTTTTGCGATCGTGTCCCAGACGCCAACCTGTGATGCGATCAGCGGCCAATGCTCGTGGTAGGTCGGGTCGTCCGCGACCCCAAAGACCTGAATCTGCTCCCCTGCAACATCGCCCTCAGTGCTCCAGATTGGCAGGACGGAGGTCGAGTGCGAGGGAAGCCAAGCCCGCAACCTCGTCGCTTCGTCTTCATCCTTGGCGGTGACGTAAAGCTCGGCGGCGAGACGTTGATCGAGCCACCCGGTAAACGTCAGCCGGAAACTGGAAACCATGGTGCCAACGCCGATGTTAGCCGACAGCGCCAGCAAAAGTGCCATCAAAGCCAGCGACAACCCGGGAAGTTGAATACGCGTGTCAGCCCAGAACCATTCGGTCATGGCGCTGCGTGACAAACGCTGCATGCCGATCAATACGGCTGCTAAAACTGACGGAAGCATGAGTGCTGCGCCCAGCAACAGGCACCCTGACACCGCGAAACCAGCCACCAGGCCCGATGCGGTCAGCGCTAAAGCGCCAGCAAGTGACAGAAGTATCCCCCAACCCCTGCTTGGATCATCAGTCCTCGCGCAGACGCCCGTGCCCAAGCTCGCGGTTGCGCCGCGGCGAGAATTGGGAGCTTCCAGACCCTGTAGAGGCTTTGAGCGGAAGAAATCGCCGCCCCAGCAAGCGCTATACCCAGTCCAGCAAGCCACCACTCCGGGCGGATCGAGAGCGACCCGGAGACATTGGCCCCGTAAAGTCCTCGAAGGGTGGCCGCGACACCCGGCATGAGAATCGACGCAATCACGTAGCCCAGTATGACCCCGATCACGCCAGATGCCAGAGCGAGCATCGAAAGCTCAACAACGAGCATCGCTGTCAGTTGACGGAGAGAGATCCCAAGGGATCTCGAAATGTGCCGCGTCGTTGCTCGAACGTAAGACCTGTTGCCGAGTAGACGATGAAAAGACCGACGACAAAGGACAAGAAACCAAAAGCGGTTAGGTTCAGATGGAAACTATCAGTCAATCGCGCGACATCCGGTTGCTCCGCCGGTCTGCGGACAACGAGCGCGGGTGAGAACTGGCCAAGGGAACTGGCAGCTAGACTTTGCTCCGGGGCAACAACGAGACGATCGATCCGACCGCGCTTGTCCAAGAGTCGATCTGCGACAGCGATGTCCACGAAGGCTGCGCCCTCCGGCACGTTCGCGTCAATCCGGACTTTCATATCCGTATTGCCACGGAGCTGTTCAGCTGTGGTGCTGGACACCAAAAGCTGCCCGCGCGGATCGAAGAAGCTCGTGAGCTCGCTTCCGCTCTCAATGGCGACCGTTTGGCTATCTCGGGGCATGGTCAAAGGGTCTATGCCGATTAACCGGATGCGGGCTGTCTCAAGGCGCACTATCCCTTCAATAACCGGCGAGACTTTGAGACCTGAGCGCCGAATCTTCCCATAGATCTCCGTGGAGATGCCGGTGCCGTCGTTAGCCACGATTTGCGCTAGCGCTCCCTGCTCTAAGACCGAAGCCGCCCGAGCATAACTTGCCCTTGCCTCGGTATTGATCGCTTGCACACCGGACCACAGTGCCGTTGCGAGCGCGATACCCATCACCAGCGTCAGGAGCTGCAAGGGTTTCCGACGCCAGTGGGACAGGAGGGCGCTGAAAGCTTGAACGCTCATTCGGCAATCTTCCCGCCTCGAAGGAGTACGGTACGATCCAGTCGAGCCGCTAAACGGGTCGAATGCGTGACAAGCAGCAGCGCCGATCCAGCGCTTCCCGCCAGATCAAGCATCAAATCAAGTACGGCGTCACCGGTTTGTTCGTCCAGATTGCCGGTCGGTTCATCGGCAAGGATAAGCCGAGGCTTGGCAGCGAGGGTTCGGCCTATCGCAACGCGCTGTTGTTGTCCTCCAGATAACTGTTCCGGGTATCGGGTAGTGTACTGCTCCAATCCCAGGGCCTCGATCAGCTTCCTTTCCCAGACGCTGTCGTGTCGCTTCGCCAGTTTCGCGTGGAAGGATATATTTGCAGCGACCGTCAAGGACGGAATGAGATTGAACTGCTGAAATACAAGGCCGACCTTGGTTCTTCGATATCGGGCCCGCTGGTCCTCGGAGAATGTGCTCAGATCGTCGCCGTCCATGACAACAGAGCCACTGTCTGCCCGATCGAGACCGCCTGCCAGATGAAGGAGCGTACTTTTGCCGCTTCCAGACTCTCCTGTAAGAGCGACGCTCTCACGGGCCGATACACTAAGGTTGATCCCTTTCAGGATCTCGATTGGCCCTTCAGTGGATGGGTATGATTTGCGAACGGCGTCAAGGGTGAGGATCATTGTTCGCTCTGGCCACTTTCGAGGAGAAGTCGATTTGACTGACCTATGCAGAAAGCGGCCTTTCCACAAGGCCGCAGCCGGTTGATTTCAAAGCGGTCGTCCTGTGGCGGTCCGAGGGCTCTGGTCTGGACGACCTGCAGCGAGGCTCACGCAGGAGGCGGCCATGCGCATGTCGCGGTACTCTCAAACATTTGCGAGCTCACAGGGTTCCACGGCCGGTGGTTCGATGCGCGTCCATAACCGGCCACTTGAAAGCAATGACTCGAATGCGCACATGAACAGAAAGAGAACTTCAATTGGGAGCCTTCTCATGTCAAACGGTGGGTCCATTTCGAAAACTGCTATCGACAACCTGGGGGCTATCGCGAGATTTCGCCGTCAGTACCGGTCAAATAGAGGTTGGCTCGTTGGCAACAAGCGGATCCCGTCAGGCGCCATCGCTGCACTCGAGCAGAAATCTCTCCTGAGGGAGGTTGCGTTCAACGGCGAACCGACTCTCATTTTGACTGAAGACGGGAAGCGGGTCCTTGCAGAACAATCGCGCCGATAGCGGAGTACGCGTTCGAGCAACTGACGATGGTGGGCTCGCGCATACACCCCAAACTTTCCATCGGCTTGAGCAATAGACCTACCCTGCACTGACCGATCCGAACCAGGCGCCGTCGTCACACTCTACTTCAAGCCTGAGATTGCGCTGCTAGATCGCGCTGCGATAGGAAACGGTAAGCTCGCCCCACTCGAATTAAGATTTCTTCTTGAGCGCGCTCGGTTTATGAGCTGCTTTTGCTCCGGTCTTCGAACTCTCGACGATGACCTGCGGGTCTGATCGGGACGCTTTTATCTGGTGACCTTTGATTTTTGTAGGGCTGGTCTGCTTCTTGACGACGGTCCCAGTCGTCTCACCCTGGCTGGTTTTCCAGACGACATGGTCGCCCTTCTTCAGGTCCTTGCTCATGACCTACTCCATTCAACGACGCGTTCGAATCTTCAGCGCTTCGACATTACTTGGCGGTGACACGCAGCGCCCCTAGATCGCCAAACGTCCGATGGAGCGTCGTGATCTTATCATCAGCTACGTCCGCTGAGACTTCGATCTCGCCACTAAGTGTAGCGTCTTCTCGTCCATCTTCATTTGCGGACGAAGCATCACCACCACTGGCCTCAACACCCGAGGAATTCTGACGACCGGCGGCTTGAACAAACACATCTGTCCGCTCGATACCGATCTTTTGCACCAGATGCTCGACCGCGAGGTCCGCTGCTTCGCGCGTTTCAAAGGTTGCGGTCACGGTTTTGTGAACCGCACCGGGTTTGCCGGAGGCTCCAACTTCTGAGAGAGTGGAGCCGATATGAGCAAGACAACGAACAAGTTTTCACCTGAAGTCCGCCAACGCGCCATCCGTATGGTGCTTGATCACGAGGCTGACCACCCGTCGCGGTGGGCTGCCGTTTCATCTATTGCGGGCAAGATCGGTTGCTCGCCAGCCACGCTGCATGAATGGGTGAAGAAGACCGAGGTCGACAGCGGCAAACGAGCAGGCTTGCCGAGCGACGCGGCCGAGAAGATGAAGGCTCTTGAGCGGGAGAACCGCGAGCTTCGTCAGGCCAACGAGATTTTGCGCAAGGCGTCTGCTTATTTCGCGATGGCGGAGCTCGACCGCCCCTTCAAACGATGATCTCGTTCATTGACGAACACCGTGGCGTGTTCGGGGTCGAGCCGATCTGCAGGCTTTTGCCGATTGCCCCGTCCACCTATTATGAGGTCATCGCCAAGCGCACGGACGTAGACCGTCTGTCGGCCCGCGCTCGACGCGACATTGCCATGAAGGTCGAGATACGCCGGGTGTTCAACGAGAACTTCCAGGTCTATGGCGTGCGCAAGGTCTGGCGGCAATTGCAGCGGGAGGGCTTCGACATCGCTCGCTGCACAGTCGCTCGGCTTATGAGGGCAATGGGGCTGCAGGGCATAATTCGCGGCAAACCGATCCGCACGACGGTCAGTGACAAGACCGCGCCATGTCCACTCGATCGGGTGAACCGGCAGTTCTACGCTCCCGCGCCGAACATGCTGTGGTTATCCGATTTCACCTATGTCGCGACTTGGCAGGGCTTCGTTTACGTGGCCTTCGTCATTGATGCCTTCGCCCGCCGGATCGTCGGTTGGCGGGCAAGCCGGACTGCCCACGCGGGCTTTGTGCTCGATGCCCTCGACCAGGCACTTCATGATCGGCGACCCGTCCACCGTGGAGGACTGATTCACCATTCCGACCGCGGATCGCAATATGTGTCCATTCGCTATTCCGAACGGCTGGCGGAAGCGGGCATCGAGCCGTCGGTCGGGAGTGTTGGAGATTCCTATGACAACGCTCTCGCTGAAACGGTCAATGGTCTTTACAAGGCCGAGGTCATCCATCGGCGAGGACCGTGGCGAAACTTCGAAGCCGTGGAGTTCGCCACGCTGGAATGGGTAGATTGGTTCAACAACCGTCGCCTTCTGGAGCCCATCGGCAACATACCGCCAGCCGAAGCCGAAGAACGATATTACGCCATGCTGGACGCACCGGCCGTGGCCGCATAACTTAAACGAAATGGCCTCCGGCAAACCCGGTGCGGTTCATTGTTTTTGCTTCCTGACATTTTCGTCCTCCTTCGATAGGAATAGAAGTATCATCTGAGAACTAAGTTCCCGCACGCCAAGCTTTCAGCAACCGCTAGGTGCTCGCGATAAAGCAGGATGAGCAAGCCGCCGAAATCAAAGCCGCTCCTTAAAGACGACGATGCGCCGATCAGATCACGGCCGCGCCGCAAACGTATTCCAGACCAGCCCGCCCTTCCGACTCGGTTCCAGAGAGTTGAACCTGCGCTGGCGCTGCTCAAACAGCGGGCCGCCTTCCAGTTTGAAGCTTGGGGAGCGTTCAAGGGAGCGATCAAATGCAAAGGTAGTGTGCGAACTTCTTGACCGACCACGTAATGGCCAAATCTGCGAGATCGATAGGCATAGTTATCCCTCCACCGCGATTGCGGCGCTGTAATTTGCGATCGTGTTAATGAATTACCGGGGTTCACGGCGACTATCGTTTCCAGTCCAATAAACCTGTCGTCCAGATCCAGGTGATGAAGCGCTATAAGAAGAGCGAGGCTAAGCCCGCGACGGGATCGTCTCACGGAATACCATCAGCGCTTCCGCAACGGTTAGGCTTGAATGCTCATCCAGAGCCGCGAGCAATCGGATGCGATCCGACAATGCGGCTTCGTGCCGTGCGTAGCGCAAAAGATCCTTGGCGTTTTTCAACCGGACGTACGGGACAGCATCGCTTTCGATCAGCTCATATGCATGCCCTGCCTCGCGCACCCAGGGCGGTGGAGCGTCATCGCGAAGGCCATCAATTGCGAAGCTGACGTCGGCACGTTTGACGACGAAGTCTGGTTCGGTCAGAGGCAAAGATTGGCACGACCAGGCCGCGACGTCATCGTCGACGTCACGCAGGCAGCCAATATCGCGGGGGAGTTGATCCCGAAACAACACCGGGCCGACGCATCGTACGGTGCTCAATGGATAGTAAATTTGAATGGGATTATGCCGCGCAACAGTGCGCGAGGAAGAGATGCTCATCATGCGCCCGGCCAAGCAGGCCAATTATCGGACCGACTTGTTCCAATCCGATCTTTTCCCGACTTGCGACGTTATAAAGAAAAGGAGCGCAGATGGCCACACTGCGGTCGGAACAACTAGACCGATAGAACGATTTAGCTGGATCAACAGGAGAACGACATGACTGCGCATCGTGCTCAATGGAAAGGCCATCTCAAAGTTGGCGAGCTGACTTGCGCAGTAGGACTATACACGGCAGCGTCGACCTCGGAACGTATAAGTTTCCACATGCTCAATGGAAAGACGGGCAACCGCTTGAAGCGCGAGCTCATTGACAGCGAAACCGAAGAAGTCGTCGAACGTGACCAGCAGGTCAAAGGTTTCGAGACCGGGAACGGTGAGTACATTATGATCGACCCGGAGGAAGTTGCGGCAGTGATGCCGGAATCGGACAAGATGCTCGAAGCCGAGGCCTTCATTCCGTGCGGCGACGTCGATGATGTGTACTTCGACAGACCGTACTTCCTCGTCCCGGCGGATGAGGAAGCAAACGATGCTTTCACCAGCATTCGAGACGCACTAAGTAAGACCAATTCCACTGCGATCGCGAGGACGGTCTTGTTCCGACGCATGCGAACCGTGTTAATTCGGCCGCACGGAAGCGGGTTGATCGCCACTACCCTGAATTTTGACTATGAAGTCCGACCTTCTGAAGAAGCGTTTAAGGACGTTGCGAAGGTGAAGGTCGAAGGGGAGATGCTCGACTTGGCCAAACACATTATCGGAACCAAAATTGGCGATTTCGATCCCGGCAAGACTGACGACCGATATGAGACTGCGCTAGCCGCGCTCGTAAAGGCCAAGGCCGAGGGCAAATCGCTCCCGAAGCCTAAGCCGGTAAAGGTTTCGAAGCCCAAC